>JAFGHX010000279.1 GCA_016929905.1 Kiritimatiellia bacterium
CGCACGACGGCCGCGAAATGCGACAACGATGCTTTGGCATCGCCTTTCGCATTTCGCGGCCCCCGTGCATCCGGAATACCCCCGTCTCATGCAAGCCTATTGGCGAGACAGGACACTAGACGGTGCCTCAGGCCGCACTCAAGCGTCTGCGCCAAGCGCACCCGTCAACCCCCCGGGCGTGGACGGGCCGGACAGCAATCAGCCGTCGCAATCAGCAGTCGAGTTAACCGTCGCAATCGGCGCTCACGGCCGGCCTCCGACACCCCGCGGGGCCGGGCGGCCGGGCGTTCGGGCCGGCGACAGGGAGGGCCATGAGCACGGAGAAGGCGTTGCAGGATCTGGCGGAGTGGAAGGCACTGGAGTCGCACTGGGCCGAGGTCAACGGCCTGCACATGAGGCAACTGTTCGCGGAGGATCCCGGGCGCGGGGCGCATTTCGCGCTGGAGGCTTGCGATCTGTTCCTCGACTACGCCAAGAATCGGATCACCCGGGAAACGATGCGCAGGCTGTTGGCGCTGGCCGAGGCCCGCGCGCTGCGCGCGGCGATCGACGCGATGTTCGCCGGCGCCAGGATCAACCGCACGGAGGACCGCGCCGTGCTGCACGTGGCGCTGCGAAACCGGAGCCAGCGCCCGGTTCTCGTCGACGGCGAGGACGTCATGCCCGGCGTGCGGCGCGTGCTCGGGCAGATGGCGGAGTGCGCGCGCCGCATCCGCGCGGGGGCCTGGCTCGGGCATACGGGCAAGCCCGTCCGCCATATCGTGAATATCGGGATCGGCGGTTCGGACCTCGGCCCCGTCATGGCCGCCGAGGCGCTCAAACACTACACCGACCGGAACCTGTCCGTCCGGTTCGTCTCCAACGTCGACGGCACGCACCTGGCGGAAACCGTCCGCGACCTGGACCCGGCCGAGACGCTGTTTGTGGTCGCCTCCAAGACCTTTACCACGCAGGAGACCCTCACCAACGCCGAGAGCGCGCGGGACTGGTGCCTGCGGACGCTCAAGGACCGCGCGGCCGTCGCCCGCCATTTCGTGGCCGTCTCCACTAACGCCGAAAAGGTCGCTGCCTTCGGGATCGACACGGCCAACATGTTCGAGTTCTGGGACTGGGTCGGCGGGCGCTACTCGCTGTGCTCCGCGATCGGGCTCTCGCTCATGATCGCGATCGGGCCCGACGCCTTCGGCGAACTGCTCGACGGGTTCCACGCCATGGACGAGCACTTCCGCTGCGCCCCGTTCGAGCGGAATATGCCGGTCATCCTGGGCCTGCTCGGAATCTGGTACAACAACTTCTTCGGATGCCAGACACACGCGGTCCTGCCGTACAGCCAGTACCTGCATCGCCTGCCGGCCTACCTGCAGCAACTCGATATGGAGAGCAACGGCAAACGTACGGACAGCCGCGGCCGCACCGTCTCCTGCCAGACCGGCCCCATCATCTGGGGCGAGCCCGGCACGAACGGACAACACGCGTTCTACCAGTTGATTCACCAGGGTACCAAGCTGGTGCCCGCCGACTTCATCGGGTTCTGCCGCTCGCTGAACCCGCTCGGCGACCACCATGCGAAGCTGATGGCGAATTTCTTCGCGCAGACCGAGGCCCTCGCCTTCGGCCGGACCGCCGAGGAGACCGCGGCGCTCGAGGCGGACCCGGCGCTCGTGCCGCACCGTACGTTCGAGGGCAACCGCCCCACGAACACCATCCTCGCCCGGCAGTTGACGCCGGGCACGCTCGGCCAACTGGTCGCCCTCTACGAGCATAAAGTGTTCGTGCAGGGCGCCGTGTGGGGCATCTTCTCCTTCGACCAGTGGGGCGTCCAGCTCGGAAAGGAGCTGGCCCAACGGATTGTGCCGGAATTGCGGGCGTCCGCGGAGCCCGAACTCCGCCACGATACCTCCACCAACCAGCTTATTCGGCGGTTCCGGCACGGGTTTTAGGGTTGAAACATCGCCCCATAACGACTACAGTCTTCCGTCTTGAACCCTGAACGCTGAAACCTGGAAACCTCGAAGGAGTGACCCATGAAACGGACCGACAGGCTGACCCGGGCGGACTTCAATGCACGCGCGCATCTGGGGCGGGGCTTTGTGGTGTCGGAGCGCGCCCTCGTGGGCGCCGTGCCCACGATCGCGATCACCCCGGTCGCCGACGGGCGCACGGGCGCCTACGAATCCAACGTCCAGGACACCTGGCGCATGGTGCAGAAGGTGTACGACCTGATCACCAACGAGGTCACCCTGCCGGACGGCACGCCGGTGCGCGTGGTGGTCGCCCCGGAAATCGTCTACGGCCCCCGCTCCGGCGCCATCGCCCAGGAGTACTACGCCGGCCAGGGCGTCAGCGCCAATATCTGGGTCAGCCGCTCCTGGGCCTACAGCGACGAGCTCATGAGCGCGTGCATGGGGGTCGGCAGCTCCGAGTGGCAGCAGGCGGCCTACGGGCTGAACCAGACGGACCGGCCCGGCGCCGTGTGGCTGAAGGCGTTCACCGCCGCCATGGACGAGAAGAAGCGGCCCATCTTCTCCATCTACAACCCGGACCTCGAAAGCGAAACCGGCCTGCTGCCCCCCTACGTGGAGGAGCGCATCCTGCGCTTCGCCCGCTGCGCCGCCGCGGCGGCGGAAATGCGTGGCAAGAACTATCTTTCCGTCGGCAATGTCTCCATGGGGATCATCGGCTCCGACGTCCGGCGCAACCTCATGCAGCAGTACCTCGGGATGGGCACCGTCTCCTTCGATATGGTCGGAGTCCGCGGCAGAATCGACAAGGGCTTCTACGACCACGAGGAACTGGAGCAGGCCTTCAAGTTCATGAAGAAGCGGTTCAAGATCCTGTACGGGAAGGGGAAACGCCCGTACTCGAACGACGAGCTGCTGCGCGAATGCCTGGCCATGACCCTCGTCGTGCGCGACCTCATGATCGGCAACGCCAAACTGGCCGACTCGTCCGTCGGCAAACGGCAGGGCTTCCAGGCCGACGTGGAGTGGGCGCAGGGCGCCAACGCGATCGCCGCCGGGACCCAGGGCCAGCGCCAGTGGACCGACCTGTACCCGAACTACGACCTGACCGAGTCGCTGTTGTGCAGCTCGTTCGACTGGAACGGGTACCGGGCCCCCATGATTGTCGCCACCGAGAACGATTCCAAGAACGCGATCGGGATGCTCGTCGCCCTCCTGCTCACCGGGATGCCGCAGATGTTCGCCGATATCCGCACCAACTGGACGCCGGCCAGCGTCAAGAAGGCGACCGGTAAGGACGTCAAGCGCGTCGCGCCCGACGGGTTCATCGACAAACGCAACTCCGGCGCCGGCGCGCTCGACTATGCCGTGGACGTGTTCGCCCTGCTGCGGGGCGGAAAGAAGATGAGCGTGCAGGAAGTGGCGGCCAGCCTGCGCAAAGACGGGAAACTGCAGCAGAAACTGATGGATAAGGCCTGCAAGGGCACAACCTACATGGCCGCCATCCTCGAGTATTTTCCCGGCGACGGCCTCTCCTCACACTACCGCTCGCCGGGCGGCATTCCCATGACCGCCTACCGCTACAACGCCGTCGGCGAGTTGCTCACCTGCTCCGTGATCGAAGGCCAGACGATCGACCTGCCCAAGGACGTGGCCGACCGCATCAGCGCCGTCACCAACGAAACGTGGCCCGAAACCTACTGGGTCCCCCGGGATATGAGCTCCTTCGAGTATATGTCGCGGATCGGGCCCAACCACGACGCGAACTCGTTCGGCCTGATCGGGGCCGATATGCTGACGCTCAACGCCATGCTGCGGGTCCCGGTCGATATGCACAACGTGCCCTCAGACCAGATCTTCAGGCCGACCCTGTGGGATCGATTCGGGGGGGATGACTTCCGGGCCTGCCAGACGCTCGGCCCGCTGTACGGGTAATCCGATGGCCGACGGCGGGCATGTCCGGGGTATCTCGCAGCGATGCCCAGAGGCGCCTTCGCCGGATCCTCGAGAGCAGCGCCCGGCTACTGGTCCGCCGGCATCTGGTCGAGCTTCTCCCGCGCCGCGGGAATCAACTCGTTTTCCAGTTTCCAGAGCCGCTGTCGCGCCCGGCGTCGCGGGCCCGGGCCGTGTGTCTTGCCGTAGGTCTCGGGCCACGCCGCCAACTCTGCCTCCAGCTCCTTGAGCAGCTTCTCCTGCTTCTGGCGCGGCGTCAGCTCCTTCTCGTCCTCTTTCTTCTCGTCCTTCTCTTCGTCCTTCGTTTCCGCCTGCGCGCCGGTCGTGGCCTCGCCGCCCGCTTCTGCGCCCGTCACGGCCTCGCCCGTCGCCTGCGCCTCGGCCGGCGTTTCCTTGGCTGCCTTCTTCTTCGCGTCGGCCAGCTCCGCCCGGACGTCGACGTCAGGATACTGCTTGGCAAAAAGCTCCCAGAAAGCCACCTGCTTCTTGCCGGTCAGTTTCGCAAATTCCGGGTCGGCCAGCGTCTTGTCCTTCTTGGCCTGACCCTCCGCCATGAGCCGTGCTCGCTGCGCCTTCTGCTGTTCGGCGTCCTTTCGGGCCTGGACCCGCGCCATCCTTTTCTTTGCCGCCAGGTCCTGCACGGCCGCCACCCGCCCGTCGCGCATCTCGATAATGAGCGTGTCGTAGATGAGCACCGTGCTGCCTTTCACGTTCATTTCCCCGCGCGGCTTGCCCAGCGTTTTGAGCACCGTTTGCAGGGTGTCGCCCTCCGTGACCGAGGCGGCGAGGGCAGGAGTGCACAGCAGCAGGGCCACGCAGACGACCAGCAAACCGACTACAGGGGCATGTGTCAAACGGTTCATGGCGAACAGTCTCCTTCAGCAGATTCAGGCGCCTACCGGCCTTCGCGTTCCTAGGCGGACGGCCCCACTATACACCGTTTTCCCCGGCAGAGGCAAGCCCTCATGTTGCGCACCCGCGCGCGACAAACCGGCCCGGCGGAACCCCCACGACTTTCTTGAAAACCCGCATGAAGTAGAACGGGTCTTCGTAGCCGACCCGCGCCGCCGTCTCTTTGATCGGCAGCCCGCTGGCCAGCAACTCCTTCGCCTTCGAGACGCGCTGCGCCGTCAGGAAGTCCTTCGGACTGCTGCCCGTGTACGCCCTGAACAGCCTGCGGAAATGCGTCGAGCTCAGCCCCGCCCGGCGCGCCAGCGCCGGAATGGCCGGCGCTTCGGCGTAGTGTGCCCGCAGGTGCGCCACTGCGTCCTCCATGGCCGCGTCGGTGTGCCGCGGCCGCTGCGCCTGGCGAAGCGCGCCCGAAAGCTCCAGCACCATGGCCAGTATGATGCTCTTACGTTCCAGCACCGCCCAAAGACTCTCGCTCTGCATGATGCCCTTCAACGCTCGATACGCGCGCGGTACCGCTCCGGCCGCGTCGCGAAGAACCGGATGCTCCGGGCTCAAATAGCCCAGCGCTTCCAGCGTCCCCGCTTCCGGCCCGTTCCAGACTATCCACTTCTGCGTCCAAACCCGAACCGGATCGTACCGGTTCGCTATCTCCGGAAACAGCACGATCACGTCCTGCCGCCCCACCGCCGCACGCCGGTTCGTGCCCCACACGAATTCCCCGTCGCCCGCCTCCGTGTAGACCACCGCATATTGGCCAAGAATCCGAAGCCGCGATCCCCAAACCTGCGTCCCGACCGTACGGATCCCTTCTCCTATCCGGTCAACCCACAACCCCATCTTCCGTTCGCTTTCCAGCGGCGTCCGGAACCGTTCTTCCCTGTACGTCTCCGGAATATGGGTGGTTGAATGATCCATAGCTCAGGTCGCTCCATCCATTGAACTCCGTGCAGGTTCCCGGAATACTAACATAAGAGCTCGAGAATGTCTATGTTGTTCTTCGGTTGGCATGGTTCAAGGTATAGGTTGAAAAATCCATTGTCGCGGGCGGGGCGCGTGGAGCGGTAGCGATGTGGAGGGAGAGTGCGATGAATGCACGAGAACGGTTTCGGGCCACGTACCTCTTCGGGCAACCGGACAAGGTGCCCCTTGAGCCGGGCGGCGGCCGCAAGTCGACCCGCGAGGCCTGGCTTGCGCAGGGGATGCCGGCCGGCGTCGGCAACGTTGCGGAGTACGCCTACCGGGCGGCGGGCGGCACGCAGGCCTGGCCCGGGAACGGGAAAGGCTTTGGCGTGAACCACAGGATGATCCCGCAGTTCGAGGAGAAGGTGCTCGAGCGCGGCCCGGAAACGCAGATTGTGCAAGACTGGAAAGGCAACGTCTGCGAGATTGCGAATACCTACACCGTCGAGTACCTGCGCAACGCCATCGATTTCGTCACCCGCCGCTGGATCCGCTGCCCGGTCGAGTCGCGCGCGGACTGGGAAGCCATGAAGAAGCGGTACGACCCCGACGACCCCGCCCGGTTGCCTTCGGATGCCGAGGCGCGCGGGGTGCGGCTTCAGGACCGGGACTGGCCGCTGACCGTCAGTTTCCACGGGCCCTTCTGGCAGATGCGCGAATGGACCGGCTTCGAGCCGCTCTGCCTGCTGTTCTATGACGATCCCGGCCTGGTGCGCGACATGGTCGCGTTCTGGGGCGATTACGTGGCGGCGCTGCTCGAGCGCGTCTTTCGCTGCGTGGTCCCCGATCAGGTCCACCTCAGCGAGGACATGGCCTACAAGCATTTCTCCATGATTTCGCCCGCTATGGTCCGCGAGTTCCTGCTGCCCGTCTACAAGCGCTGGGGTGCGTTGATACGCGGCGCCGGTTGCCCCATCTATGGCATGGATTCCGACGGGTACATCGGGGAACTGATCCCCATCTGGATGGAGGCGGGCATCAATGCCTGCAACCCGATCGAAGTGGCGGCCGGCAACGACATCGTGGCCTATCGCCGCCAGTTCGGGCGGGAGATGGCCTTCTACGGCGGCATCGACAAGCGCGCCATGGCCAGGGGCGGGGACACGCTCCGCCGGGAAATCGCACGGATCGAGCCGGTCGTCCGGGACGGCGGCTACGTCCCGTCGTGCGACCACGGGATCCCCCCCGACGTCTCCTGGCCGAACTACCTGGAGTACGTGCGCCTGCTCGCCCGAATCACCGGCTGGCTGAACTGATTTTTCCCGCGCCGCGCGGGAAAAATCACGCTCGAATTCCCGCCCGATCTATGCCAAGCTGGCGGCCGGCATGAACGCGGAGGCGATACGTCAGATTCGCGCGCTGGCTGAGGCGGGCCGTGCGATCCCCTCGGAACTCGGGCTCGGTGTCCTGCGCGCCGGCACGGAGGACGTCCCGGACCTGCTGGCCGCCGCCACCGCCTTGCGCCGCCGCTTCTTTCCGGGCCGTCTCACGCTGTGCGCCATCGTCAATGCCAAGAGCGGGGCCTGCAGCGAAGACTGCGCGTTCTGCGCGCAGTCCGCGGCCAACAACACGCAGGCCGAGGTCTTCCCCTTGAAAAGCGCCGCGGAGATCGGCCGGGCCCGGGAATCGGCGGCGCGGCTGCCCGTTTCGCGGTTCGGCATTGTCACCAGCGGCAAAGGCCTGACGGACGCGGACCTGGACCGAGTCTGCGAAATGGTGCGGGCCGGCGGGCAGGCCGCGCCACGGTGGTGCGCCTCGCTTGGCTGCCTGAGCCGGGCTCAGTTCGAACGGTTGCGCGACGCCGGCCTGACCCGGTTCCATCACAACCTGGAAACCGCGGCGAGCTTCTACCCTCGGATCTGTTCCACGCACGGCTATGCCGAGCGGCTGGCAACCGTGCGCGCCGCCAAAGAACTCGGGTTCGACGTGTGTTCCGGCGGCATTCTCGGGATGGGCGAAACCCTCGAACAGCGCGTCGAACTGGCCGCGGCGCTTGCCCGGGAGCAGGTCGACTCGATCCCGCTCAACTTCCTCATCCCCATCCCGGGCACGCGGCTGGCGGCGCAGCCGCCGATGAAACCGCTGGACATCATCCGCAGCATTCTGCTGTTCAGGCTGCTGAATCCCGAGGCGGAACTCAAGGTATGCGCGGGCCGCGCGCACCTGCGCGACCTGCAGGCGCTGATCTTCTATGCCGGCGCGACGGGCATCATGATCGGCGCGCTGCTGACCGTGCCGGGCGGCGACGTGGAGCGCGACCTCGCCATGCTCAGGGACCTGGAACTGCTATGACCGACGACCGCTGGGCTCAGGAACGGCTGGCGCATCTGCACGCGCGGCATCTGCACCGGGACCTTCGCGTCTGCGCCGGTGTCGGTGGGTACGTTACGATCGACGGGCGCCGCTGCCTCAACTTCTCCTCGAACGACTACCTCAACCTTGCGTGCGACGGCCGCCTGGCCGCGGCCTCGGCCGAGGCCGCGCGCGCGGTCGGCACCGGCGCGACGGGCTCGCGGCTGATGAGCGGCACGTTGGCCCCGCACCAGACGCTCGAGAACCGGCTGGCCGCACACACGGGCTATCCGCGTGCGCTCGTGTTCGGGAGCGGCTACCTCACCAACCTGGGTGTGCTCGCCGCGCTGGTCGGGCGCAACGACCACGTGTTCGCCGATCGGCTTGTACACGCCAGCATCGTCGACGGCATCCTCCTGAGCCGCGCCCGGCTGCACAGGTTCCGGCACAACGACGTCGACGACCTCCGCGCCCGGCTGGCCCGGGCGCCCGGCGGCGGGCGCAGACTGGTTGTCTCCGAATCGGTCTTCAGCATGGACGGCGACCTCGCGCCCCTCGCCGAGCTCGCCGAGACCGCCGCGCGGGCCGGCGCGGACGTCATGGTCGACGACGCGCATGCGGCCGGCGTGTTCGGGCCCGGCGGCTGCGGCCGGGTCGCCGCCGCGAGCCTGCAGCCGCGGGTCGCCGTCTGCGTCGGCACGCTCAGCAAGGCGTTCGGCGCCTACGGCGGGTTCGTTGCCTGCTCGGCCGCCCTGCAAGACTACTTGATCAACCATGCCCGATCCTTTATCTTCTCGACCGCGCTGCCGCCGCCGTGCGCGGCGGCGGCAGGCGCGGCACTCGACGCGCTGGCAGCGGACCCGGCAATGGGGGAAAGGCTGCTCGTGCGCGCAGGCCTGCTGCGCGACCGGCTGCGGGCCGCCGGGCTCGACACCGGGCCGTCACAATCGCAGATCGTGCCCGTGCTCATCGGAACGAGTGAGAAGGCGCTGGCCGTTGCCGAACGGCTGCGCCGTGACGGGATTCTGGCGGTGGCGATCCGGCCGCCGACCGTCCCGGCGAATGCGGCCAGGATCCGGTTGTCGGTGACGCTCGCGCATGCGCCGGCGGAACTCGAACGCGCGGCCGCGCTCATCGCCGAAGCCGCCCGCGCCGAAGGGGTGGTGTGAAGCACGGACCGGTCATCCTGGTCGGCGGCTGGGGCTACCCGCCACAAGCGCTGGCGCCGCTGGCGGAGATGCTGGGCAGGACCGTTACGCTCCTGGCGCCGGACGCCGGGCCCGCGGCGCCGGCGGCGGGTGCGGCCGCCAGGCACGGCCCGGTCTCGCCCTTCGCCGCGGCGTTGCGGGCGCGGTTGAGCGGCTGCTCCGAACCGCCTGTGGTGATCGGGTGGTCGATGGGCGGGCTGGTCGCGCTGGAAACGGCGGCGGCCGAGCCCGCCGTGTTCGGCCGGCTCGTGCTCGTGAATGCGACGGCCCGGTTCTGCAGCGACGTGGGCTACCCGTGCGGGGTGGCGCCCGGAAATCTGCGCGCTATGCGCGCCGGCCTGGCGCGGGACCCCGACGCCATACTGAGCCGGTTCTTCGCCGATGCCGCCGCGCCCGCCTGCGCGGGGCCGGCTTCCGTCGAGGCGGCCGTGTCGGCCGCGAAAGGGCAGGGCACCGAACGGCTCGTCGCCGGCCTGCAGTATCTGGCGCGGGCGGACCTGCGCGGCGGCCTGGCCGCCGTCCGCGTGCCGACCCTCGTCGTGCACGGCGAGGCGGACCGCATCATCCCGGCGGCAGCCGCCGAGTATCTCGGCCGGCACCTCCCGGCTGCGCGGTTGCGGCTGCTGCCGGGTATGGGGCACGAGCTGCCCCTGCGCGCGCCGGACTGGCTCGGCGCGCAGATCGCCGCGTTTCTGGAGACGAATCGGTGAACGGAGAGCACTCGGACCACGCAGCGGCAGGCAAGCCGCCGGGCGGCACAACGCTCGGCGTCTTCGTCACCGGCACCGATACCGGCGTCGGCAAGACCGCTGTCGCCGCGGCCGTCCTCTCGGTCCTGCGCGCGGACGGGATCGACGCCGTCCCGATGAAGCCGATCCAGACCGGCTGCCGGCGGGCAGGCGCGGATCTGGCGGCCCCGGACCTCGCGTTCTGCCTGGACACCGCCGGCCTGGCGCCGTCCGCCGAGGAAGAGCGGCTCATGGCGCCGTTCCGCTTCGAACCGGCCTGCTCGCCGCATCTCGCCGCGCGCGAGGCCGGGCAGGTCCTCGCGCCGGATGGCGTCGCACAGGCGTTCACCCGCCTCGCCGCGCGCCATCAAGCGGTTGTCGTCGAGGGGGCGGGCGGCATACTGGTGCCGATCAGCGGCACGGCGTTCATGCTGGACGTGATGACGGCGCTGCACCTGCCCGTCATCCTGGTCGCGCGGCCCGGATTGGGAACGCTCAATCACACGCTGCTCTCCCTGCGCGAGCTGCGCCGCGCGAGCCTGCCGGTGCTGGGCGTCGTCTTCTGCGAGAGCAGCCCGTGCGAACACGACGCCGTCGCGCAGGACAACGAATCGACCATCCGCGAACTGGGCCGCGTGCCCGTGCTCGGGTGCCTGCCGTACGTGCGCGGATTGGACCGCGCGCCAGGCGCCCGCGCCGAACTGCGGCGCCGCGCCGCCGCATGCCTGCCCCCAGCCCGCCAACTGCTCGAAAGGATGCGTGCGCCATGCCCATAGACGCCGACGCCTGCCGCGCGCTCGACCGCCGGCACCTCTGGCACCCGTTCACCCGCCGCTCGGCCGTCGACGGCGAACCGTTCCCCGTCATCACGCGGGGTGAGGGGTGCTACCTCTACGATACGGACGGAACCCGCTATCTGGACGCGATCGCGTCGTGGTGGTGCTGCAATCTCGGGCATGGCCACCCGCGGCTGATGGAGGCGATCCGGCGCCAGACCCGCGAACTGGACCACAGCATTCTCGGCAATCTCTCGCACCCGCGCGCCGTGGAGCTGGCCACCGAGCTGGCCGGCCTGCTGCCGGGCGAGCGGCACATTCTGTTCGCCGGCGACGGCGCCAGTGCGGTGGAGGCGGCTCTGAAGATCGCGCTGCAGTACTGGCACAACGTGGGGCAACCGCAACGGTGTCGGTTCGCCTCGTTGGCCGGCGCCTATCACGGCGACACGCTCGGCGCGCTTTCGGTGGGGTATGTCGAGCAGTTCCACGCCCCGTTCGCGCCCCTGGTCCAGCCCGTGTTCCGGGCCGACTCGCCCTGTTGCGAGCGCTGCGCGTGGAACCGGCAGCCGCCCGACTGCGGGTTGCCCTGCTTCGAGTCCATGCAGCGCATCGTCGATGAGCACGGGCCGGAACTGGCCGCCGTCATCGTCGAACCGCTCTGCCAGGGCGCCGCGGGCATGCGCATCTACCCGCACGCCTGGCTCCGCCGGCTCGCCGACCTGTGCGCGGCGCGCGACGTGCTGCTGATCGCCGATGAGATCGCCGTCGGGTTCGGACGCACCGGCACCCTGTTCGCGTTCGAGCAGGCGGCGGTCGCGCCCGACATCGTCTGCCTGGGCAAGGGCCTGTCGGCGGGCTGCCTGCCGATCAGCGCGGCCGCTGTCGCCGACCGGCTGTACGCCACCTTTTCCGACAAGCCTGCGGACCGCACGTTCTATCACGGGCACACCTTTGCGGGGAACCCGCTCGCCTGCGCCGCCGCCCTCGAAATGCTGCGCGTCTACCGCGAGGACGGTATCGTGCAGGAAGCCGCGCGCAAGGGCCGCCTGCTGGCCGAGCGTATGGCCCCGCTTCGCGAATTGCCCGGTGTGGCCGCCGTGCGCTGGCTCGGCCTGATCGGCGCGGTCGAACTCGACGGTGCCGTGCCCGGCCGCGCCCAACAGGTCCAGGCGCGCCTGCGCCGGCAGGGGATCCTGCTGCGGCCGCTCGGCGAGGTCGTCTACCTCATGCCCCCGCTCGTCATCCCCGATGATGTCCTGGGCAAAACCGTGGCGTGTCTGTATGATAGCCTCCGGCATGGATGAATGAGCATGCAAGACGGGAGTCTGAGATCCTCGGGGTCGGACCGTGAGGGCGGGCTCGGGCTGCGCCTGCTGCTGCGCAGCCTGTTCCGGCAGCTCACGGGCACCACCGCACACCCGCTCGTCCAGTTCGGGAAGTACGCCGTGGCGGGCGCGATCGCGACGGGCGTGGACGCGGTCTGCTTCCGCATCTTTGCCCTGTTCTTCTCGCCCGATACCGGGTCCGGCCTCTCGGATGCGGTGCGCGCCCGCCATTTTGTGATCGATAATGTGCTCGCCTTCCTCATCTCGAACCTGGTCGCCTACCTGCTGAACATCGTCTGGGTCTTCAAGGCCGGCCGGCACAAGCGGTGGGTGGAGGTCGCCATGTTCTACGTCGTCTCCGGCGCCAGCGTCGCGATCGGCGTCCTGCTCGGCAACCTGCTCATCGCCTGCTGGGGCTGGGAAGGGAATCTCGCCTACCTGGCCAAGATGGTCGCCGCCCTCACCATCAACTTCGCGCTGCGCAAGTTCGTCGTGTTCAAGGGCTGAACAGCACCGGCTTGGGCCGTGTCGGCCGGCCGAACTGCCACACACGGATGCCTGTTCAGCCCGACACACAATCCCCTGGGACTCAGAACTTTGTGTCGAACATGAGCGCTGAGGATTCGGCGCGTCTTCGCGCCGATATCCTCCAGCGCCGGGTTCGGAGTCCGTTGTCCGTTGTTCCGGAACGTTTGGTGTTCCTTCTGCTGGAGGGCGAGGCTGCGCCGAGCCGCCCGCCAATCGACGATTTGCCCGTGGAAGCGGCTCGGCGCAGCCTTCCGCCGCGGGCGGACAGGCAGCCCTCCATTGGGAAGGCCTTCGGTTCGCCCCAGCGAATCACTTTCCGTTGTCTTGCCGCTCCGAACGGCGACGCTAGCCTCGAGCGCCTTGTTCGGCTCCCTGTTCTTGTGCCCAACGTTCAACGCTCAACGTTCAACGTCCAACTTCCAACGGGATGTGCCGTTATAGCGGGACGGCGGTGAATTTCGTGCCGTCGAATTCGACCTCGCAGCCCCAGAGGCTTTCGGTCAGGTCGGGCGGCTTGCCGATCAGCTTCAGCGGGTTCTCCTGCCCCACGCGCCACAGATCCTGCTCGTCCAGGATCTTCAGCGAGGCGAGCACGTTCATGCATTCGATCAGGGTCGAGTGCGAACCGACCAGCCCGCCGGACTCGTCGGAGTAGATCCGGCCGCTCTCCTCGATCACGACGCTGATGCCGAACGCCTCGTACTGGCCCGGCGGCAGCCCGGCCAGCGGCGAGGCGTCGCTGACCACGGCGAAACGCGCGGGCGTCTTCGCGCGAAGCGCCACCCGGATCAGGTCCGGCGGCAGGTGGTGGCCGTCGGTGATGAAGGTGCCCCAGATCGCGTCGCAGGCGAGCTGCCACCACAGCGGGTTCTTGTGCCGGTCGATCTTGTTCGGGATCCCGTTGCCGAGGTGCGTGGCGCAGGTCGCGCCGGCGTCGACCGCCGCCTGCATCGCCGCCACGTCCGCGAAATGGTGGCCCATCGCGACCGTCACCCCGCGGCTCACCGCGTGCCGGATCAGGTCCGGCGCGCGCCGGTGTTCGGGGTCCAGCGTCAGAAGCGCCACTTTCCCGTCCGCCCAGTCCATGAGCCGGTCGAAATGCCGGACGGACGCCCGCTTCACGAAACAGCGCGGATGCGCCCCGCGCGCACCCACCTTCTCCGAGATGAACGGGCCTTCCAGGTGAATGCCCAGAATGTGCTCGCCGATCTGCGGGTCCGACATCGCCTGCGCCAGCAGCGGCAGGTTCTCCCGGTACATCTCCGGGTCGCCCGTCACCAGCGTCGGGCAATAGGCGATCGTGCCGCGCCGCAGCAGGTCCAGGGTGACCTCGCGGATCTCCTGCATCGTCAGGCCGGGCTGGGAGAAGTCGATCCCCATCCACCCGTTCACCTGCAGATCGACAAAACCTTTTCTGCGCATCGCTTCTCCTGCCCGATAAGGTAGGGTTCGCCCTGCGCCCGGTCAATGCTTTTCCGAGCGGCGCGTGCGGGCGAGCCCCTCGGCGGCGGCGGGGTGGCCGGGCCGCAGGCGCAGGACCTCGGCGTAGTGCGCGGCGCTCTCCGCCGGCCGGCCGGCCTTTTCGAGGGCGATCGCCAGGTTGAGGTGGGCGAGCACGTCGTTCGGGTCGAGCCGCAGCGCCGCGGAGAAATGGGGCATGCTCGCCGCGATCCGGCCGCTCATTCCCAGCGCGACGCCGAGGTCGACGTGTGCCTGGATGAAGCCCGGATTGGCGCGGACGGCGTGCTCGAACTCGGCGACGGCCCGCGCGGGTTCCTGCCGGATGTTGTAGGCCACGCCGCGCGCGTAGTGCCAGCGCGCGACGTCGGGGGTGTAGCCGAACGGATCGAACGAGAATACGGCGAAAGCCGCACCGATCCCCGCCAGCCACAGCAGCGCGCGCCGGACGGCGCGGGCCCGGACCGTACGGTAAAGGTGGTGCAGGGCGAACGCGGCGAACAGCAGCAGGAACGGCAGAATCGCGACGCGATAGCGGGCCGCGACGAAGAAGGGCACGACCGACAGGACATACAGGCCGATGAGCAGCGCGATCAGCGCGGTGACCTGCCCGTGCCGGCGGCGCGCGGCGGAGTCGGCCGTTTCGCGCGGCGCGTCGCGCCGGCGCTCCCGCACCCAGGCTACGGCGCCGGCCGCCGCCAGCGCCAGGACCAGCGCGAAATTGCCCGGAATCGCGCGCAGCACGCGGGAGGCGTGCCGTTCGCAATGAACGACCTTGTTGTGCGTGTGTTCCCACGGGCTCCAGAACAGCAGCGCCTTGCGCAGCGTCAGCCCGAACGCGCGGCCCGGCTGCGTGCGGATGAAGTGCAGCGCCTGCCGCGTGAAATGGCCCGAGACCTCGCCGTACGTGAGGCGCCGGCCCTGCTGCTGCTCCAGCGCGGCGATGATGGCCGGATAGTCGTAGCAGGTCTTGAACGGGCCGAGTCCGTCAATGGCCGTGGCGCAGAAGCCGTCGGCGGACGCGTTGTTGCCGATGTACAGATTGATGCCGCCGTTCGAGGAGATGAGCACCCATTCGCCCGCCGCGCGAAGGTTGCGGATGGTGGCCGGCGCGATGGCCGCCAACCCGCCGGCGCCGAACGCGAGCAGCGCGGCCAGCACGGCGCGGCGCGCGTGCCGCCCGCGCATGACCCACAGGCCCCATGCCGCGCCCAGCGGGAAGAGCAGCAGCAGGTTCGGCCGAACCAGCGCCGATAGCCCGGCCAGCAGGCCCGCCGCCAGTCCGCGCGGCCAGGACGGGCCGGTGGTCCAGCCGGCCAGCACCGCCGTCAGGCTCAAGAGCAGACACACGGTAAGGACCGGCGCATGGAATTCGCCTTCGAAATAGATGAAGATCCAGTAGGTGGCCATCAAGGCCGCCCAGATCAGGGCTATCCCCGGCCCGTACCAGCGCCTGGCCAGCAGAAAGGCCAGCAGGACGTTGAGCAGCCCGAGCCCGAACTGGACCAGTCTCGGCGCCAGATAGCCCGGGCCGAAGAGCCGGTAGACCAGGGCGAGAAAGTAGGGGTAACCCGGCGGTCGGAAGTAGGGTGCGGTCGGGATCCCCGGCGCCGGCCCGCCGCCCGGGCGGTTCCAATCGCCGAACGCGATCCCGCGCGCCCAATAGTTGTGGAAATCGGCATCCACCTGCGGCGCCGGGAAGTCCGGCGCGCGGCGCAGCTCGGAAAGGTAGGCCAGCCGCAGCAGCAGGCCGGCGCCCAGAATGCCGAGCAGCACGAGGAGTTGCCGCGCGGTGGCTCCGATCACAGGTCGTCCAGCTTTCCGATACTCGGCCGGCGGCGCTGGCCGGGCTGGTTCCGCGCTTCCTTGAAGGATTCCTTCAGGAACTGGCCGCGCGCCTCTTCGGCCATACGTCCCCGCGTGCCGGTGCCCTGCGCTCTGAGGAAGTCGACGATCGTTTGCGGCAGGTTCTCCATGTCGATCTGGCCGGACTCCCCCGCGCTGGCCAGCGCCGATTCCATCGAATCGCGCAGTTCGCGCACGTTGCCCGGCCACGGGTATTTTTCCAGCGCGTCGTGCGCGTCGAGCGTCAGGGTTGGCAGCTTGCTTTCTTCCTTCACCCTTATCCGCAGGAAATGGGTGACCAGCGGCAGGATGTCTTCCCGTCGTTCCTTGAGCGGCGGGATCGCGATCGAGATGACGCTGAAATACCGGTGTAGGCTCTGCCGGAACGACCCGTCCTGAATGCTGGTGTCGAGCGGTCTCTGCGTGCTGGCCAGGATCCGGATGTTCTGGTACTTGGCCGTGCCTTTCGTCGCCGCGCGGTGTTCCAGGATCTTCACCAGCCGGTCCTGAATGGCGATCGGCATCACGCCGATCTCCTTCAGCAACACCGTGCCCACATCCGCCGTATCCGCGCTCGCCTCGGTGTCCGACCGGAAGATCGAGTCGAAGAACGAGACGGGCAGCCCCGCGCAATTCACGGCCAGGAACGTGCGGTCCTTCTTGTCGCTGTGCGCGTGGATCGTCTTGGCGATCAGTTCCTTGCCCACGCCGCTCTCCCCGATGATCAGGATCGGCACGTCCATCGCCGCCACGCGTTCGACGAAATCGCACACGTGCTTCATCTTCGGGTTCTCGGCGATGACACCGCCGAAGTAGGAATCGCTGTCCGGCTGGCTCTTGAGGTCGATGCCGGCGCCCCGCGTTTCGGCGAAGTTCAGCGCGTTTTCGACCGCGGACAGAAACCGGTCCGGCGGGAACGGTTTCGTGAGGCAGTCGAACACGCCCTCGCGTATCGCGTCGATCGAGATGTCCATCGTGGCGAACCCGCTGATCATGATGGCGGGAATGTCCGGCTGGCTGGCCTGCGCGATATGAAACAGCTCCACGCCGTTGATCGGCTCCATCACAATGTCCGAGACGAGCAGATCGAACTTCTGCTTGGCGAGCAGGTCGCGCGCCTGTTCGCCGCTCGAAACGGCGACGACGTTGTAGTTCTTCGACAGCAGGATCAGTTCCAGCACCCGCAGCACGGCGGGTTCGTCGTCGACGACCAGGATGTTCGCGGTCTCGGATTTTGCCATGAAGGTTGCCTCGCCCCGCGACGCGTGGCTTCGCGGGGCTCATGGTTAATGGTTAATGGTCAATGGTTAATGGTCGATGTTCGGGGCGGCGGATAGCCTGCGAATCCGCGGGTTCCGTTCGCGCACCGGCACCGGACACCAGCGCGTGGCATTCTAGCCGATTGGCACGCACCTGGCAATCCTCGATTGACCGCGCGGTATCCGCATCTACTCCTCCCAGCGTTGCGCGGCTTGGCCGGTAAACTCGAACCGGCGCGCGACGCGCAGGACTTCCGTGACGGCCGTGGTTCCGTCCAGGACGCGGGCCCAGCCGTTGTGGCGCAGGGTCATCATTCCGTGCTCGACGGCCGTCTTCCGGATCTCGTTGGACGGTTCCTGGCGTACGATCATGCCGCGCAGCGCTTCATCCAGCACCATGATCTCGAACAGGGCCACCCGGCCGCGGAACCCCGTGAAATTGCAGTCCGGGCAGCCGCGCCCCTGGTAGAAGACGGCATCCCCGGCCCGGTCCGGGTACGCGTCGCGGATCTCGGCCAGGATGGCGTCCTCGGGCGCGAACTCGACGCGGCACGCGGCGCACACGCGGCGCACGAGCCGCTGCGCCACAACGCCTTCGAGGCAGGACGACACGAGGTAGGGCTCGATCCCCATGTCGAGCAGCCGTGTCACGGCGCTGGCCGCGTCGTTCGTGTGCAGCGTGCTGAACACGAGATGGCCCGTCAGCGCGGCGCGCACGGCAATGTCGGCCGTCTCCACGTCGCGGATCTCGCCGATGAGGATGATGTCCGGATCGTGGCGCAGGATCGAGCGCAGCACGGAGGCGAACGTGAGGTCGATCTTCGGGTTCACCTGGATCTGATTGATCCCGCTCATCTGGTACTCGACGGGATCCTCCACCGTGATGATCTTGACCTCCTTCGTGTTCAGCCGCGCGAGCGTCGCGTACAGCGTCGTCGTCTTGCCGCTGCCCGTCGGGCCCGTGATCAGGATGATGCCGTGCGGCAGGGCGGACAGCTCTTCGAGAATCGGCCGCTGGCCCGGCATCAGGCCGAGGTGCGCGAGATCGATGAACATCGACGCCCGGTTCAGGATGCGCATGCTCACCGTCTCGCCGAACCGGGTCGGCAGCACGGACACGCGCAGGTCGAACTCTTCGGGGCCAACCCGCACCTTGATGCGGCCGTCGTGCGGCTTGCGCCGCTCGGCGATGTCCATCTGCGCCATGATCTTGACGCACGAGGCGATCGCGCGCCGCAGATGATGCACGCCCTGCGGGACCGGAATGTCCTGCAGCACGCCGTCGACCCGGTAGCGCAGGCTGAGCCGGTCCTCGAACGGCTCGATGTGGATGTCGGTCGAGTCCATCTCGATCGCTTCCACGATCACCTGGTTCACGAACTTCACGATGCCCGGGTCCGATGTGTCGTCCACCGCCAGGTCCGTGTCCGGCGCGTCCGGCTCCTCGTCGCGGCGGGTCTGGATCGCCTCGTCGATCGTCTCCACGCCCAGTCCGTAGAAATGTTTCAGCGACTTGGCAATGTCGCTCTCGTTGCACAGCACCCATTTCATCGGGCAGCCCAGCAGCATGCGCAGGCTGTTCACCGTTGAGAGGTCCGGCACGCGGTTCGTGGCGAGGGTGATGATCCCGTTTGCCAGCTCGAGCGGGACGATGCGGTAGCGGGTCGCCACCTTCGCCGGCACCTTGCGCACGGCGTCCGGCGCGATGCTGAACTCGGCGATCGCGGTGAAGGGGATGTGCGACACCGCGCCCAGCGCCCTGAGCACGTCCGCCTCCGGCAGGACCGACTCCTTGATCAGCGTACGGTCGAGCTGCTCGCCCGTCAGCGCCTTCTGCGCCTGCAGTTCGCGCAGCTTCTCGCCGGAAACCCGGCCCTCGGCCTCCAGCCGCCGGCCCAGCTCGGTCATGAGCTGTTCGGAAAACAGGCGGATATCCGCCGTCGCGGTCGCTACACAATCACTCACGGCGGCTGTCCTCCACGAAGGTGCGCGGCAGCCCGATCTCCAGTTTCACCTGGCCGCCGTCGGGCAACAGCAAGACGACACTGTCGAAGGCGATCGCGCCGATTGTCAACCCGTACAGTTTCGCGCCCTCGTCGTGGAACTGGCCGCGGCCCGTTGCCCGGTCCTCGATCAGCGCGGCGGTCCGGCCGTCCGGGCGCTTGAACAGGCCGCGGTAGGTCAGGTTCACCATGCTCGCTTTCGGCGTGCTCTGGCCCTGCGGCCGTACACGATAGCGGACCGTCGGCTTGCTGGGCGGGCGCGCGGCCGTGCGCGCCGTCTGGGTGCCGGTCGGCCGCTTGAACGGGTTGCCCGAATACGTCGCCTTCGCCAGCCCCGCCTGCTCCTCCACATAGGCCAGAATGCGCGGGATGTCGTCCGGTTCCGACACCTGGCCGCCGGGCGGCATGCGGAACGGCTTCTCACCCGCCGTGAACTCGCGCCAGGTCCACCAGCCGGCGACGGCGATCAGCCCGAGCATCGCGCAAAGGCACACCGCGCGCGCGTTCGCCCTTTCCAGCCATCTCCAGAGGTTCTCCATCCTCAGCCTGCTCCCTTCGGCCCGGAGGCCGGGTGTCAGGTGTCAGGTGTCGGGTTTCAGGTCTCAGGGCTCCGCTGACACCTGACACCTGACACCTGGCGCCTGGCGCCTCACCCGGCTAGAAGCCACGCGGCGAAAGCGGCACCACCGACTCCACGACGGGCGGCGCGAGTTGCCGCGGGTCCTTCAGAAACACGAGCCCGCACAGAACGGCGTCGACCGACACCGTTTCCCGCGGGTTCCCTTCGTCCCGCAGGATGCGCAGCCCCCTCACGAAGAACGTGTGGTCGGGCGTCAGCACCGCGTGCAGCAGATCATACACGTTTTCCATACCGCCGTTGAAGACGATTCGCACCGGATATTCTTCCATAAAGAGCTCTTCCTTGTGGCCCACGATGTGCTCGATCAGGTCCAGCGGCTCGATGCGGCGGATCCGCTCGATCTTCAGGTCGAGCGACAGGTCTACCAGTTTCTCCACCGCGCGAAGCTGGAACATGAGCCGTCGCGCGTCACGGCCGCCGGTCACCGACTCGTCGATTCCCAGGTCGTGCGGCAGGCCGATCCCCACGGTCTTCGATTTCTGGCGGAGCCGCTCCCGGACCTGGAACAGGGCGACTTTGAAGTCGATATGCCCGATCGGGGCGGCGGCCGTCTTCTCCAGATCCGCCAGGGTGCCGAGCCGGCCGGGAATCTGCTGCCAGCGCCGGGCCAGTTCACGGGCCCGGGCCTGTTCCATGGTGCGGCGTTTGACCAGCAGTTCCTCCCCGCGCAGGTAGCCGTTCTGCTCGAGCTGGCGGGTCATATGTTCCACCTGCCGCTCGAGGTCGAGCCGGCGCTTGTTCTGCGGGAGCAGCAGCGAGAACCACAGCGCGAAAATGACCGCGCCGGCAATCACAATCAGCGCCAGCACGCGTTGCCGTTCCGACCAGCTTGAGGATGTCGAGGTCGAACTCACGGTTGCGCCACCTTTACGTCGATGACAAAGGGCCGTTCGCCGCCGGGCAGGCTCTTGCGCGGTTCGCCGGTCCTGCCCGAAAGTTGGTCGTCGGGCAGCAGATCGGCCGATGTGACGAACGGCGCCTTCTCCAGCTTGCCGATCAGTTCCTTGACCGTCGACAAGTCGTCCTTCGGCGTGTAGCCCTCGACGATGATCCGGCCGAAGGCCGGCCGGGCCTCCGGCGGCGGCTCGTCCGCCGCCGTCTTGGGGGCGGAGGGCAGCCGGCTGTGGATGCGCTGCACGACGGGCGGCTTGCGGCCGGCTGGCTGGGCCTCGGTCCGGAAATAGGAAGCTTCGTCGCTGACCAGCGTGATCCAGTCTTGCGGGCCCTTGGCGTGGTTGAGAAAGTCGATCAGCTCGCGCATGAGCGGCCCGTTCCGGACCAAGTCGCCGACCGGCTGCATCATGGTGTGCGTCAATTCGTTCTGCGCCTTGATCTGCTCGATTTCCTGCGCCAGCGTCTGGCAGTGGTTGAGCGTGGCGCGCTGCGCCTTGAGATGGGTCTCCATGCGCTGGAAGTCGCGGTAGCCGCCTACGAGGCTGACGCCGAGGATGAGCACGGCGGCGGCGGCGGCGCCGATCCAATAGCGGCGCTGCCTGCGCAGGGCGAGTTCTTCGCGCTCGCGCAACGGCAGCAGGCTGACGTCGGCGGAGCCGAGCCCGAGTCCGGCCAGGGCCAGGCCGGCGGCCAGGGCGTAGCGGCCGGGGTTGTTGAGTTCCGTCTTGCAGGCCAGGTTCTGGACGGGCTGCACCTGCATGTGGAGCCGGTCGGCAACATACTCGCGCAGGCCCGTCAGGTCCGCCCCGCCGCCGGAGAGCACGAGCCGCGTAGGCTGGTCGGCCTCTGCCCCGAACGAGGTGCGATACACGGAGAGGAAGGTCTGCATTTCCGAGACCCACGTGTCGGCCGCCGCGGTCAACGCGGCGCGGTGCTGGGCGTCGCCGCGGTTCAGGGCGCCCTCGGCCGTCTTCACGTGTTCGGCTTGGGCCGGCGAGACGCCGGCGGCTTCCGCAAGCCGGTCGCTGAACAGTTGGCCGCCGCAGGCCAGGCTGCCGGCGAACCGCAGCCCCGCGCTGTTGCCCACGACGACTTCCGTGCCGGTGCAGCCGATGTCCGCGTAGAGCCACGGCGCCGCTTCGAGCGAACCGGTCGCCCGCGCGAGGTTGAACAGGGCGACGGGGAACGGGATGACGTCCGTCACGCGCATGGCCAGCGCGCGCGGCGCGGCCAGGCCTTCCTCCAGCACGCTCGGCCGCGCCATGCACAGCAAGAGCCGCTTCGCCTGGTCCTCGGCGGAGACGGGCGTGAACCCGTAGACCATCGGTTCGGAGGCGAGTTCGTTGAACCGGCTCATCTCCATGGCCGCCGCCTGCGCGTAGGAGCGCGGGTCGTCCCGCATCAGCTCGATCGGCTGAAACATCGCCGCCTGCGCGGAGAGCCCGATCACGCACGGCGTGCCCGGCGGCGCCAACTCGCGCAGCCAGCGCCCGATCACCTCGACCTTGTCCGGCACGTCCGCGGGCAGGCGCAGCAGATCGGCGCGGGTGATGAGCGCACCCGCGCCGCGCCGCAGGGCGCGTACCGCCTTCACCGAGTGGCGGCCGATGTCCAGGCCGAGTATCGCTTTGTGTCTCGGGGTAACGCTCATGTCCAATCGCTCGGCGGCGGGGGGCACACGGCTTGCCCGTTGGGCGACGGCCTTGCCCCCCCGCCTGCCCGGAGGTCAGCCCGCTACTCCGTTTCGACGGCCGGCGCCGCCACCGGCGGCGCCTCGTGCACGGGGGCGGAGGCGTCGGCGGCCGGGATCCGCTCCATCGGGACGAGGTCCTCGCCCCGCTCGGTTACGATGGTGGCGGTGACGAAGATCAGGAGGTTCTGCCTCGATTCCTGTATGCTGTCGCGCTGGAACAGGCGGCCGAGCAGCGGGATCGCGCCCAGGAACGGAACCTGGCTCTTGCCCTCGGTGCCCGTCGCGGTGACCAGCCCGCCCATCACGACCGTCTCGCCGCTCTGCACGAGAACTTCCGTCTCGATGATGCTGCGCCGGAAGATCGGCAGCTTCACCATCGAGAGGCCGTTGGTCGTGGTCGTGTCGGTCTCGCCCTCGATCAGGCCGACCTCGTATTCCTCGAACCGCACGAATTCACTGATCTCCGGCTTCAGCGACAGGGTGATCGTGCGCATGTCCGCGCCGAGACTCGGGATCACCGACAGCTCGATGCCCAGTTCCTCGAGCTGCGGTTTGCCGACCGGCACCAGCATGCTCGTGTAGACGGTTGTGCCGTCGTCGGTGACCGTTGGGACGGAGACGGTGTCGAATTCCTCGAAGAACCGGAAATCCTCGCCTACCCGGATCATGGCCGGGTGGTTGTTGACCGTCGTGACCTTCGGCACCGACAGCGTCTGCGCCTTGCCCGAGACGTCCAGCGCATGCAGGACCGCCTGGAACATCGGGTCGGTAAGCAGGCCCTGGTAGGTCAGGTTCAGGCCCTGCACCTGGTTGGCGAACGGGGTGAAGCTCACGCTGCCGCCTTCGTTGATCTGGGTCTGCGGCGCCGTCACCTCCGTCCCGTTCTGAAGCACCTTCGTCCGGGTCACCGTCAGCGGGCTGTTCAGCAGCCAGTCGATGCCCAGTTCGCGCAGGTCGGTGACCGTCGTGCCGACGAACCGCGCTTCGATCAGGACCTGCGGCGGACAGACGTCGAGCCCGGCAATGAGCGCTTCGATCAAGGCCAGGTTCGCGCGCGTGTTCTTCACGATCAGCACGTGCGACTTCGGATCGAACATCAGGTCGCCGCCCGGCACCTTCGGCACGAACCGCTCAATGGCGTCCACGATCTTGATCTTGTTGCCGGCGCCCCCTTCCGTCGAACCGGAGATGCCTTTTCGGAGCCTGTACATCCGCGTTTCCAGCGGCATCGGCGATTCGGCGTCGGTCTTCGGCGTGGCCCAGATGAGATTCTCGCCCAGATAGAACGCGACACCCAGATTCCGCGCGACGTAGTCGAGGATCTCGCCCAGCGGCACGTCGTCGGCGTGCACGGTCATCGTCTTGGTCGTGTCCATGGCGTCGGCGATGATGTTCACGTTCTCCGATGCGCCCAGCGCGAGAATGAATGTGTCGAGGTTCACGCTGTCCAGGTGCAGCGTCACGCGCCGCTCGAGTGCCTTCTCCATGGGGGAGGGCTCCGTCCGCGTCGGATCCGACAGACCGCGGATGAACCGGCGCTGCCCGTACGTGTCGGGCATCACCCGGCTGCGCTCCAGGTCGATCACCGCCCGCTCGCGCGACGTCTCGCGGCGCAGCGCCATCTCGTTCGCGCGCTGCTCGCTCATCGCCTTCAGTACCCGGTGCCGTGTCTCCACCAGGCCCGGCGTGTCAGGGTTGCGGTGCCCGATGTCGATGCATTCGATCAGCGCGCCCGTGTAGTCGCCCGCCTCGTAAAGCGCCTCGGCGCGGGTCAGCGATGCGGACGGGCGCGCGCGGCGGGCGGCGGGCGCGGGCGGCGAGACACAGCCCGCCAGCAGGAGGGCGGCAAGACCGCAGCAGATTGGCAGGGCTGTCCGTCTGATCATTCGCGTATACTACACGTGGCCGGAAGCGGTGTCAAATGCTCTGGCCGTGCGCCCGCAACGCCTATTTCCACAGGTCGCTCTGCATCGTGAGTTCCCATGCAAGCGGCGCGCGGAACACGTTGCCGATGTACGAGACGTTGAAGGTCAGCCCCTGTGTTTGGGGACCCTCCGCCGGATCGTTCACCTGGATGCTCTGCTCTTCGTGGTGGTGGAAACAGCGGATGACCGGGAAGATCGCCGCACTGTAAGCGCCGGCGTGTGTCTTGTCACCCCACGTCAGCTGATGCTCCTTGACTTCACCCCACGACACCCTCCCGTCCTTCGGGGCGATGTCGAGATCCTCTTCGGTAACGGCGTGCGTGCTGTAGCTCAGCCAGTCGATTCCCCACGTGCACGGCGCCGCGCAGAACTCGTACAGATAGCTGCACCCGTGAATGTCGCCGTTCCGGCCGTAGTAGGGAGGAGGGTGACTGTCGTTGTCGTCCGTTTCCGCGAATTGCTCGCCGACCGCGGGGTGCGGCGGCTTCGACCCGTCGGCCCCCTCCGACTTGTCGGACGGGCACAGGTAGATATCGGCGGTATCGATGTACTCGGGGTAGAGGCACGAGAGCCAATCGGGCCCCTTGTTGTCGTGGTCGCTGCGGTAGACCAGCCAGGCGACGCTGAACTGGTGCAGCCCGTTGATGCACGTCGTCTGCCGGGCCCGTTCCCGCACGTGGCGGACGGCGGGGAACATGATGCCCGCCAGAATCACGATCACCGCAATGACGACCAGCAGTTCAACCAGCGTGAAACCGCGGGCCGGGCGCCGCCTCTTCCGCGCGAGGCCTGGTTGGGTGCAAGGTGTATTCATGGAGCCTGTTTCAGACGCAAGGGCCGGGTGCCGCGATGCCGGTCCCATTCGGCAAACGCGGGCTGCCCCCCCCGGATATTGCCCACCCTCATCGGCTATTCTAGCCGCCCCGTCCCGGCGGGGCAAGGCCAAATGTGCGGGGGGGGCTGGGGGACAGGCGGCGGGAAGTTGACTCAAGACCCGGGAACAGCCCTTACGGGCTTGACTACAAACGGATCAACCATCCGATTTGGCGTTTGTAGTCAACGCCGTAAGGCGTGTGGCGTCCAACAGGCGCGGGCCTGGGTGCCGCCGGGCCGGCGGCACTTGCTGGCGGTGCGGCAAAAGCGTGGATATCGTGCGGAAAGCTGGTACGATGCGCGCATGCGACACGTGCTGCTGTGGATATCGCTGCTCGTACTCGGCGCCCGGGCGGACGACCCGTCCGCCGTGGAAAGCCGGCCGCCGGGGCACGGCGAACGGCCGGTCGTCATCGACTACTTCTACGAGCCCGGCTGTCCCGAATGCCTGGCGATTGGCGAGGATACTCTGCCCCGTCTGAAGGAGCGGTTCGAGGGGCTGTACGTTCTGAACCGGCACGACATCACGATCCGCTCGAACGTTGTCGCCCTGATCCGCTACCAGGAGACGTTGGGCATCCATGAGAACGAACCTGTCTGCATGATCGTGGACGGTGTGCACGTGTTGAACGGATTTGCGGCTATCCAGGCGGGGCTGGCTGACCGCGTTGACGAGCAGATCGCCCGGCGTCTTGCGGCCGCTGTGCCGCCGCCCGCCGTTCCGGCCGAGTCGGCCGCCGCGCGGGCTGAGGGCGAACTGCTCCGGCGGCGGCTGCGCCGGTTCACGCTGCCCGCCGTGCTGGCGGCCGGGTTGGGGGACGGGATCAACCCGTGCGCCATTTCCACGCTGGTGTTCTTCATGAGCCTGCTTTCGGTCGCCAAGGTCGGCGGGCGCCGGCTGGTCCTCGTCGGAGCGTCCTTCTGTGTGGCTTCGTTCGTGACGTACACCGGCCTGGGATTCGGACTGCTGCGCGCTCTGCATCTGAGCCGGGTGTTCCCCTGGCTGCGGCTCGGGCTGGACGTCGTGATGGTTGCCGCGCTGATTGTACTGGCGCTGCTGTCGTTTCGCGACGCGTTCCGCTACCGCCGAACGGGGCGGGCGCAGGACATCGCACTGCGGCTGCCGCGCCGGCTGAAAGAGACCGTGCACCGGCTTGTCCATCGCGGGGTGGGGGCGCGCAACCTGGTGCTGGGCGGGCTCTTTATCGGGATTACCGTCACGGCGCTCGAGAGTGTCTGTACCGGTCAGGTCTATGTCCCCACGCTGGTCCTGGTGGTCAAGACGGGCGAATCCACGGCGCGCGGGCTGGGCTATTTGCTGCTCTATAACATCATGTTTGTCGTGCCGCTGGTTGCCGTCTTTGTGCTTAGCTGCTGGGGCATGCGGCTGGAGGCGCTGCTGCGCTGGAGCCGCCGGGAGGTCGTCGGCAGCAAGGTGCTGCTCGGTGTCCTGTTCATCGGGCTGGCCGTGCTGATCGTGGTGTTCTGAGCACGGCAGAAGCGGCGTCCAGCCGCTTCTCTTGCCCCAAGAATGGGGTTTTCCCCGGCGCCTGCGGATGATATGCTTGTTCCGGGATTAAATCAACCGAGCGGCCCGGAAGAGGGAGAATTGGCCGGTTTTCTCGCGCCGGGTGATCCCGTCGCGGCACATGCGACAGGGGGGAGCCGCCCGGCTCTCGACACCTGCCCGGGGACTTGTACCCGTGAGTCTGGGGTCTTTGCGTCGGAAGGGGAGCAATCGCCGTGGTTCGGAGGTTCGTATTCGCGTTGCTGTTGAGCGCGCTGCCGTGTGCGGCGCTGCCGGCCTGGCTGGTCCCGGACTGCCGCGACCGGTTCGTCTTCAGCGTGCCGGACGATGCACGGTCTTACGTGTTGTTGAGCGTTGAGTCGGCCGCGCTCGAACAGCGCCCGTCGGCGTTCCGCCTGTTCGACTCGCGGGGCGGGCCGTTGCCCTGCCGGGTCGCGCACACGAACGCCTCTGTCGTGACGCTGCTGGCGCACGTCTGGGCGATGGGCCGCGAACGGGAGGCGGTGCTGTACGCCGGGCCGGACTCGGCCGCGGACGCGCCCGCGGAACCGGGCGCGGACCCCGAGCCCGTTGCCGTTGGGTTCTATGAAATTGAGGCGAAAGGCCTGCCCGACTCCTGGCCGAAGATGCGGCACATGCTCGCACGCGCCGGTGCGTTGCGGCAGCGCACGCTGCACGCGTCGTTCAGGAAGGAACTGCCGCGCAGGGGCAAGGACCGCTGGACGACCAAACGCTATATCGTTACGGCGCAGACCCACGTCCTGTGCCCGCAGCCCGGCCCCTACGTCTTTGCACTCGACTGCCACAATGCGGGCTTCCTGCTGTTGGACGGCGCGCCTGTCGCCGAGTGGCCCGGCGAGCATGAAGGCGGGTCATGGCGGCCGGGCGTCGAGTTCAGGCTCGAGGCCGGCGTGCACCGGCTCGAACTGGTCAATGTGCATGACGGGTCTGTTTTCGAGGCGCGGGTCGGCTGGCGGCTGCCCGGCGAAAAGGAAGTGGCGCCTATCCCGCCCGATCGCCTGCTCGGCGCGGTACGGCTCGACGCGGCGCGGCACGAGCGGATCGACCGCAGTCTGCAGCCCGCTTTCACGGTGACGAAGCAGGCCGGCTACGCGTTTCGCGGGCAAGCCCCTTTCTTCCTGCCCGTCTCGTTCGCCGACGCATCGCGCAACTGGCTGGACAGCCCGCCGACACGCCGGGAGTGGGCGTTCGGCGACGGCGGCACGGCGACCGGCGCGTCCGTCTCGCACGTGTTTGCCGGCCGGGCCCGGCACCGGGTCACGCTGACGGTGCGGGATGCGCTGGGTTTCGAGGCCTCGTGCTCGCGGGAAGTCGACTTGCGCCACGACTACGCCCAGGAATACGCCGCGTCGTTCCGGCCCGTGCTGCTGCCTGCCGTGTGCTGGCCCGCTGACAGGGTTGAACCCGCCCTGCGTGTGCAGACCGATCGGCCGTCGGCGTTCAGCCTGCGGGTGGAATGGGAAGCCGCCTTCCGCGACGGACGCCGGCAGAGCGAGTGGCGCGAGACCGCTTGCGCGGACGAACCGGTGTGGGCGCCGCTCGTTGCCGCGCAGGCCGGTGCGCTGTCCGTGCTGGATTGGCGCGTTCGGCACCACGGCCTCGTGTTGGGCAGCGGGCGCATCCGCTTCCTGCACTCGCCGCTCCCGGCCGTGTCGCTCCGCGCGGAAGGCGACAGGCTCTACGATGGCTCGGACCAGGTGGTGCTCGTACCCGGCCGGCGGCCGCCCGCGCCGGCGGCGCCGGCCGCCGCGCGCCGCGCCGCGCGTGTCGCGTGCCTCGACGACGCGCTCGGCGCGGGCGCCGGCGCCGGCACCGAACAGACGGCGTTGTTCAGTCGCGTCGTGGCCCAGATGGCCGGTTTGGATGCGGGTGGCGCATGCCGCTATGTCTCGCTGCGCCAGACCGGCGCTGACGGCGGTGCGTACCGGCCGCTCGCCGTGCTGGCCCGTATCGCCGCGGCGCTCCAGGACGACATCGACGTGGCCGTGCTCAGCCTCGGGCTGCACGACATTCTCTCGCTCGGCGAACCGGCCCTGTTCGAGCGGCGTGCGGCGGCCATGACGGAACTGGCCGCCGCACGCGGCGTGCGGATCGTCTGGGTGACGCCGCCGCCGTACCCCGAAGCCCCGGTGCCCGTGCGCGAGTTCGCCGCGGCCGTCAAGCGGGTCGCCGTCGCGCGCGGCGTGCCCGTGGCCGACCTGTACACCACGTTCATGGGCATGCAGAAACAAACCGGGTACCCCTTCTTCGACGCGTCAGGCGTCGCGCTCTCTGAGCGCGGGCACCGGCTGGCCGGGCAGACCATCACGCGGGCGCTCCTTGCCCCGAACGGGGAGGGGCGCTGATGGCATGCGATCCGCTCGAGCTCTCGACGCGGCGCCCGGAACTGAGCGCGCGGCAGACGCTGTGGCGCCGGCAGCGCGTCGCGCTGCTGCTCGGGCTCGCGGCGGCGGCCCTCCTGCTCGTGATCAGGCCCGGGGCCGTGGGCCGGGCGTTTGTCCTCGTTTCGACCCTGTTCTATCTGTTCTCCACGCTCTACAAGTTCCTGCTGATCCACGTGTCGGTCGTCGCCGATTCGCAGATCCAGATCGATGCCGCCGAACTCGCCCGGCTCGACGAACGGACGCTGCCCGTGTACTCGGTCCTCGTCCCGCTCTACAACGAGCCGGAATCCGTCGCCGCACTGGTCGACGCGCTCCGCCGGATGGACTACCCGGCCGAGAAACGCGACGTCCAGCTCCTGCTCGAAGAGGACGACGCCGCAACCCGGTCCGCCGTCGAACGGCTTGATCTGCCGCCCGGCTTCCGCGTCACGCTTGTGCCGGAATCGCAGCCCAGAACCAAGCCGAAAGCGTGCAACATCGGGCTGGACCAGGCGCGCGGCGAGTTCCTCGTCATCTACGACGCCGAGGACCGGCCGGAGCCGGACCAGTTGAAGAAGGCCGTCGCCGCTTTCGCGCGGACGGAACCCAACGTGATCTGCCTGCAATGCAAGTTGAACTTCTATAACCCGCGCCAGAACCTGCTCACCCGCTGGTTCACCGGCGAGTATTCCGCCTGGTTCGATCTGTCCCTGCCCGGCCTCTCCGCCCTGCGCGCGGTCATCCCGCTGGGCGGCACCTCGAACCATTTCCGGACCGACAAGCTGCGCGAACTCCGCGGCTGGGACGCGTTCAACGTCACCGAAGACTGCGACCTCGGCGTGCGCATACACCGCGCGGGTTACGGCACGCGCATGCTCGACACCACAACGTGGGAAGAGGCGTGCAGCAGCCTGCCGTTCTGGATCCGGCAGCGCTCGCGTTGGCTGAAAGGCTACATGCAGACCTATCTGGTGCATACCCGCCAGCCGCTGCGCCTGCTGAAGGAGTTGGGGGTCGTCAACTTCCTGCACTTCAACCTGCTGATCGGCGGAATCGTCGTCTGCTTCCTGCTCAACCCGCTCTACTGGTTCCTCGCGCTGCTCTGGTTCCTGTTCCGGCTCGAAGTGCTCGTGGCGCTGTTTCCCGGGCTCGTCTTCGCGATGGGCGCGTTGTGCCTGTTCGTCGGAAACTTCGCCTTCGTCTATGCCGGCGCGCTGGGCTGCTATCGCCGCTCCTATTTCGACCTCGTCAAGTATGCGCTGCTGGCGCCGCCCTACTGGGTCCTCATGAGCTACAGCGGCTGGCGCGCGCTCTGGAAATTGGTGCGGGAACCGTTCTACTGGGAGAAAACTCGGCACGGGCTCGCCGATACCGGCGGTTCCGCTCAGGCGTGAAGGGGCGCTTCCGCCGTCGCCCGTCTGTGGCGAGACAGGACGCGCGCCATCGGGTGTTAAGGTCATAGAGTAATTGATCTGAAATGACAGCGCAGCAAATGACAGCGCAGCAGACGACAGCGCAGCAAACGACGGCCGGCCGGGCCCTTTCGCGGCGGCTGCGCCGGTGGGGTGTGCTTCTGTTGTTTGTGCTGCTGTTGTGCCTGGGCTTGCTGGGCGGAGACCGGCTCGGAGAGGAAGCGGTGGTGCGCGAGGGGATCTGCCGCGCGCTCACGGCCAATACGACGGCCGGGCGGCAGGCGCTGGTCTGTTCGGCGTGGTGGGCGCCGTTTCCGACGCTGGTCGGGCTTGTCCCGGCTGCCGTGCTTGGCACCGACGAGACGATGGGCGTCTCCTCGTTGCTCGTCGGCGCCGCGTTCGGCGCCGCCGTGTTGCTCCTGTTTCACGGCATGCTGCGGCGTTGGGAACTCGGCGCGGGACGCATCGTGCTGACCGCCGCGTTGGCGGCCAGTCCCGGCTTCCTGCAAGCCTGTTGCGACGGATCCTCGATCCTGCTCGCGGGTTTCCTGGCTCTGCTCACGGCCTGCGGGCTCCTGCTCTGGGCGCGCCACATGCGGCTGCGGTTCCTCGTCATGCTCGCCGTCGGCGCTGCGCTCACGCTGCTGAGCAGCCTCGATATGGCCGTGTGGCTCGCGTTCGCGTTCCTGCTGCTCATCGCCGGCCAGGTGTTCGGCGCCGACAGCCGCGCTCAGACGGAAGCCGTGCTCATCGTGGCGCTTGCGCCTGCCGTCTACGCGGCCGGTGTCTGGCTCCTGCTGAACTGGTTGATTATGGGCGATGCTCTCTACTTCCTGCGCTGGCTCCGTTTTGCCGGGCCGCAGGCGGGGACCGTGAGCCTGGCCCAGGCCGGCGCCGCGGCGCCGTACGCGCTCGGCGCCGTGCTCGGCGCGGGCGTGTTCCTGTTCGCCGCGTTTCGGAAGGACCCGGCCGGCTGCACGTTGGGGTTGCTCGCGCTCGCCTGTCCCGTCACGGCGGTCGTGCTCGCGTCCGGCCGGTACCTGCTCGGCGGATCGCCGGCCCCGTTCTGCTCGGTCCTGCTCGGGTTGCTCGGTGTGGGATACAGCATCGGGCGCAGCGCCGCCAGGGGGCACCGGCGGCTGTTTGGGACGGCGCTGCTGGCTGTTGTCGTGACGGGCTTGTCCTACACCCATCCCGGCGCGCCGGAATTCGCGGCCCCGGACCGCGGCGCGCGCGACAGGGCCCGGGCCGTTGCCGGCGCCGTGCAGGCGAGCGTGCGCCGCCACGTACTGCGCCGGTCGCCTTGCGCAAAGGTGTTCGTCTGCGGGTACGGGAGTTTCAGCCTGGTCGGCTCCCGGGAAGACCCCCTCTTCCTCCATGCGCTTGACTTCAATCTGAACAAGGCGCTGCAGGACTATCCCGGCCATACACTCTACGTGCTCGTCCAGCGCCCCGCCGGACGCGCCGGAATGGACAGTATCCACTGGCAGGCTCCCGGCTTGTTTGTGCTCGGCTCTCAGGCTATGCTGTACGACAACGATTGGGGGCCCTGGCGCCTGTTCGAAGTGTTCGCGCCGCCCGCGCCGGCCGCACCGCCCGCACCGGCGAGCCGTGCCCCGTGAGGCCGGACGGGAGGAAGAATGGAAGATGTGGAAGAATGGAAGAATGGAAGAATGGAAGGGTGGAAGGGTGGAAGGGTGGAAGGGTGAGGCGGCACAATGATGAAGACCGTACGCATACTCGCCGTGCTCGTGCTCGCCGTGCTGGCCGGCTGGTGCCTTTTCTTCAGGCGGCAATCCGCGCAGTGGCGCGCGGAACTTCGGGCTGAACACGAGCAGGCCGGCGCGCTGACCGAGCGCGTTGAACGCCTGACACGAGACCTGCGTGCCGAGCAGGCGCTCCGGAGTGGCCTGGAGACCGCGCTTCTGACGGAGTCGAACCGCGCAGACCGGGCGGAGGCGGCGCACAAGGAAGAGCAGGCGACCCACGATCCCTTACGGGCTCAACTCACGCGCCTGATCGAGCAGCAGAACCGCCAGGCGCAGGAACTCAGCGCCGGCAAGGAACACAGCCGCAAGCTGGCCGAATCGGTGAAACAGGCCGAGGCAGCGGAAACGGCGCTCAAAGCCGAGAAGGAGAAGCTGGTTGAGACGCTCGCCAGACTCGCGGCGGAGCAGAAGCGCCAGCAGGAGGCGGAGGCGGCGCTTCGGACCGAATTGACCGCCGAGCGTGGGCGGGTGGCGGGGCTGTCCAACGAACTCGATCGGGTACGCACCGAGCTGGACCAGGCGCGCCAGAAGGTCGAACCCCTCCCTGCACCGCCCCTCTCCCCGCCGGACTCGACTCAGACCGCCACGCCGGACCGGACGAACTGAGCCGGAACGGTTAGGTCGGGCGGACAGGCTGTAAGCGCCGCCTGCCCGCCGAAGCCCCGGGCGTAGGCGGGTCGTGATCTTTGTCGATCCCGCCGCTGCGGCGGGGGTTCTCGAGCAAGTTCTCGAGCAAGCCGCGCCCGACGACTTGTCCGCCATAGCTCGCAGAGCGACGGCGGAAGCCAGGAGGCACGACGGCGAAGTCGGGTTTTCGAGGGAACTCGGGGAAGTTTCAGCAAGGCCGCCGGCGCGTTGCGCCGGATATAACGAGGTGGAAACTTGGTCTGGGGCCGTGTCGCCCATAGTAGAAGAGCCGTCCCTGGCTCGCCATAGCCCGTAGGGCGACGGCGGCTCGGCTGGCTCTTCGCCCCCCGGCTGCACGGAGTGCCGCCGGGGGCCCGGGCCTGCGGCCCGGAGGAAGCGGCGAGACGCCGCTTCTACTTTCAAGTTTCAGGTCAGTCGTCTCTCTTGATCTTGAAGGCGATGTCGCGGGCGAAGGCCGGCACGTCGACGCGGAGCACGCCGCCGGCGATGGTTTGCCGCGAAGAGGCGATGACCGTCCCCTCGCGCGTGTCCCAGAACTCGACCCGCGCCTCGCCGTCCGCCAGATCCGTGACGTCCAGCGTCAGGCCGGAGGCCGCAGCCGGGCCCGCCGGGTCGACCCGTTCGAAGTCGGTTACCCGGCAGATCCAGCCGAGTCCCCATTCCCGGTTCGTGAGCAGGCGCGCGGCGAACCCGGCGGCCGTGCCGGCCGACGTGTCGCGCAGCACGGGCTTCACGGTGCGGAGCGCGGGGTCGCGCCGGTCTTCACGCGCCATGAACCGGGCAACGGCGCGGTACTTGGGGTAGAAGTTCTCTTCCTCGATGAGCTGCCACCACCAGAACAGCGGCGTGCCCCCCATCGGCAGGCAGGTGGCACTCCAGAGCGCGGCGTGCAGGGCACACTCCAGATTGCGGACGGTCGCCCCTTTCGACGTACCGCCGAACTCCGTGATCAAGACCGGCTTGCCGAACTCGGCGTTATAGTCGACCGTCTCCTCCATCAGCGTCACGATGTACAGTGCCTGCATGTCGTTGTGGTAAGCGTCCACCGGCGCCATATCCATTTCCGCGAGCGCCACGATGTTCGTGTTCTGGTTCTTATAGCTGCCGCACACGTGCGAGGAGACCATGTGGTCGTAGGGATCAATCTCCTTGACGTATTGCCCCATGATCCGGTGCCACTCGACCACCTCCGGGTTCTTGTAGCATTTCTTCTTGCGGTCGGAGCCGGTCAGGTCCAGTTCGCTCCACAGCTCCCAGGCGAACACGCGTGTGCTGTGGCCCCAGCGCGCCACGGTATAGCGCATGAGCTTGCGGAACGAGTCCAGCGCGCGCGAGTCGGAGAAATAGTCTTCGGGGTTCCTGAGATAGCCGCCGTTCGCGGTATAGAAGGGGTTGTGCTCCCACGACTTGTCGGAGTACGTGCTGAACTTGCCGTGGTTGTGGATCACGAGATTGACGTACAGCCCGCTGCGCTCGGCCTGCGCGAGGACCTGGTCCAGTTCCCAGGCGTGCATCAGGTTGAATTGGCCGATCCCGTGATAGCCGCGCCATTTCGGGTTCCATTCCAGGCCGAGCGACCACGGCGCACACCAGACCTCGGCCATGGTCTCGCCGTGTTCGCGCATCGTCTGAAAATACTGCGCGTAGCTGGTGGAATCGCGCGGCCAGCGCTTGGCCCAGGGGAACTGGCGATCCATTCGCTCGTCGTACGGGGACCGCACATTGTGGCCGATCGGGAAGAAGTAGGCGCCGTTGTCGAACTCGAAACAGCGCGGGTCGCGTGCCGAGACGCGGACGAAACCGGGGTTGCGCGGCGCGGTCGCCCGCACGGTACCCGGCCCCCACGTCCCCTCGCCGCAGGCATCACGCACACGCAGCGTGTAGCGGTACTCGCCCGGGCGGTCGGGCGTGAAGCGCACGCGCCACGCGGGCGGGCCCTCCGGCAGGAGCTGCTGGCCGGTGTCGCTCCGTTCCCGGTAGTAGTCCTGTCCGTAGAAGGCGTCGACCCGCACGGCGCGGCCGTCGGGCGTCTCGAATACGGCGGCGGCGGAGACCTGTGCGGCGTCGAACGGATCCGGGTACCGGTCGGGCAGCTCGAACGTGATCTCGATCATCTCGAAACTCGGGATGGCGGTGTGCGACAGCCGCACGTTGCGGATGGCAGGCGGAGTGTCGGGCGGCGGGGCCAGGACCCCCGTGACGCTGTGCAGCCGGCATGTGCCGCGATAGGGGGTGTCGGCAAAGACACGGATGCCCACCTGCTCGGGCTGCAGCAGCGCGCGCAGATGCCAGGCGGACTTGTGGCCGCGCGGCTCCCAGCCCCGCGCGGTTGGCGATGTGTCCACGGTGAACGAGGTGAGCTTGCCGGGCGCCAGGTAGCCGGGCAGCAGGACCTGATACCAGAACTCGTCCCAATCCTTGACGAAGACGAGCACCTGCGTCCGGGCCGGCGCGTCCGGCGGGAGCGACAGATCGAACTCGAGTGCGCCTATCTTGTGCCACGAAGACGTCGGGCCGTGCACGAAGAAGGTCGCCGGCTCGGGGAACGCAACGGGGATCTCCATGCCGGCCGGCACGGGGTCGGGTCCCGGTTCTTCAAACTCGCGGGCAAGCTGCCGGACCTCGTCCGCCGAGAGCGCCGTCCTGTAAATCTTCAACTCGTCGATGACGCCTTTTCCGGAACTGTAGCCCCACCCGCCGACAAGCAGGGCGGCGCCGGTGTCCGGCATCGCCGCGTACTGGCCCTGTGCCTCGTCGCTGCACGCGAGCGGCTCGCCGTCGCGGTAGAGAACCACGCTGTTGCTCGCGGCCGCCCCGTCGTAGGTCACCGCGTAGAAGTGCCACGCCCCCTCGTCCGTCGTGACCGGCGCGCTGCGCCACATCCGCGTGTCGAGCCCCGAGCCCGCGTAGAGACGGAAGATGAGCCGGTCGGAATAATCCGTCGCAAACCGCCACTCGCGGTGGTAGCCCTTGCCCGCGATGCGGAAACTGGTCGCATCCTTGAACTTGACCCACGCCGCCACGGTGAACGGCGCGTCGCGCTGCCCGTTCCCGAACGAGAGGTGCGGCGCGTCCTCGAATTGCACGTAATCGCCGACGCCGTCGAAAATGCAGGCCCCGCCGGAAACGCCGTCCGGCCGCCAGGCGACCCCTTTCTTCCGCGTGCCGTGATGCGCGTAGGGGGAACTGTCCCAGACGAGGTCCGCATGCCGCCGGCCCGCACTCGAGAAGTCCAGCGGAATACGCGCGGGGCCCGTGCCGGGCTCTCCCGGCAGGGCGCTCGGGTCCAGCCGCGCTGCGCCTTTGTCGAAATGCAGGTTCAGCACCGCATGCTCGGGCCGGACACGGGTGTCGGCCGGCACCGGCGGCCCGGCGCGCAGGGCCAGGCTCGATGCGAGAGGCACGAGCAGGATATACAGTATGGATCTGGCCGCCATTCTCATCCGGTGTGCGTTCTCCCGCAAACCCAGCACGGCTCGCGCGCTGCCGCAGGTTGGCATCCGGCCTCCCCCCAACTTGATCGAGAACTTACTCGGGAACTTGCTCGATTTCCGGCTGACCGTTGACTCTGGCATTTCGAGCGAAGCCGATCGCAACCCCAGGTTTGGCCAGGGCGATTGTACCGGTTCCCGGGCCAGCGCTTCACTCCGGGATTTCGAGCAAGTTCGCGAGCAAGTTCTCGATCAAGTTCCCCTTATCCTGGGCCTGTGGTCTTTACCCATGCCGGTTCGCGGGTCGAATCCGCGAATCGGCCGCAATTCTCATTATGGCGTTGCGGCCCTTTGTCGTGAGCCCCGTAAGGGGCGTTCCCGGGGTAGATGGCGTGTGCGGACAGCCCTTTCGGCCGGAGGCCGATCAGCCTGCGGCTGAACGGGCTTGACTACAAACGGTTCTCTCCAGGTGCCGCCGGAATGAGAATTGCTGGCGAATCGCCCCCCTTGCGTATTCTAGGCGTGATGGTGTATGGTGTGTCAAGACGCCAATCGCCGTTCCGTGCGGTTGACGAGACGGAGCGCGAGTAAGACGAAGAGTGGGGGGAAGATGCAGTACCGGAAGCTCGGAAAGACCGATATGGACGTGTCCGCGGTCTGCCTGGGGTGCTGGGCGCTGATCGGCGGGTTCAATTGGGGGCCGCAGGACGAGCGGGATTCGGTGGCCGCGATCAAGGCGGCGCTCGAACTGGGGATCACCTTCCTGGATACGGCCCCGATGTACGGCAACGGCGCGTCGGAGGAGCTGCTCGGCAAGGTGCTGGGCGCGGACCGCGACAGGGTGACGATCGCCACGAAGGTCGGCTCGGCCGATCTGGCACCCGACGCCCTCATGCGCAGCTGCGAGGACAGCCTGCGCCGGCTGAAGACCGACCGCATTGACCTGCTGCAGGTGCACTGGCCGAGCCGCGCGGTGCCGTTCGAAGACACGTTGCGGGCGCTGCAGGCGCTCCGGGCCGCGGGCAAGGTGCGAGCTGTCGGCGTGTCCAACTTCGGCACGCGCGATCTGTCGGCCATGCTGGCCGTCGGCCGCGTCGAGACCAACCAGCTCGCCTACAGCCTGCTCTGGCGCGCCATCGAGTTCGAGGTGCAGCCGCTCTGCGTGGAACACGCGGTCGGGATCCTGTGCTACTCCTCGCTGGCGCAGGGGCTGCTGACGGGCAAGTTCAACAGCGCGGAGGATGTGCCCGCGGATCGCGCGCGGACCCGGCTGTTTTCGAAGGAGCGCCCTTCCGCACGCCACGACGAACCCGGCTGCGAGGCGGCGACCTTCGCGGCCATCGACCGGATCCGGGCCGTTTGCGCCCAACTCGGCCAGCCCATGAGCGCTGTCGCGCTGGCCTGGCTGTTGGCGCGTCCCGCGGTCACCTCGGTCATTGCCGGCGCCCGGAACGCGGAGCAGGTGCGTCAGAATGCGGAGGCCGCGCAGTTGGAATTGCCCGCCGAACTCGTCGCAGAGCTCGATGCCGCCACCGACCCGGTGAAAACGCATATCGGCGCCAACGCCGACATGTGGCAGTCCGGGGCGAAGTCGCGGATCCGGTGAGGCGGACGGGAAGAGCGGAAGATATGGAAGGGTGGGGGCGACGCTGAAGGCGTGAAGGTGCCTCTCATACGGGCCCGACATCCGCTCCACTCTTCCATCCTTCCATCCATCCTTCCATCCACGCACTCTTCCATTCTTCCATTCTTCCATTTTTCCACTCTTCCATTCTGCCCTTCCCCGCTCCGCTTCGCGGACTATCGGGCGAGCGTGTCGAGCGGCGGTTCCACGATGGTGCCGTCGGGCGCGACGTCGAGCAGCCCGATATTGCGCAGCAGGCGCAGGCGCTGGATCTCGTAGTCGGCCCGCGCGCGCACGTAAGCGTTTCGCGCGGCAAGCAGTTCGTTTTCGGCCTCCACGACGTCGCGGTTCGACAGCTCGCCGCTACGGAAGCGCATGAGCGCGTTTTCGGCGCGCTTCTGCGCGATTTCCGTGTTGCGCAGCTCGATCGTTACCGTGTTGCCCAGCGCCGCGAGCCGGCTGAAATTCGCGCGCACATCGATGATGATGGAGTCGCGCTTCTCTTCCAGTTGCCGGTTCGCCGCCGCCAGGCTGAGCCGGGCTTTCTTGACGGCGTCGCGCTCCTCGCGCGGGTCCAGCGGGATTTCCACCGTCACGCCGGCCGAGAGCGCGTCGTTCTCCAGCGCCTGCTCGCCGAGCGACTCCGTCGTGTCGCTCGAGAGCCGCGCGTTGCCGTAGACGCTGACGCTGGGCAGGGCGGCCTGCCGGGCAATCCGCAGGTTGCGCTCCCGGTCGGCGCGCCGCTCGCGCGCCGTGGCCAGGTCGAGCCGGCGTTTCAACGCGATCTCGATGCACGCGGCCTCGTCGAGGCTGGCGGCCTGCATGTCGGGAATCGCGCCGGCCAGCGTGATCCGGCTGTCAACGGGAATGCCCAGCGTCAACAGGAAGCGGGCGCGCTCGATGTCCAGATCGGCCTCCGCCGACGCGAGCTGGTTGCGGGCGCGCAGTTCCTGCTGTTGCGAGCGCATGACGTCGATGGCCGGCGCGCGCCGGACTCTGAACATGGCCTCCGACCGCCGGCGCAGGAAGACCGACTGCTCCACGTTGCGCCGCGTATTCTCGAGCACCGCGCTGCGGATCAGCAGGTTCTGGTACGCTTGCACGATGCCGATCGCAAAATCCTGGCGTTCCTGGGCGAAGGCGCGCAGCGCGTAGACCAGGTCGCGTTCGGCCTGGATCAGGGCATTGTGGCTTGCCGTGTAGCCGGCACCCGCCAGCAGCGGCTGCTCCACCTTCACGCCGACGGAACTGTCGTAAGCCGTGTCGGCATCGGCGTCCGGATCGTCGGTCGTGTCCAGGCCCGCATCGGCCGAAACCGTCACCGTCGCGCCGGACGGCAGCTTGCGGCTGGCGTTGAAAGCGAGGTCCGATCCCGTTTCGTTCGCCGTATCGCTGCCCGTCTCGAAGACATACTTGACGGTGCTCGATACGTCCACCCCGAAGGCGCGGCGCTGCTTCAGCAGCGCCAGGCCGGCGAGGTAGAGTTGTTCGCGCTTGTCCTGCAGGTCGCGGCTGTACCGCGTCGCCAGCCGCAGCGCCACCGGCAGGTCCAACTCGACGCGAGCCGCCTGCTCCGCCGGCGGGGCAGGGGGCCGGAACGCGTCGGTGAGCGCGTGGGCGCTCACGTGCTCCGTCTTCGCCTGCCCGTCGCCGATGACCCGCGCGACGCCGGCGTCCAGCCGGCGGGCGGACCAGCACCCGCTCGCGAGGGGCAGGAGCAGGCCGCTCGCCAGGAGGAGCCGACCCAACCCCCCGCCGCGCCCTCCCGCCGCGCCTCCAAGCGCCCTGTGCCCCGTGCAACCCATGTGCCTGTGCCTCCCGGCAGGCAGTATAGCCGAGCCGCCGCCCGGTCGTAAAGGGGGCGGGCGCATCGAACCGGACCCGCTCGCCCGCAAAGGAAACTGGCTCGAGAACTTGCTCGGGAACTTGACTCGACATTCTGGAGCGCATGACTCCTCAAAATGCCTGGCAAGTTCTCGAGCAAGTTCTCGAGCAAGTTCTCGAGTAAGTTCTCGAGTAAGTTGGGAGCCAACTCGGTTGCGAACCGGGGCTTGATTTTCGGATGACGGGCGCTTCTTTGCTCTTGGTCCACCCCGCGCGCCGCCCTATAATGCGGCCATGAAGCGACGTGTTCTGCCGGTCATGCTGGTCCTCTGCTGTGTTTTGGGCCCGGCGGCCCGCGCCTTCGAGATGCGGATGACCGACGAACGCCTGCACCTGCGGGCGGAGGATGTGCCGCTGGAGGCCATCCTGTGGCGGTTCGCGCATGCGGGCGTGCGCGTGCGGCTGGACCCGCTCGTGCACAAGCGCGTGAGCATCGAACTCGAAGACGAGGACCTGCAGAAGGGGTTGGACAGGGTCATTCAGCCGTTCAGCTACGTCCTGATCTGGGACGCGATACCCGGGCCGCTCGGCAAGATGCCGCGGCTGGCGGAGATCCAGGTCTTCCGGTCCGGCATGCAGGAACAGACGCAGAAGTGGCCGACCGTCGACGACCGGCTCGTCGTCAGCCTGGGGCCGGGCGGCCGTGGACCCGCGTTTGCGAAGGACGAATTGCTGATCGGGCTGAAGCCGGGCACCGACGTGGCGGCGTTCAAGCGGTTGCTGGCCCAGATCGGCGGGACGGTGACCGACTGCTGTCCCGAACTGGGCGTGTACCGCGTGCGGTTGCCGCCCGAGACGAACGTGCCGGACCTCGTAAAGCAGTTGGCCGGCAACCCGATCGTGGCGGTGGCGGAGCCGAACTACGTGTTCCCCATGCCGCCGCCGGTGATGACGAAGCCGGCGGCCGACGGGGCCGCCCCCGCCGTGCCGGCCGGCGCGCAGCCCGTGGCCAGCACGGCGCCTGTGGCCGTGCTGGATACGGGCCTGCTGGCGGACTCGGGGCTCGACGCCGCCGTGGTGGCGAAGCTGGACGCTCTCAATCCCGAGCGCGCGGTTGCCGATACGCACGGGCACGGGACTCAGATGGCCATGATCGCATCGGGCGCCATCAGCCCGCTCGGCATGGGGCCGGCGCCGAGTTCGGACGCGATCGTCCCGCTCGTGCCCGTTCGCGCCTTCGACGACTCAGGCAATGCGTCGAGTCTCAGCCTCATGCGCGCGATCGAGTTCGCGATCGCGAACGGCGCGCGCGTCGTGAACTTGAGCTGGAGTACGCCGACCCGGAGCGAATTCGTGGCCAATGCCGTCGCCTACGCGCAGGCGAAAGGGGCGATTGTGGTCGCGGCCGCAGGCAACGAACCGGACGGCCAGCCGGTCTTTCCCGCCGCGCTGCCCGGGGTCGTCGCCGTCAGCGCGCTTGACGCCGACGGCGGCCGTTGGGAGAAATCGAACTACGGCGATTTCGTCGCCTGCGCCGCGCCCGGCCTTGCCCGGATGCCCGCCGATTTCGCGAAGAGCCTGGCCGGGTCCTACGCGGGCACCTCGATCTCCAGCGCGCTCGTCGCCAATGCGCTGAGCCGCTATCTGAGCGCACACCCGGACGCCAACGCCCACCAGGCGGTCGCCGCCCTCCAGGCCGCCCTCACCGATGCCGGCGCCAAGGGCCTGGACCCCTACTACGGCGCCGGCGTGCTCGACGCCGCCGCGCTGAAACGGTTGCTTCAGTGAAAGGGGAAACGGCGTCCCGCCGCTTCCCCTTATCACACCCCGTTACCGAGCAGGTGCTGGCCGCCGTCGACGAAGAGGACTTGGCCGGTGACGGCGTCGGATTCCAGCAGGAAAAGCACGGCGCGCGCGATGTCGGCCGGCGCGGGATATCGGGCCAGCGGCACGCGGCCCGCCTTGTCGTGCAGATACGCTTCGCCTTCGCCGGGCGGCGGCAACACCGGGCCGGGCGCCACACCGTTGACGGTGACGTCCGGGGCCAGTTCCAGTGCGGCCAGCCGGGTCAGCGCGGCGAGCCCCTTCTTCGAGAGCAGATAGGGAACGCAGCTGGTGTCGTCGGCCACGATGCGCCGGTCCAACAGGTTGACGACCTTGCCGCCCGGTACGGGGCCGGGCGGGGCGCCGGTCCTGCATTGTCGCGCGAAGGCGCGGATGAGAAAGAGCGGCGCCAGCAGGTTGGTCCGCAGGTCGGCGAGTGCGCCGTGTTCCGTCGTCGACCACAGGTCCGCTTTGCCGAACACGGCGGCGTTGTTCACCAGAACGTCGAGCCGCCCGGCCCGCTCGCAGGCCGCCGCCATCAGCCGAGCCGCCGCTTCCTCTCCCTCCAGTTCGCCGGCCGCCGCCCATGCCTGGACGGCCTTGTTCCGGCGCAGCGCCGCCGCGAGCGCTTCGGCCTCATCCCGGGATTGGCGGTAATGAATGACGACGTCACAGCCGGCCGCGGCGAGCGCTTCGCAGATCGCACGCCCGATCCGCACCGCGCCGCCTGTCACCAGCGCACGCTTGCCTCGCAGGTCCATGCGGTCGTCCTTTTCTGCTCTACCCGTTGAACAGGTCGAACCAGTCGCGCCGCCGGCGGACGTGCCGCAGCGGGATCCGCGCGTTGGGTCCCTTGCGGAAAGGCGGCGGGCTGACGGTGACCTCGTCGTCCGACGGGGCCGCCCCGTCGCCCGGCTCGCCCCCGTATCCGTACCGTTTCTGCTCTTCCTTGATCAGCACGGATCGATATTCGGACTGCGCGGCCATGAAGATGAGCACGGCGATCACGATCAGGAACCAGTGCGACTGCCAGTACGTGATGCCGATGACCAGGAAGACGACACACATGATTTTGCCGATGTTGACGGCGATCTTCGTCGCGCGCAACCGGCCGAGCCGGCGCGCGAGCAGGGCGCGCAGCACCCGGCCGCCGTCCATGGGGAAGGCGGGCACGAGATTGAAGAGGGCGAGTACCAGATTCACGAAACCGAGGAATTGGACGCCGTTCTTCGGCAGCAGCGGCAGGCCGGTCGCAAAGGCGCGGCTGGCCGGCAGGTAACTCCCGGCCGTCACGAACACGGCGCAGAGCGTGAGGCTGACCGCCGGGCCGGCGACGGCCATGAGAATTTCGTCGCGCGGGCGGGTGGGAATCCCTTCGAGCTGCGCGACGCCGCCGACAAACGTCAGCGTGATTTCGCGCACGTGGCATCCCATCCGATTGGCCACCAGCGAATGGCCCAGTTCGTGCAGCGCGACGAAGACGAAGAGCGAGACGGCGAAGATGAAACCCCAGAGCAGCGATATGTGGGGAATGGTGCTCAGCCGCACGGCGATCACCGGCAGCAGGACAATGAGCGACACGTGTGCCTTGATGGGGATCCCGAACACGCGCGCGATCTTGTAGGAAGGTCCCAACATAGCGTTACGGCCGCCGTCATGGCGGCGGCCCTTCCCCTTCGGCCGGCGGTACATCGTCCGTAAGGGCCGGGTCGTCCGTTTCGTCGCCTTCCGGCTCGTCCCCCTCCACCTGCCAGTCCTCTTCGGGGGCCGGTCCGGGCGCGGGGGGCTCCGAGAGGTCCGCGCCGGGCTGCGCCTGCCCCGCGGGGTCGGCTTCCTGCCGCGGTTCCTCCGTCGGCTCGCCCTCCGGCGCCGGGCCCGGCGCCGGCTCGTCCGGCTCCCGCTCCGAACTTGCAGCATCGGGCGGCGTCTGATGCTTCTTCAGTTTCTCCTGCACGCCCTCGTTCGCGGGGTCCGACTCCAGACTGCGTTTCCATAGTCGAACGGCTTCCGCCGGACCTTTCAGGATGAGCAGCACGTCGCCGAGATGCTCGGCGACCGTCGCATCCTCGGGCATGATCTCGTGCGCCCGTTCCAGCTCCTTTTCGGCCTTTTCGTATTCCTTGCGCTGGTAGTAGATCCAGCCCAGCGTATCGATGTAGGCGCCGTTGTTCGGGTCCTTGTTCAGCGCCTTGCGCACGTAACGCAGGGCCTTGTCCAGGTTCTCCGCCCGCTCGGCCCACATATAGGCCAGGTAGTTGTACGCCTGGTCGCGCTCGGGGTCGATCTCCAGGCACCGCTCGAACAGGGTCTCCGCCCGCTCGATCTGGCCGTCGCGTTCGCAGGCGGCGCCGTACCAGAAATAGAACTTCGCCTTCGTCTCGACGTCCGCGTCCTCGGCCCGCTGCACGACCGGTTCCGCGCGCTCGAAGGCGGCGACCGCCGCTTTGTACTGCTTGGCGTGGTTGTGGACGAACCCGGCGTAGATGTACGGGTCCGGCTCGTCCGGCATGAGCTGGACGGCCTCCTCGAGGATCTCCAGCGCTTTCGCGGGGTCGGCCTCCATCTGGAGCAGCGCCAGCTTGAGGAACGGCGTCACCTTCGGCGGGTGCGTCTGGCTCGCGCGCCGGAAATAGGCAACGGCTTTCTCCTGGTCGCCCGTCTCTTCGTACGTGCCGCCGAGCATGAGCAGAATCGCATAGTCGTCCGGCAGGCTGTTCAGGGCTTCCTCGAGAAACTGGATCGTCTTGCCTTTGTCCCCGCCGGCGTAGCGGTCGATCGACCGGATGAGCAGATAGCTGGGGTTCTCCGCCTCCACGCGCTGGAACGCGTCGATCGCCTTGTCCATCTGATGGTTGATCAGGTACAGTTCGCCGAGCCGGAACAGGACGGCCTTGTCCTCGGGCGCCTTGCGCGCCATGCGCTCGTAGATGTCGATCGCGTGCTGGAAGTAGTCGGCCTTCTCCGCGTCCGAGGAGGCGAGCGCCTTCTGAATCCAGAGGTCGCCGAGAATCTTGAGTGTGACGATCGGATCGTCGACCTTGCTCAGCGCCTTGTTCAGCGTCTCGAACGCTTTCTTTTCGTCGTCCTGCCGGATGTACAACACGGCCAGTTCCACGTAGGCCTCTTTCTTGCCCGGATGCGTGGCGATCGCGTTGCCGTAGGCCGCGATCGCCTCCTCCGTCTTGTCGGCCGCCTCGTAGGTCGTGGCGAGTTCCCGGAGCAGTTCGTAGGATTTCGGGTTCTTCGCCAGCGCCTGGTTCAGCACGGCGATGGCCTTGTCCCACTCCTTGCGCCGTTGGTATTCGCGGGCCACGCGCAGCGGGAGCATGGTCTGGGCGGGATCCAGTTCGGCGGCCTGCTCATAGTGCGGGATGGCGTCGTCGGCGCGGTAGTGCAGGTCGTAGATGAGGCCTTGGGCGTAATGCGCCAGCGCATCGGCGAACCGGGCCTGCTCCCCGGCCAGAGCCAGGTCGTTCCCTTCGTCCCCTTCCGCTGCGCGGTCCCGGGGCGTAGCGCAGCCCGTCAGGAGCAGAATGGCACCCGCGACGACGCCGATATGCCAGTGCGTCTTCAAAACAAAGAAACCCTCGCGTCCGGCAACGATGTTGCCTTGACCCCGGTCGGTCGGACGGGGCGCACGACGTTAGTGCGTGCTGGTCTTGTGCCGGTTGGCGCGGCGCCGCTTCCGGTACTTGTGTTTGTTCATCTTCTTCAGACGCTTCTTCTTAATCGAACCCATGCCAGTTCCTCCGTTCGCGTCCTGTCGTTCCCGAAAACAGATTAGGCCACAACCTTGTTGAGCGGGATCTCGATGATCCCTTCCGCACCCGCCGCCTTGAGTTGCGGGATGATCTCGCGTACCACGCTCTCGTCGACCACCGACTCGATCGCCACCCAGCCCTCCGTGCTCAGTGCATTGATCGTGGGCGCATGCAGCGCGGGCAGAATCTCGGCCACCCGGCCGGAGTCGGCCTCTTTCGCATTCATCTTGAGCAGCACCTTGCTCTCCGCCGCCAGCGCGCCTTGCAGCAGGATGGAGAGTTGCTCGCACTTCGCGCGCTTCCACGTGTCGGCCCATGCGGCCCGGTTGGCAATCAACCGGGTGGTCGACTCCAGCAGTGTCTCGACGATGCGCAGGCTGTGCGCGCGCAGGGAAGAGCCGGTTTCCGTCAGCTCCACGATCGCGTCCACCAGGCCGAGCTCCGGCTTCACCTCCGTGGCGCCGTAGGAATACTCCACCTCCGCCTGCACGCCCTGCTCGGCCAGGTAGCGCCGGGTCAGATTCACCGCCTCGGTGGCGATCCGTTTGCCACGCAGGTCTTTCACCGATCGGATCGGCGCGTCTTCGGGCACGGCGAGCACCCAGCGGACCGGCCGCATACCTTGCTTGGCGTAGATCAGCTCGGCGACTTCGTGCACATCGGACGCGTTCTCGACGATCCAGTCGTGCCCCGTGATGCCGGCGTCCAACATGCCCAGCTCCACGTAGCGGCTGATCTCCTGGGCGCGCACGAGCCGCACGTCCACCTCCGGATCGTCGACGCTCGGGATGTACGAACGCGAACTGGCCGAGACCTTGAAGCCGGCTTTCCGCATCAGGCCGAACGTCGCCTCCTCCAAACTGCCCTTGGGTAACCCCAAAATCAATTTGTTCATGTCCCAATCAGCCCTTTCCTGCGTGACGGTTCCGGCGCCGGACGGCGCAGCCGGCACTTCATCCCCGCGTGTGCCGGTCTTGACGACGACCCGAGGCCGGTTCGGGAATGTCGGCGGGAACACCGGGCAGGTTGGCGACAATCCTAGAGTATTCGGCGCCGCAGGTCCAGCAATTAGTGGGTTCGTTATCGAAAGCTGCAACGAAAAACAAGAAGTTTTCGGCTCCCAAGAGGTCAGACAGAACGTCATGCTTGGCAAAAAGCCGCTGACCTCTGACCTCCGAGCTCTGACCTCTGGGTTGCGGAAACCATGTATTGAAACGGGCGTCCCGGCCCCGGTATACTCGGCCCATGGATCTGGCCGCCAAATTCAGGTTCGGTCTCTCGGTGCTGCGTTACAAGCTGACCGGGAAACGGGTTCCCGTTTCCGTCGCCTGGCTCATCACCGGCCGGTGCAACCTGGACTGCCTGTACTGCAAGTGGAAGCATCTGCGGCAGGGCCGGGAACTCGACACGGCGGCGGCGAAGGCGATGATCGACCAGATGCGCCGTGCGGGGGTGCTGCTGATCTCGTTCACCGGCGGCGAGCCGCTCGTTCGCAAGGACATCGGCGAATTGATTCGCCATGTCAAGCGCCACGGGCTGGTCTGCAAGCTGAACACGAACGGCCGGCTCGTGCCGGCCCGGCTGCACGAGCTGCGGCCGCTGGACCTGCTCCAGATCAGCGTCGACGGGCCGCCGTCCGTCCAGGACCGGCTCCGCGGCGCGGGCAGCTCGCAGCAGGCGCTGGCGGCCATCGACGCCGCGCGGCGGGCCGGCATTCGCGTGCAGCTCATCGCGTGCCTGACCCGCGATAACGTGGCGCGCCTGGATGACGTGCTGGACTACGGGCTCGAGCACGACCTCGCGTTTTGCTTCCAGATCCTCTCCGGCAACCTGCTCGACGCCGCAACGCTGGACGAGACCGTGCCCGCGCGGGACGCTCTGCTCGATGCGCTGCGCTACCTGCTGCGGTTGAAGACGGAGCGGCGTGCCCGTGCCCGCGCGATCGGCAGCTCGCGCGGCGAGTTGGAATACTATCTCGATCAGATCGCCAGCGGCCGGCGCGGCTGCGACTGCGCCCTCGTGACGGCCACCCTGCTGCCCGACGGCCAGCTGATCTTCTGCGGCAATGCGAAAGGCTACGAGACCTTCGACGCCGTCGAGCTGGGCTTCGCCGAGGCGTTCGCACGCCTGACCATCCCCGATTGCGACGGATGCGTATGCGTCGGCAAACTCCGGCTGTCCAAGGTCTATCAGTTGAACGCGTCCGTCATTCGGGAAATGTTGCGGCTGTGAGCGGGCCGGCCGCCGTCTGGGATTCGCCATGTACCGTCGTATTCTGGAGCTGAGCCCCGACCGCCGCCGTGTCGGCGCACTGGCGGCGAGTCTGGCGCTGATCGTGGGCGCGCTGTTCGCGCCGGCGCTGCGTTTCGATTTCGCCTACTACGACGACGACGTGCAGGTGCTCGAGAACCCGCTCGTCCGCAGCCTGGGGCCGCGGGCCCTGCTGCGCACGTTCACCGGGCTGTCCGTGCGAAGCTATTACCCGGTCCGCGTGCTGTCCTTTGCGCTGGACTACAAGCTGTCGGGCGTGAAGCCGGCCGGCTATCACCGCACGAACGTGTTGATCCACCTGCTGAACGTGCTGCTGCTGTTCGCGCTCGTCCGGCGCGTGTGCCGGGAAACCGCACCCGCCGGGCGCGGAACGGAACAGGCGCCGGACGTGCTTGCCGCCTTTCTCGCCGCCTGCCTGTTCGGCGTGCATCCGGTGGTTGTCGAACCGGTCGCCTGGGTCGCCGGGCGCGAGGAGCTTCTCACCGTTCTGTTCGGGCTGGCCTGCCTGCATTTCCATCTGTCCGCTCTGGCCTGTGGCGGCCGGGAGGCGCCGTGCCGGGTTCCGGGCTGGGCGCATCATGCGTTGAGCGTCGCCTGCTGCGCGCTGGCGTGCATGAGCAATGCGGTCGGTGCGGTCGTTCCCGGCCTGGTGTTTGCGCACGACCTCGGGTTCAGGCCGCCGCGCAGGCGCGGGCGGGTCGCCGTCTACATCGTGCTGGGGCTGATGGCGGCCGGCACGACGGCGCTGAAGCTCTGGAGCAATGCCGCGGCCGTGGCCGCGGTGCGCGAGCCGCCCGGCCCGCACATGCTGCTGTCCGCCGGCGAACGGTTCCTCACCGTGCTCAACACCTACCGGCTCAACGTGGCCACGCTGGTCTGGCCGCACACGCTGATCGTGCCGTACCCGGCGACTGTGCCGGACCGGGCCTGGGAGAGCGGAGTCCTGCTGGGGGCGGCGCTCGCCGCCGGGACGCTCGCCGCCCTCTGGCTGGCGCGGCGGCGCCGGGTCGTGTGGGTGGGGTTGGTCTGGTTCGTCGTGGGGCTGGCGCCGGCTGCCCAGCTCCTGCCGCACCACGTGTTCCGCGCCGACCGGTTCCTGTATCTGCCCCTGGCCGGCGTCGCGCTGGCGCTGGCCGGCATGCTGCGCCCGCTTGGCGCGCGCAGGACATGGCGGGCGGTCGCCCTGTGCGCGTGCGGCGCGGCCTGCGCGGCGCTCGGCGTGCGCAGCGTCTTTCAGCTCCAGTACTGGTCGGACCCGATCACGCTGTTCGGGCACACGCTGACCGTTGACGCGGCCAACCCGATCGCGCTGAACAACCGCGGCGTGGCGCTGAGCCGGGCCGGCCGATACGAGGCCGCCGCCTCCCATTTCGCGAAGGCCATCGCGCTGAGCGGGCGCAACGCGGAGGCCTACAACAACCTCGGCCTGGCCTTCCTGCGGCAGGGCCGGCTGGACGACGCGATGCGCCAGTTCCCCAAGGCGCTCGCGATCGACCCGGCCTACGTCGACGCGCACCACAACCTGGCCTTCACGCTCGCGAAACAGGGCCGGCATGAACTGGCCCAGGAGCACTACTCCGCCGCGTTGCGGCTCAACCCCGGCTATTCCGAGGCGCACTACAATCTCGGCCGGCTCCGCGCCGACGAAGGCAAGCTCGATGAGGCGATCGGCTTCTTCAGCGCGGCGATTCGCGCGAACCCGGACTACGGCGTGGCGCATTACAATCTCGCCAACGCGCTGGTCGCCAAGGGCGACGTGCAGGCCGCCATCCGCCACTATTCCGAGGCCGTCCGGCTGAATGCGGACGACGCCGAGGCGCACCATAACCTCGCGCTCGTCCTGCAGAGGCGCGGCCAACCGCAGGCAGCGATCGGGCATTTCTCCGAGGCGCTGCGCGTGAACGCGCATGACGCGCTCACCCACTACGGGCTCGCCGGGGCGCTGTCGGCCTGTGGCCGGACGGCGGAGGCGGAAGCGCACTACAGGCGCGCCCTGCGCCTGAACCCCGACTACAAGGAGGCGCACTACAACCTCGGGCGCCTGTTGGCCGGCCGCGGACAGGAGGAGGCGGCTGTCGCCCAGTATTCCCGCGCGATTGAACTGGACCCGCGCTACGCAAAGGCGCATAACAATCTCGGCGCCCTTTTTGCCCAGCAGCAGCGTTTCGATCTGGCGGTCGCCCATTTCTCGCAGGCGCTCGGCATCGCACCGGGCAATGCGGGCACCCACTTCAACCTGGGGCGGGCGCTTGCCGCACGCGGGCAAAGGCAGGAGGCGCTCGCGCATTTCTCCGACGCGCTCAGAATCAGACCCGACTTCGAGCAGGCGCGCACGGCGCTGGACGCGCTGGGGCAGTAGAGCGACGTGATGCCGAGAAGGGTGAACCGCGAATGGACGCGAATGGACGCGAATGGACGCGAATGAACCGCGAATGAACCGCGAATGGACGCGAATGGACGCGAATGAACCGCGAATGAACGCGAATGGACGCGAATGAACCGCGAATGAACCGCGAATGAACGCGAATGGACGCGAATATGACGGAGCGTCTCGGGGCCAGACCGTGAAGACAGGCTGGGCTTCTGCGTCGGAGCATGCAAGCTGCACAAGACCTATGTCGTCCGTGACGTGTCTTCGCGTTCATGCGCGTTCATGCGCGGTTCGGATTTCACGCGGGTGAGCCAGGATGCAGAAGCCGGAACAGATGCCGATGAGCAGTCCGTGGGTCGTGCATACCGCGCGGTTGGCCCTGCTCGGGGTGGCGCTGCTGCTGTTCATGCCCTCGGCCAACTATGACTTCTCTCATTACGACGACGACTACCAGGTGATCGAGAACCCGCTGATCAGAAGCCTGGCCCCGCGGGCGGTCGCGCGGATGTTCGCCACGTTTCACATCACGAGCTATTACCCCGTGCGGCTGCTTTCGTTCGCATTGGACTACGCGGTCTGGGGGCTCGACCCGGTCGGCTACCACCTCACCAACGTGGCATGCCACACGGTGAACGTCCTGCTCGTCTTCTCGCTCGTGCTGCGAATCCTGCGGAAGCATTCGGTCCCCGCGGAGGAGGAAGGCGCGCAGACGGGGTTGCGGCTGGACAACTGGCGCGTATTTGCCGCGTTCTGCGGCGCCGGCCTGTTCGCCGTGCATCCCGTCGTCGTGGAACCGGTGGCCTGGATCGCGGGGCGCGAAGAGTTGCTCATGACCCTGTTCGCGCTGCTGGGCTTTCACTTCCACCTCCTGGCGCGGGGCGTGCCCTGGCCGGTCCGGAGGCCTGCGGCTGGGCGCGGCGCGGGCGAGCCTGCGCCCGGCACCCGCGTGCGCTGGCCGGCGCACGCGGCGGCGGCATGCTGCTGCGCGCTTTCCTGTATGAGCAACGTCATCGGCGTCATTCTGCCGTTCCTGGCGCTCGCCTATGACCTCTGCCTGTTCGGGCGGCGGCCGGCACGCGGGCGCGTCGCCGCGGCGGGGGCGCTGCTGACGGGCACATGGCCGCTCTGGCTGATCGCGGCCGGGGCCGGGATTGTGAAGAAGGTCGGCGATGTGCTGGCAAACGCCGCACGCCCGTTCCCTTCCGCGGTCAACCTCACCGCGGGCGAGCGGATCCTCACCGTCTTTCATACCTATTGGCTGCACATTCAGGGCGTGCTCTGGCCGAAGGTGCTCACGATCGTGTTCCCGAACGTCATCCCGCAGAGCCCGCTCGATCCCGGCGTGCTGCTGGGCCTGTGGCTGATGATCGGCACGGCCTTCGCGCTGCTGGCCTTGCGGCGGCTGCGCATGCTGCTGTTCGGGTTGGTCTGGTTCCTGGTGACCACCGTGCCCGTCACCCAGGTGATGCCGCACCACGTCTTTCGTGCCGACCGTTTCCTCTATCTGGGACTGGCCGGCCTGGCGGTGGCGGCCGGGGCGGGGTTGGTGCGCGCGCACAGGCGCAAGTGGCATGCGGTGGCCTGCGGCGCGTTCGCGGCCGCCGTGCTTGGCGCGTTCGGCGTGCAGGCGACAAGCCAGCTGCAGCACTGGAAGAATGCGTTTACGCTCTTCACTCATGCGCTCGTCGTGTATCCCGACAACGAGATCGCGCACAACAACCTGGGCGTCGCGCTGGGCCGGCAGGGCAACGTGCGCAAGGCGATTGGGCACTTCTCGCGGGCGATCGAGCTGGCGCCGGACTACATCAATGCGCACCAGAACCTGGGCAACGCGCTCGCCGGACTGGGCCGGCGCGACGAGGCGCGTGCCCACTACTCGAAGGTCCTGCGCCTGGAACCGCAGAACACCGACGTCGCCCGCAGCCTGGGCATGCTGCTCATAGAGGACAAGAAGTACGAGGAGGCATGGCCCGTCTTCTCGGCCGCGTTGGACCGCGCGCCGCAGCAGGCCGTGCTGTTCAATAACGCCGGCGTCGCGCTGGCCGGAATGGGAAAGAATGAGGACGCCATTCGCTACTACGACCGGGCGCTCAGCCTGAGCCCCATGTACGCCGATGCGTACTACAACCTGGCCAACGTGCTGATCCGGGTCGGCGAGACGGAGCGTGGCATCACGGCCTATTCCCGCGCGTTGCGTGTCAACCCCGACTACGTCAACGCGCATCATAACCTGGGCGTCGCCCTGGCCGGGAAGGGCCGGTTCGAGGAAGCGCTCACCCATTTCTCCGCCGCACTCGAACTCAACTCGCACGACGCGGATGTCAGACGCAGCCTGGACGAGTTGCAGCGCTACCTGAAACAGCGCGGCTGGACCCCGCCCGAGGACGACGACGAGCGATGAAGGCTCATGGAGAGGCGAAACGCGCGGAGCGGCCGGCCGAGCGGCCGTGGCTGACGTTCCCGCGCGCGCTGCTCGCGCTGGCCGCGCTCACGCTGGTGATGTTCGGCGACGTGCTGTTGGTGCGGCGCGATCGAGTCCTTTCCAGCCCGGGCACGGACCTGTACCTGCAGTTCGTGCACTGGCGCGCGTTCGGGTTCGGCGAACTGCGCGGCGGGAATCTGCCGCTGTGGAACCCGCACATCTTCTGCGGCATGCCCTACTTCGGCGGGTTCCAGTCGGCGCTGCTGTATCCGCCGAACGTCGTGTATCTGCTGTTGCCGCTGCCGGCGGCCGTCAATGCGGGGATTGCGCTGCATGTGCTGCTGGGCGGTGTGTTCATGTACCTGTGGGCGAAGCGGCGGGGCCTGCACCCGCTCGCGTGCCTGCTGGGCGCCGTTTTGCTCATGTTCTGCGGCGCCCATTTCCTGCATGTCTATGCGGGGCATCTGCCGAACCTCTGCACGATGATCTGGGCGCCGCTGCTGCTGCTGGCCGTGGACGGGCTTTTCGAAGAGGGGCACTGGCGCTACGCGTTCCTGGGCTCGTTCGCCGTCGCCATGCAGGTGCTCGCGGGGCACCCGCAATATGTCTTCTATACCGGCGTAGCGGTCGCCCTGTATGCCGGCCTGCGGTTGTGGAAGGCGGAGCGCCGCTTGCGCACGGCGCTGACGCTCGGCGCCATGTACCTCGCCGGCGCACTCCTGACCGCCGTGCAGCTCGCCGCCGGTATGCAGGCGGCGGCCGAAACCGTACGCAGCCGCGGGGTTCCCTATGAGTTCGCGGCCATGTTCTCGTTCCCGCCGGAAAACGTGCTCGCGACGCTGCTCGCGCCCGGCTTCTTCGGCGACATGACCGGGTTCCCGTACTGGGGCCGCTGCTATCTCTGGGAGATGTCGCTCTTCATCGGGGTGACGGGGCTGATGCTCGCCGTGTATGCGGTCGCCGCCGTCGAGCGCCCGCAGCGCCGGTTCGGCGTGGTCATGTTCCTGCTGCTCCTGCTGCTGGCGCTCGGTTCGCACACGCCGCTGTTTGCCGTCCTCTACCGGTTCGTGCCGGGCTTCAACGCGTTTCGCGGCAATTCGAAATTCGCTTTCCAGGCGACGCTCTTCCTCGTTATGCTCGCCTGCGCCGGCTACGACCGGTTTCTGCGCGATCGGGCCGCGCGGCGCGCCCTGATCGCCTTGCTGGCCACGGCGGGAACGCTCGCCCTGCTCGCGGTCGTGATTCGCGGGTCCGCCGCCGCGGGCAGCCCGGCTTCGTTCTGGGGCGGCTGGCTGCGCGCGATGCGGGCCACGAACGAGAGCTACTTCGCCACCGAGCAGTTCACGAACGGCGTGTTCATCCGGGAATCGGCGGCGTTTGCGTCGAACACGCTGTGGCTGGCCGTCCTGACCGTCCTGGCGCTAGCGCTGCTGGTCTATCTGAGCGGAAAACGGCGCTGGGCCGCCCTGGCTGTGGGCGGGTTGGCTGCCGCCGAGGTGCTGCTCTTTGCCGTGAACGCGCGGGTCACCTTCGACTTCGCCGCGACCGACAGCCCCGAACTCCGCCGGCAGCTCGCCGCGCAACCGTGCGACTACCGCGTCTTGAACATCGCGAATCCGAATGCCGCCATGTCGCTGGGCACGTTCGATCTGTGGGGCAACGATCCCGGCGTGCTGCTGCGCTACTCGGAGTTCATCACCTGGACGCAGGGTCAGAACCCCGACCAGGCCGGCCAGTACGTGCGCTTTGCGAAGTACCACCCGCTTTACCGGATGTTGCGATGCCGCTACGTGATCGTGCCCGCCGAGAACGGGGCCCGCGTTCAGGAGGTCGGCGCGGGCATGCCGCGCCTCTGTCTCGTGCAGCGCGCCCGCGTCGCGCACGGGCGCGATGCCGTGCTCGCCGCGATGGCTGAACCCTCCTTCGATCCGCGCCGGACCGTCATTCTCGAGACCGAGCCCGAGCCGCCACCCGTCGAGACGGAGCAGAAAGGGACCGTGCGGCTCCTGGATGCGTCGACCGATCATCTCACGATCGAAGCCGACCTGCCGCAGCCGGCGGTCCTGCTGGTGACCGACGGCTACAGCCGCGGCTGGCGCGCGCAGGCGCTGGCGGGCAGCGTACAGAGCGCCTATCAGGTCCTGCCGGCCAATTACGTGCTGCGCGGCGTGCCGCTCGCGGTCGGCAGGCACCGCCTGCGGCTCGTGTACCGGCCTGCCGCCTTCGCGGTCGGCGCCTGGGTGTCCGGGCTGGCGCTGCTGGCGTTCCTGGGCGCACTCGCGTTGCAGCTGTGGCGCTGTCGGAACCGGTGAACAGCCTTGCCGGAACCCTTGTCGCAAACGTTGCCGGCAGGCGTGCCGCGGAACAAGGACGTGCGACGGATGACGTATAGAATCGATCGGCTGGCAGCGGCGGGCGCGGCACTCGGGTTGGCCGCCGGCGTGGCCGTGCTGTTTGCGCCGACCGTGCGCTATGCGTTCACGAACTACGACGACAATTTCCAGATTGTCGAGAACCCGCTGGTCCGCGATCTGAGCGTGAAGGGGGTCGGCCGGATGTTCGCAGGCTTCTCCTACACGAGTTACTATCCGGTCCGATTGTTGAGCTTCGCGCTGAATTATCGGCTGTCCGGGCTGGCCGCGAAATCGTACCACCTCACGAATGTCCTGCTGCACGCCGCCAACACGCTGATGGTCTTCGCGCTCGGCTGCCGGCTGGCGGCGCGGCGGCGAACGGGCGGGCCGGGGGCGGCCGGCGCCGCGCGCGCGGCGCCGGAACGTGGCGGCCGGGGCGCGTGGTTCAGCGCGGGGGCGGCGGCCCTCTTTGCCGTGCATCCGGTGGTCGTGGAGCCGGTCGCCTGGGTGGCGGGCCGGGAGGAACTGCTCACGGCTTTCTTCGCGCTGGCGTGCGTGCAGGCGCACAGCCGGGCCGTGCAGCGCGAGGCGGGGCGGCGCGTGCGGCTGCTGTGGGGTGCGGCGCGCGTGCTGTGTGCCGCGGCGGCCTGCATGAGCAATGTGGTCGGAGCCGTCACGCCGGCCTTGCTGCTGGCTTACGACTGGTGCTTCGGTCCGCCCGCCGCGGGCCGGATTCGCCGCCTGGGCGCGAGCCTGGCGCGGACGTGGCCGGTCTGGGCTCTCGCCGTGGGAACGGTCGTCCTGAAGGCGATCGGCGATGCGCGGGCGGCCCCCGATGAGTTCGCGCGCGGCACGCTGACCCTCTCGGCAGGCGATCGGCTGCTCGCGGTGCTTGGCACGTACCGGCTCAATCTGCAGACCCTCGTGTGGCCGCGCACGCTCGTCACGCCCTACGCCAACAGCGTACCGGCCGGCGTGCTGAGCCCCGCCTCGCTCGCCGGGGCGGGCGCGGCCATAGGGACGGGACTCGTTCTCTATGCGTGGCGGCGCCGCCCGCTGCCGCTGTTCGGGGTGCTTTGGTTCCTGGCCGGCCTGGCCCCTGCCGCCCAGCTCGTGCCGCACCACATCATGCGGGCCGACCGGTTCCTCTACCTGCCGCTGGCCGGGCTGGCGCTCGTGCCGGCTCTTGCGGCGGTGGAATGGCCCGCCCTCGCGCGGCGTTGGCCGGTGTGGTCCGCCGTGTGGGCGGCCGTCCTCATCGGGCTGGGCGCGCGTACCGTGCGCCAGATCCCCGTCTGGCGAGACTCGATCTCGCTCTTTACTCATACCGTCGCCTCCGAACCGAACAACTGCCATGCGCGATTGAACCTGGGGCTGGCCCTCAGCGCGCACGACAGAACGGAAGAGGCCATCGCGCAATTCCGTGAAGTCGTGCGGATTGCCCCCGATCTGCCCGAGGGCCATTCGGGGCTCGCCACCGCGCTCGAGGATGCCGGCCGCCATCAGGAGGCGCTGCGGCACTACTCGGAGGCCCTGCGCATCCGACCGGCACATGCCGCCTCCCACGCCAATCTCGGCGGGCTGCTCGCCGAGCTGGGCGAACTGGAGCCCGCGTTCGCTCACTTCCGGCGCGCCCTGGACATCCGGCCCGACGACGCCCATACCCTCGGGCGTCTTGCCGTCGCGCTCGGCAAGGCCGGTCGGCAGGCCGAGGCGTTCCGGCATTTCTCCCGCTCATTGGCGTTGAAGCCGGATCAGGCCGATGTTCATTACAACTTCGGCCTGGCGCTCGCCCGCGAAAACCAGTTTGCGGAGGCGGCTTCCCATTTTTCCGAGGCCCTGCGCCTTGAGCCGGCTAACGAACACGCCCGGCAGGCTCTCGCCGGCGTGCAGCAGATCATGCGCGAGGCGGCCGGGGAGTGATGATCGAGGACCGCGGACTGCAGATCGCGATCAGCGCCATACGCAAGGGCCCGAGAAAGAAAATTCCTTTGTCGTAGTCTTTGTCGTAATCTCTGTCGGAACCCCGGCGTGCAGAGCCGCGGAGGCGGCGCTCCGTGCGGGGCAGGGGATACCGGATGCCGAGGACGAATACAGTGTCACGTGCCGACAGCATACAACGGTTCGTCATCCCCCTGTTGCTCGTCGCGGCGGTTGCCGCTACGTTCTGGCAAGCGTGCGCGTTCGGTTTCGTGGACTGGGACGACAACTCGAACGTGTACGAGAACCCCTGGCTGCAGCCGGTGTCCGGCCGCAGCGTGGCTCGGTTCTGGCGCGGCCCGTATGAGAGCCTGTACGTACCGGTCACCTACACCGTCTGGGCGGCGTTGGCCCGGGGCGCGGCAGGCCGGACGGCAGCGGCCGCCGCCCGGTTCGACGCGCGTTGGTTTCACATCGCGAACCTTGTTCTGCACGCGCTCAGCGTGCTGTGCGTGTTCGCGATCCTGCGGCGGTGCCTCTCCTGGGTCGATTCGCCGGCCTCGCCCGGCGATCGTCGCCGTGTGCCCGCCGCTGCCGGCGCGCTGCTGTTCGCGCTGCATCCCGTCCAGGTGGAAGCGGTCGTGTGGGTGACGGGCATGAAGGACGTGCTCTGCGGCCTGCTTGCGCTCCTCGCATTGCTGCAGTACATGCGGTTTCTGGAATACATCCCGGTCGAGTCGGACGACGCGCGCTTCCGACCCGCCCGGGCGGCAGGGCATGCGGCGTTGGCGGGGGCCGCCTTCGTGCTGGCTGTCCTTGCCAAACCGTCTGCGGTGATTGTGCCGGTGATGGCCGGGCTGCTCGCCCTGCTGCAGCGCTCGCGCCGCCGCTTCCGCCGGCTGCCGGCCGCCGCGGTCCTCGCCGTTTGGGCGGCGGTGGCCGTCGTGGCGGTGGTGGTGACCCGCCGTGCACAGCCGCTGGCACGGACGAACTTCACGGTCTCGCCCTGGTTGCGGCCGCTGATCGCCGGCGATGCGGTGCTGTTCTATGTGTACAAGATCCTCTGGCCGTTCCGACTCGGCCTGGACTACGGCCGGTCGCCCTGGTTGCTGACGAGACAGTGGTGGTTCTGGTTCTCGGGGGCCGCGTGCTGGGCGGCCGGCTTCGCTTGGCTCGCCGCGCTGTGGCTCAATACACGCCTGCGCCGCGCCGTCCGGCGCGGCGCGCCCGCCTTGGCGGCGGTTGCGCTCTTTCTCAGCGCGCTGCTTCCTGTGCTCGGCCTCGTGCCGTTCAAATACCAGAGCATGTCGACCGTGGCCGACCGCTACCTGTACCTGGCCATGCTGGGGCCGGCGTTCGGGTTCGCGCTCCTCGCCCGGCCTCGGGCGGGCGGGCGCCGCGCGGCGTTGCGTCACGCCTGCCTGGCCGCACTGCTCCTTTTCTGGGCTGTGCGCAGCGCATGCCAGGTGCGCGTCTGGCGCGACAGCGTCGCCCTGTTCGAGCACGGATTGGCGGTCAACCCCGGCAGTTGGACGCTCGGCAACAACCTCGGCGTCCTGCTCGCGAAGACCGGGCGGATGGACGAGGCGCTCGCCCACTTCTCGGCCGTGCTCGACCGCTATCCCGGCGACACCGACGCGCACGTCAACCTCGGCAAAGCCTACGGCGAACTCGGCCGGCGCGAGCAGGGCTTGCGCCACTACCGCGCCGCGCTGCAGTTGAGCCCGGCTGACGCCGATGTGCACTACAATCTCGGTGTCCTCCTCTCCGACATGGGGCGCGCCGCCGAAGCGGCCGGCCACTTCAGCACCGCGCTCCGCCTTGAGCCGGGCTACCTCAGCGCGCACCTCAATCTCGGCGAACTGTTCGCCGGCCAGGGCCGCCGCGAGGAAGCGCGCGCGCATCTGTCCGCCGCGCTGGGCCTGGCGCCCGCCGGCCCCGACGCCGACCGCATCCGCGCGCGGCTCCGGACACTCGGCCCAGATTCTCGTTGACGCTCGGAGTGTGATTTGCGATACGAGTTGCGCGTGAGCCGCGTCCGTCCACATTTCGTGATCGCCCTGCTGCTCGTCGCCGTGACGGCGCTCGTCTACCGTGACGTCGCCGACTGCGGGTTCGTTCAGTACGACGACCCGCCGCACGTCTCGGAAAATCCGCACGTCAGAGCGGGGTTTACCGCGGCCGGCGTGGGGTGGGCGCTGCGTTCCCCGCCGCCGTTCCTCTGGCACCCGCTGACCTGGTTCTCCTACATGCTGGACCGTGAGCTGTACGCCGACGCCCCCGGCGGGTATCACCTGACCAACCTGCTGCTGCACCAGGCGAATACGCTGCTGCTGTTTCTGCTCCTGGCCCGGTTGACCGGGCGCGTTTGGCGCGCGGCCTTCGTGGCCGCGGTCTTCGCGGTGCACCCGCTCCACGTGGAATCGGTGGCCTGGATCTCGCAGCGCAAGGATGTGCTCAGCACGTTGCTCTTGCTCCTCACGCTGGCGGCGTATGCACGCTATGTGCGCCGCCCCTCTCCCTGGCGGTACGCGCCCGTGCTCTTGCTCTTCCTGCTCGGCCTCGCCGCGAAACCGATGCTCGTGACCGTCCCGTTCGTGCTCCTGTTGCTCGATTACTGGCCGCTGAACCGGTTCAAGGGGGTCGGCCGCCGGTTTGCCGACGCGCTCGGCCGGCCGCACCGCATCGGGATCCCGCGGCTGTGTGTCGCGGAGAAGATCCCGTTGCTCGTTCTCGCCCTTGCCGCGGCGGGCGTCACGCTTCTGACTCATTGGCGCACCGCGAGCGTGACGCCGATGCTGCGCGTGCCGCTCGCGGCGCGGCTCGCCTATGTGCCGGTGTCGTACGTGACCTATATATGGAAAACCCTGTGCCCGTACGGGCTGGCGGTGTTCTATCCGCATCCCGGCGCCGCCGTGCCGGCACGACACGCGCTCGGCGCGGCGGCTCTGCTCGTGGTCGTCTCCGGCCTCGTGCTTTGGCGCGGCCGGCGGCAGCCTTACCTGCCGTTCGGTTGGTTCTGGTTCCTCGGCACGCTCGTGCCCGTTATCGGCCTGGTCCAGATCGGCGAGCACGGAATCGCCGACCGCTACATGTACGTCCCGATGATCGGTTTGACGCTCGCCGCCACGTGGGGCGTGGCCGATCTGGCCGCCGGCTGGCCGCTCAAGCGCTGGGTGCTCGCCACCGCCGGCGGCCTGCTCGTCGCGGTCTTCGGCGTGCTCGCCTGCGTGCAGGTCGACTGCTGGCGAAGCAGCATCGCCCTGTTCCTGCAGGCGCTGGAGGCGACGCCGCGCAACTACGTGGCCTGCAATAATCTCGGGATCGCGCTCGCCGACCAGGGCCGGCTCGACGAGGCGATCCCCCTGTTCCAGGCCTCGCTCCGGATGCGGCCGGCCAACGAGCGCGCGCTCGTGAATCTCGGCGTCGCGCATTTCCGGAAGGGCGAGCTCGAACTCGCCGTCGCGCACTACAGCCTGGCGCTCGACGTGAACCCGAACAACTATCGCGCGCATGCCGATCTCGGCGCGGCCTTCGTCCGGCGGCTGGAGCCCGAACAGGCCCTCGCCCACTACAGTCACGCGTTGCGGATCAGACCCGGCGGCCAGCAGGCGCGCGACGGGCTGCGCAGCGCGCTGAAACTGAGCGAACTCGCCAATCGCACGGGCGGGGCGCCGCTCGATGTGCTGACGGTCAAGCCGGGCGACGCCGAGGCGCCGTTCCGGGTGGGGCGCTATATGGCGCGGCACGGCAAATTCCGCGAAGCCGCGGAACAGTTCTCGCAGGCGCTCGCCGTCAGGCCGGGCTTCGCCGCGGCGCACGACAAGCTCGGCCTCGCGCTCAAGAGTCTCGGCGAAGACGCGCGCGCCGAGCGGCATTACCGGGAGGCCATCCGGCTCCAGCCGGACTACGCGCAGGCGTACAACAATCTGGGTTCGCTGCTCGCCGGCCGCGAGGAGTACGGCGCGGCCATCAACCTGTTCGCCGAGGCCGTGCGGCTCGACAGCGACTTCGCCGAGGCACACAACAACCTCGGCCTGGCGCTGGCCAAGCGCGGCCAGATCGACAAGGCCATTGAGCACTTCTCGGCGGCGCTCCGGATCCGGCCGGACTTCGAGAAGGCCCGACGCTGCCTGGACATGGCGCTCGAACAGAAAGGACGGCAGCCGCCATGACACGACGCGCCCCGCAAGAGGACCGCGCCGGTTCGTGGCTGCCGCGTCTGCTCGGCGCCGGGCTGGCGGGCGCGGTGCTGGTGCTCTTCCTGCCCTGCGTGCGCTATGAGTTCACCAACTACGACGAAGACGGACAGATCGTGGAGAACCCGCTCGTCCGCAGCCTGGCGCCGCGCGACGTGGCGCGTATGTTCACGCGCTTCTCGATCACGAACTATTACCCCGTGCGCCTGCTCTCGTTCGCCGTCGATTACCGATTCTGGGGGTTCCGGGCGGGCGGCTACCACCTCACGAACGTCTGCGTGCACGCGGCCAATGTGCTGCTGCTGTTCTGGCTCATCGGCCGGATACTCGATCGGGACGCGTGCGCGGGGCCGCACGGCGAGCAGACCCGCCGTGCCGGCACCTCCGGCGCCGATCCGCGGCGGCGTGCCGCGCGGTGGTGGGTGGCCGGGCTCGGCGCCGGCTTGTTCGCCGTGCATCCTGTCGTCGTCGAGCCGGTCGCGTGGATCGCCGGGCGCGAAGAACTGCTGATGGTGTTCTTTGCGCTCGTCTCGCTGCACGCCTTCGCGCAAGGCTGGCCGGCACGTGGCGAGGGTGACGCCACCGGCCCCGCGGGCCGGGCACGGACCGTCGCGTGGCGGCTGCTCTCCGTGGGCGCGGCGGCCTGCGCGTGTATGAGCAATGTGGTCGGCGTCGTGCTCGCGTTGCTGACCACGGCCTATGCCGTTCTTGTGGCTGGCAAGAGAAGGGCGGGGCTGCTGTTGGCCTGCAGTCTGCCCGTGTGGCTGCTGGCCGTGGCGGCGGTTGTCGTGAAGAAAGCCGGCGATGCGCAGGCGGCGGCGCGCGGGATGGTGATGGACGATCCCGGCTTGCACCTCGGCCAGCGGATCCTGACGGCGCTCAGTCTGTACGGGCTCAACCTGCGGACCCTGCTCTGGCCGAAGACCCTCTACGTGATCTACCCGCAGGACGTACCGCAAAGCGCGCTGGCCGGCGGCGTGCTGATCGGGGCGCTGCTCGCCCTGGCCACCGGCGCCGCGCTGTGGCGCTGGCGACATCGACCGGCGGTGGCGTTCGGGTTGCTCTGGTTCCTGGCCGCACTCGCGCCCTGTTCCCAGCTTATTCCGCACCATATCTTCCGGGCGGACCGGTTCCTCTATTTGCCGCTGGCCGGCTTGGCTGTGGCGCTGGCCGGCATGGGCCGGCTGCCCGCCGCGCGTGCGGCGACACGACGCGTTCTCGCGGCGGCCGCCGGCGCGGCGCTTGCCGCCTGTTTTGTGCGCAGCCACATCCAGCGGCCCGTCTGGCGCGATACCGCGACGCTGTTCACGCATACGTTGAAGCACAATCCCAAGGCGCTCGTGGCGCTCAACAACCTCGGCAACTACCTCGCCAAACGAGGCGACCCCCAGCGCGCTATCGGCTACTACCGCGCGGCGCTGCGGATCAACCCGGACTTCGTGCTGGCGCTGAACAGCTACGGCAACGCCTTGTCCAGGCAAGGCCGGTTGGAGGAGGCGATCGGCCAGTACTCCAGGGCGCTTCAACTCAATGCGCGCAGCAAGGAAGCCCACAACAATCTCGGCACCGTGTTCATGGCGATGGGCCGGCTCGATGCGGCTACGACGCACTATCGCGCGGCCCTCGACGTGGACCCGTACGATCCCGAGGTGCACAGTAACTTGGGCGTCGCGCTCGTGCGCGGCGGCGCAATCGAGACCGGGCTGCAGCATTATGCGAAGGCGTTGGCTATCGATCCGCTCTATCCCGGCGCGCATTACAACTTCGGACTGGCGCTCTTCCGAGCCGGGCGGATGGCTGAGGCGGTCGCGCACTTCTCCGCGGCGTTGCGGCAGGCGCCGCACGACGCCGATATCCACAACAGCCTCGCCAATGCGCTGGCGGGGCAGGGGAACACGAGCGCGGCGGTCGCACACTATTCGGCGGCGCTGCGGATCAAGCCCGGCTCCGCACGCATTCACAACAACCTGGCCGTGGTACTGGCCGGCATCGGGCAGGTCGAACAGGCGCTCGAACACCAGCGCCAGGCCCTGCGGATCGAGCCGGATTACGCCGAATCGCACTACAATCTCGGCGCGCTCCTGCTCGAGCAGGGCCGAACCGCGGAGGCGATCGTTCACTTGTCGAGAGCCGCTGTGCTCCGCCCCGAGGATCCCCGCCCGCGCGACGCGCTGGCCCGAACCTTGCGCCCATAGTGGCTTCGTCCTCGAAAACTGCAACGAAAAACAAGAAGCTTTCGGCTCCCAAGAGGTCAGATGTCAGAAGTCAGAGGTCAGCAAGGCGCGCGGCGCGGCGCCGGATATGACGAGATGGAACCTTCGTCTGGGCCGTGTCGCCCATAGTAGAAGAGCAGTCCCTGGCTCGCCATAGCCCGCAGGGCGACGGCGGCTCGGCTCTTTCCCCCCGGCTGCACGACGTGCAGCCGGGGGCCCGGGCCTGCGGCCCGGAGGAAGCGGCGGGACGCCGCTTCTACTTTCGAGTTTCGGGCCAGGCGCGTAGCGCACTCGGGACCGTGACCGAATTCATGAGGAAACTCGACGAAGTTTCAGACAGAACGTCATGCTTGGCGAGAGACCTCCGACCTCTGACCTCTGACCTCCGACCTCCGACCTCTGGGTTGCGGGCGTGCACGCCGGCTGGCAGGCTGATCGGGCGGGGCGCCGCGTCGGCCCGTCGCGGCCTACTTCGTGCCGTCGGCCGGGTCGCAGACGTCGTAGCGGCCTCTGAATCGGCTGCGCAACTCGTCCTTTGTCTGCCGGTTGCCCGCTTCGTCCAGGAAGACCTCCGTCCAGGGCGGCCTGAACGCCGGGTCGACCAGCGGCCCGTAAGCGGGCAGGTTGCGCAGGTTCTGGTGCCCCCGCTTCGGGATCCAGAGCCCGCCGTACTTCTTCGCCGTGCGCACCGCGAACGGGCGCAGCTCGAAAACGTGCCAGCCCGCGGAATCCGCCGGCAGCTTGTGCAGCAGGTTGCCGCGCGCGTCCACCGCGTACGAACCGCCCTGGAAAATGGACATGACGATCGGCAGTTCGCTGTCGAATGCGCGCGCGGGGACCAGATGGCCCATGTCGTCGCCGATCGAGATGTGAACGACCAGATCCGCGCCGAGCAGTTCCCAGCAGCGGACCGTCTCCGGGAACCACATGTCCGCGCAGATGCTTATGCCGTAACGGACCCCGTCGTGTTCGATCAGGCGGAACCCCTCGCCCTGCGACCAACCCCACCAGGTCTGCTCGCCCAGGTTCGCATGCACTTTCCGGTACTTGCCGACGAACGAGCCGGTTGCGTCCAGCAGGAAGGCGCAGTTGTAGAGCCGGCCGCCGTCCGCCTCCACCAGCGCGCCCAGCAGCGGTGTGTGCGTCTCCGCCGCCAGTCGGCGGTACGCCGCGTACCACGGGCCGTCGCCCGGAATGGGCTCCGCCAGCCCGTTCATCTGTTGCTCGGGCGGGTACGGCCAGCCCGAGATGGCGTATTCGGGAAACGCGATCAGATCCGGCCGCGTTGCCGCCGCCTCCGCCGCCAGGCGCGCAAACAACGCGAAGTTCGACGCCGGGCCCGGATTCCCGCCGCGGCTGTGCGCTGCTCCTGCCTGCAGCACGCCGATGCGCACCGTCCTCTGCGGGTCGCGCCCCGCCGCGCTGCCCCCAGGCGTGGATCTCTGTGGATCTGCATTCACGCGAGATACGACTCCCTCCCCCTGCCGCACATGCTCCCCCCGGCCGTACACCGCCTCGGCTAACGTTAGTGTATTTACGCCGGGGAACACGTAGCGAAGGTGGGCGCTCAGAGCAGCCGGGGTTCCTCTTCCGGCGGCGCGAATTTTTCGTAGAGCGCGTCGAGCTTCGCCAGATAGTAAACCACGTTCTCGTCGCGGTGCGCGGGGTCCCAGTCCGAGACGAGTTTCGCCGCTTCATGCACGGCGACGGATTTCTTCGCGCCCGTGATGTAGTACGAGATCTGGTCGCCGGCCCGGTACTCGCGGCCGGAGGCCAGCGCGAGTTCATACGCCGCGTTCCGGCCGCGCTTCTTGCCGGCGATCTTCGCCTGGTAGGTGGCGGGGGCGTCCTGCAGCGTCTCCGTTTTCGCCAGCGTCTTGATCGGCCACTCGTGCTCCGCGATCGCCTTCGCGTACGCGGCCTTCAGGGCCGGAATCTCTTCCGGCTTGCCCGAAAGCATGAGGCGGATCATCTCGTTGAGAAACTGGCGCTGGAACGGTTCGATGCCGCGCGATTTGAGCGCCGCACCCTTGATGACCAGCTCGCCGCTGCTTTCGAGCAGCGCGTAGTTCTTCATCTTGTAGCTGAACATCGCCTCGTACTCGCCGTCGAACTCGATCTCGATCCCTTCCGGGAGCGAGTCGGTAAACGCCTGCCGGAACTTCGCCAGCCCCTTCCGGTCCAGGCCGTGCGGCGGCACGAAATAGACGCCGTCGGTATCGATTTCGATCGGCTGCGCTTCGTGCGCCTTGAGCCAGTCGATCATGGCCTTGAGCAGGTCCCGGCCCTGGGCGGTGATCTCTTCGGCGAAGGCGAAGTCGTTGAACCGCGCCTGCCCGAACCCGAGATAGCCGTAGAAGGAGTTGATCAGGATCTTGAACGTGCCCTGCAGCGCATCGAAATACGTGCGAGCCGCGTCCGTCTTCGCCGCCTGCATCGCTTCCTTGGCGTTCAGCCGGAACGTCTTCAGATAGTCGAGCAGCTTCAGGAAGATGCCCAGCTCGTCGTGCCGGGGCGCTTTGCCGCGTTTGAGCATGAGCGAAGGGTACAGCGAGCGCACGTCGCAGTGGTGGACGTTGCGCGCGATGCCTTCGAAGAACAGGTCCGTGTAGCCGCCGGCGAAACGGCGCGTCGGCTCCGGGCCGGGGATAGACGCCGCCTGCCGCAGGTATTCGCGCAGGAGCAGCGCGTCGATCTTCGTCGCGTTGCCCCGCACGCAGATGTTCTGATAGGAGTAGGGCAGGATCTGGGCCTGGGCGAAGTAGCTGGGCGAGAGCAGGTTGCTGATGCCGCGCGTCTCGACGATGTCGTCCTTCGCGTATTCCATCACCTTCGCCGGCCGGCGCTTGAACTCCGCGGCGATATCGGACCCCTCGATGTAGGTGCGGTTCTCCGGCGCGAGCCCGAAATGGAGCGCCACCTCCTTCAGCCCGAACCCCTCCAGGGACCGGTGCGAGATGTCGTAGGCCTGGACCAGGAAGTAGGTGTCGACGATGTGCCGGCCGAAGATCTCGAAGCGCGTGTAGGCAATCTGGCGTTCGCCAACCATGTAGCGGCTCGCGCGCCGGCGCGGCGTGCTGCCGTCGCGACCCAGCGCCAGCTTCACCCGCTGCTGTCGGGCCCGCGCCGCCAGGTAGGGCAGGTCGAAGTTGAAGAGGTTGTGCCCTTCGATCACGTCCGGGTCGCGCGCCTGCACCGCCTCCACGAATGCGCGAAGCAGCGCCTTCTCGTCCAGCTCCTCGCCGGAGAGGACCTCCGTCCAGCCCGTCTCGTCGGCCAGCGCGATCGCAATGATGCGGTCCTCTTTCCGGTCCGCATTGCTGAACTCGTACCCGTCCGCCGTGAAAGTCTCGATGTCCACCTGCAACCGCTTCAACCGGCCGAAGCTTAGCCCCTTGAATTGCGTGCGGCCGGTCTGCATCAGGTACTGCTGGACGGGATCGGATAGGAACAGGAACGGGGCATCCGGCGAGCCCGGGCTGAACCCGGCCTTCTTCGCCAGCCAGCTCTTGGCCTCCGAGAGGCCGGCCCAGGAGGTGAACACGGCCAGCGCGTCCAGCCGGTTCCCGCCCCTCAGCCCACGCACCTCGTGAAGGCCCGGACAGTCCGGGCCCAGCTCGGTCTTCTCCACCCAGGCAAACGGGCGGAACGGTTCGCGCCTGCACACCGTTGCCTCGCCTTCGCGGAAGAACAGCGCGACCTCGTCCGGAGCCGCCGGGTCCGGCTCGCCCGATCCGGCGGCGCGGGGGACGTGCTCGATCGCCACCAGCCCCTCGTCCGCGTTTCGGCCGAAAACCAGCGGGTTGCTCTTTGTGATGTCGGAGGAACTCATCCGGCCTTCCCTGCAACTTTCTCGAGAACTTACTCGAGAACTTACTCGAGAACCTACTCGAGAACTTACTCGGGAACTTGCTCGGGAACTTGCTCGCGAACGTCCTCGAGAACTCTCGGCCACAGGCCGATCAGCCTCCGGCTGAACTCGAGAACCCGCCTTCGCGCGGCGCTACGGCGGGCGCGGCCCGCTTCGCGCGGCGCTACGGCGGGCGCGGCCCGCTTCGCGCGGCGCTTCCGCCGTCGTCCCGCCGCGGCCGCGGCCCGCCTCAACGGATCTTGGCGACCTTTACGCCTTTGAGCCGCCCGATCGGCGGCAACTCGCCGACGATCGGGGCGGCGTAGTCGATGAAGGCCTGCGTGACGTCGTTGCCCGCCTTGTTGATGAAATTGGCCGGCATCGCCTTCGTGGCCTTCGCCACGCTCTGCAGCGGGACGCGCTCGTAGGCAATCTGGTACGCCTTGCCGGGCTTGCGCCGGATCGCGATCGAGCCGTCAACGTCGCCCGAGATCGCCTGCTGGACCGCGATCGTGCCGACCTTGCGCGCTTCCCGCGCGTCCACATCCGAGATGAGCGCCGGGAACGAACGCTGCAGGTAGCCGAACGTATCGGCCCGCACCCGCGTGATGCTCGTGTTGGCCTTGACCTGCTGCGCCAGCAGATCGCCCAGCGCGCCCGTGCCGCTGAGCTGTATGTTTCCGTACGCGTCTTTCTCGTTGATGAACTTCGTCGCTATGGCCGCGCCGTCCGCGTCCGCCAGCCCTTCCGACGCCGCCACCACGCAGCGGCCGAGCTTCTTGTACACGCGCTCGATGTCCGAAATGAACTGCTGGACGCTGAACGGACGCTCCGGCAGATAGATCAGATGCGGCCCGTCGTCAGGGTACCGGCGCGCCAGCGCCGAGGCCGCCGTCAGGAAACCCGCGTGCCGGCCCATGACAATGTCGATCTTCACGCCCGGCAACGCCCGGTTGTCCAGATTGTCGCCCATCACCGCGCAGGCCACGAATTTCGCCGCGCTCCCATAGCCCGGCGTGTGGTCGTTCTCCAGCAGGTCGTTGTCGATCGTCTTCGGAATATGAAAACAGCGGAACTCGTAGCCGACCGTCTTCGCCTCTTCGTTGATGATGTGCGTCGCCTCCGCCGAGTCGTTCCCGCCAATGTAGAAGAAGTAGCGCACATTGTACTTCAGCAGAATCCCGAAAATCTTCTTGCAGTCCGACTCCGTCGGCTTCTTGCGCACTGTCCCCAGCGCGGAGGACGGCGTCCGGCCTACCGCTTCCAGGCTCTTGGGCGTCTCCCGCTTCAGGTCAATGAATTCCTCGTTCAGAATGCCTTGAATTCCGTGCAGCGAGCCGTAGAACCCCTTGATCTCCGGATGCTGCTTGCCCTCCAGCACCGCCCCGACCAGCGTCTCGTTGATCACCATCGTCGGGCCGCCGCTCTGCGCAATCAGCGCATTGCCCTTCAACTTGCGCGCCATGTCTTACCCTCCTGATGCATGACACGGCCGGTCTGCCGGCCGTGGAAAACGGGAGGAAAATAGCCGATACACGCGCAGAAAACAAGCGGGAATGTTTTGCATTCGGCGGCCGGGCTTTGATACGTTCTCCTGAAACCGAGAGGAATCTGCTATGAGACGGCGCGGATGCCTTCTTCTGTCTCTTGTCCTTTGCCTCGGCCTGCTCGGTCCCGTACGGGACAGCCGCGGCGAGCCGGCCGGCCGCCGTCAGGGCCTCTACTCCAAGGTCGTCGAGGTCAAGTACGCCAACGGCAAGACCAAGGAACGCGGCGAAGCGTTGATCGGCGGCAAGGGCGAGCTGACCCGCACGGGCCTGTGGACCCGCTGGCATCCAAACGGCCGCAAGGCGGCCGAAGGCATGTTCAAGTGGGGGCAGAAGGATGGGCGGTGGGCCTATTGGGACGAGAAAGGCAGCAAGACGTCCGAGGAACTCTACCGCGACGGGAAAGTGGACGCCAAACGCCATTTCCTCGGCGGCGGCCGTATCGTTCAGTCCTACTGGTTCCCGAACGGGCAGAAGAAGTGCGAGGCGTACGTCAAAGGCGAACAGTGCCACGGCAAGAGCACCTTCTGGTTCCCGAACGGCCAGAAAAAGTGTGAGGGCCTGCTGGTGGACGGGAAGAAAGAGGGGAAATGGAGCTACTGGACCGAAGCCGGCAAGTTGGAGACCGAGGAGACCCATGAAGGCGGCCAGATCAAGCAGTCGGTGACGTTTCTGGACGGAGGCGCCGAGCTGCACGTGCAGTGGCACCAGGCCGGTGGTACCGTGGCCAGTCAGGGCGTCTTGACGGACGGCGCGAAGGAAGGGAAATGGACCTACTGGGGCCCCGACGGCACCAAGAAGGCCGAAGAAACCTATCGCGACGGGAAGGTCGTCAAGTTCGTGACGTTCGAACAGCCCGGCCGGCGCCTGATGACGCGCTGGCACGACAACGGTGCGAAAGCGGCCGAGGGCTTCGTCGAAGACGGCAGGATGGTGGGGCGCTGGACGTTCTGGCACGATAACGGAGCCAAGGCCAAGGAGGGCGAATACAAGGCCGGCCTCCAGCACGGAGTCTGGACCTTCTGGCGACGAACCGGCGAGAAGGAGATGGCCGGCAGCTACGCGGCGGGTAAGAAGACCGGAGTCTGGCAGTATTGGGAAGCGCGTTGAGCAACCGCCCCCCGCGCAAAGCCGGCCTGTTCCCTTCATTTCCGGCTCGCTTTTCGCCGGGGATTGGTGTATAGTCCCCACCTGATGTGGTAGGTCGGCCGGCCCGTGAGGAGGGCGTGCGCCGGGCAGAAGGGGGATGCGCTGTGGCAATAGCGCCTGAGCCGAAGAACCTGCTGGTCGTGGACGGCGATGAGCGGGCCTTGCGCCGCACACATGAGATGCTTCGGGCGCATTCCGGCGCGTGGGACATGTTCTTCGCGCGGACGGCTGACGAAGCGCTGCGCGTGCTCGCGCGGCACCGCATGGATGTCGTCGTCGCCGATATGTACCTGCCGGAGCGTGACGGGCTCGCCCTGTTCGACATTGTCCGGCAGAAATACCCCAATAGCCTGCGCATCATGTTCTGTGCCTCCACCGAACGCGACGCCATCCTCAAAACCCCGATGCTCCTCGACCAGACCATCTCCAAGCACTGCGGGCCGAAACGTTTCCAGAAAGCGATCGAACGAGCTGCCGTGGTGCATCGGCGCCTGGCCGACCCCAACTTGGCCGCCGTCGTCGCCCGGTTCGAGGCCATGTCCACCGTGCACGAGCACTACTTCGAGTTGCAGCGGTTGCTGAGCTGGCCGGAAACCCCGCTCGATCAGGTCGCGGCCGTGATTGCCAGGGACGTCACCCTGACGGCGAAAATTCTGCAGGTGGTCAATTCCGCGTTCTTCGGCTTGCCGCACCATATCGAGAGCGTCCGCCACGCCGTGGCCTATCTCGGCATGCGAACCGTGCGCGCGCTCGTCCTGGTGGCCGGCGTGTTCAGCCTGTTCACCCGCAAGCAGGCGGAGACGTTCGCGATTCACGAGCTGTATGCGCACAGCATCGCCGTCGGTTTGCTGGCCGGGGCCATCGCGCGGATGGCGGCCCCCGAACCCGCTCTGGCCGACCACGCCGTTATCGCCGGGCTGCTGTACGATATCGCGAAGGTGCTCATCATCGCCAATTTGCCCGAAGAGAGCGAAGCCATCTATCTGCGCAGCGATGCGCGCCTGCCGGCCCACCTCGCCGAACGGGACCGGCTCGGCGTGAACCACGCGGAGGTGGGCGGCTACCTGCTCGGCGTTTGGGGCTTCAGCGATGCGGTCGTCGACGCCGCCTCCTTCCACCACGCCCCGTCGCAGGCCGCACAGGACCGGTTCAGTGTGCTCACCGCGGTTCATGTCGCGGACGTGCTCGACAACGAGCAGCGCCGCCAGATCGCCGGCCGGGCCGGGCCCACCCTCGAACAGGCCTACCTGCACAGCATCGGCTGCTCCGAACAGGTCGACCGATGGCGCGCTGCCGTCGGGGCGGAAGTGTAAGCGGGGACCAGACGCCGATGAAATTCCTGTGCCCAAATTGCTCCCAGCGGCTCGAGGCCGATGCCGTCCACGCCGGCCGCATTGTGCCGTGCCCCACCTGCGGGCGGCAGGTGACCATCCCCGACAAGCGCGATGCCGAGCCCGCCGGCAGTACCGAGGGGGACGGCCAGCTCTCGGCCACCGGCCGCGTCGCCTTCCGCAGGATCCAGGACGCCGTCCAGTCCGATATGGACGCCGGCCTCATGACCGTGCGCCGGTTCTGCGACGCGTACGGACTCGACGACGAACCTGAACCCGACGAGAAACTCGCCCCGCAGGCGCGCCGCTATGAGGTGGGCGAGGTGATCGCCAAGGGCGGAATGGGCGCCATCCTCAGGGCCGTCGATAGCAACCTGCGCCGACACGTCGCGCTCAAGGTCGTGCCCGACCCCTCACGCATGGGAAAGGTCGAACTGCTCCGGTTCATCCGCGAAGCGCAGGTCACCTCCCAGCTCCAGCATCCCGGCATCGTCCCCATCTATGAACTCGGCGCCGGCGCCGAAGGGCACCTGTTCTATACCATGAAGCTTATCGACGGGATCACCCTGGCCGAGATCCTGAACCGGATCGTGAAGGGCGACCGCAGGACCATCCAGGAATACCCGCTCCCGCGCCTGCTCAATATCTTCCAGAAAACCTGCGATGCCATCGCCTTCGCCCATTCCAGACGCGTGATTCATCGCGACCTCAAGCCCGACAATATCATGATCGGTGAGTACGGCGAGGTGCTCGTCCTCGATTGGGGCCTCGTCAAGGTCCTGCCGCGCAGGCAGAAGAAGGTCGTCCTCACGCGAAAAAGCCGCGAACTGCAGCGCACGCTCGCCCCCGAAGACATCGAGCCCGAACGGCGCGATGCCACCAACGGCCCGCTCAAAACCATGGCCGGGCTCGTCATGGGGACGCCCGAGTTCATGTCGCCCGAACAGGCGCGCGGGCTGACCGACCAGGTGGACGAACGCTCCGATATCTACTCGCTCGGCGCGATCCTCTACAATATCCTCACGCTGCGCAAGCCGATCCAGGGCAAAAGCCTGCGCGAAGTCATCGAGAAGGTCCAGACCGGACGCATCCCGCACCCGTCCACCTATAACCCGCGCACCATCAAGACATCCCGCAAACAGCCGTTCCGCATCGCGCCGCTGAAACATATCGACGGCTTGCGTATCCCCGATTCGCTCGCCGCCGTCACCATGAAGGCCATGGCCACCAAACGCTCCGCACGCTACCAGAGCGTGCGCGAGCTGCAGAAGGATATCGAAGCCTATCAGCATGGGTTCGCCACCTCCGCCCAGCGCGCCGGCACCTTCACCCAGCTCGGGCTCTTCATCAAACGCAACAAGACCGCGAGCGTCACCGCGTTCGTCATGGCCGCCTGCCTCTTCGCCATCGTGGCCACCTACACCCGCGTCAATGTCCAGGCGCGTATCCGCGCCCAGCGCGCGCTCGGCGAACTCCAGGAAACCGCGCCCGCCTTCTTCTCGCTCGCCAAATCGCTCGTGGCGCAAGCCGACTTCAGCAGGGCGCTGCGCAACGTCGATTACGCCGTCTCTCTGGAGCCGGAAAATGCGGATTACCACGCGCTGCGCGGTGATATCCTCCAGTCGATGCTGCGGTTGCCCGAGGCCGAGGCCGCCTACGAAAAAGCCCTGCGCCTCAAACCCACCTCGAGGGAAGCCCGCCTGAACAAAGCCCTGTGCAGGCGGTTGCGCGACGAAAACCGCGGCCGCTCCGAATTGATGCCCGCCAGCCTCGCCGACCTCATGGCCGCCATGGCCGAACAGAAGCGCTACGCCGAAGCCACCGCCATGGGCCGGCGTATGGGCGCGCAGGCCGAAACGCTCCAGCAGGTTACCCGCAATATCCTCGCCGCGCGAGGAATTGTCGCCAATCGAATCGAGGTGCTCCCCGACGGCAGCATGTTCCTCTGCGTCAGCAACCAGCCGATCTCCGATCTGACCTGCCTGCAGGGGTTGCCCGTCACGCACCTCGACTTGAGAAAGACCAAGATCAAGGACCTTACCCCGCTCCGAGGCCTGCCGCTCGTCGACTTGAACATCGCCGAAACCGAGACCGCCGATCTCTCGCCCCTGCGCGGCATGAAGCTGACCCGCCTGTGGGCCTCGTATACCCGCGTCACCGACCTCGCGCCGCTGGCCGGCATGCCGCTCAAGACCCTGAACGTCGGCCGCGGCGAACTCAGCGACCTCTCGCCCCTGCGGAGCATGCAACTGTCCGATCTGTATATCTATGATACAAAGGTCACGGATCTCTCCGCGCTGCAGGGTATGCCGCTCACCAATCTCACCATCGCTGGGACCGAAGTCCGCGATCTCTCGCCACTGCGCGGCGCGCCGCTCGAGACGCTCTATTTGTACGAGACGCCTGTGACCGATATCTCGCCGCTTGCTGGCATGCCGCTGCGCGAACTCGCTTTGCGCACAAATAGCCTCCAGGATCCGTCGCCCATCAAGACTCTGTGCTCCCTCGAACGACTCTCCTGTTGGGACGACTTCGAGGGGATGCTCATGGAGAACCTCTATCAGGCCGTGCGCCGGCTCGATCTGGCCGCCGCGGAGCGGGAAGGGGAACGGCTGATCAAGGAATGGGGCGGCGTGCCCGCCACGCAGGAAGGCCTGTGCCGGCGCGTCCAGTCCATCCTGCGCGCGCTGCCTGCCTTCAAGGAGATGGCCGAGAAACCCGGCCAGATGCCGAGCCGCACCCGCGAGTTCCAGGGGCATCACTACTTCTACTGCGGTCTGCCCATGCGCTGGCAGGACGCCAGAAGATTCTGCGAAGAACGCGGCGGACACCTCGTTACCATTGCCAGCGAGTCCGAAAACCGGTTCGTTTACAGGGCCGCGCACGGCGGCCGGTTCTTCGTCGGCTTTGTGGTGGAGGGCGGAAAACCGCCAAGATGGATCACCGGCGAACGCTGGACGTTCGGCGAGGTGCATGACGAGTCGTCAGACCGGAGGTGGACCCGCTACGGCATGGTCTATAGCTCGTCGAGCTGGGGCGTCCGGTCCGGCAAATCCATGGCCCCGTTCGTCATCGAGTGGGATCGCTAGCAGACCAGCATCGAGCACCCGCCGCGGCGGGTTGAACCATGAAAACAGCATCGCCGGCACGCTGCGAATGGGCGGGGTCCGACCCGCTCTACGTCGCCTACCACGATTCGGAGTGGGGCGTGCCCGTCCACGACGACCGCCTGCTGTTCGAGTTCCTCGTGCTCGAAGGCGCGCAGGCCGGCCTCAGCTGGCTCACCATCCTCAAGAAACGCGAGAACTACCGCCGCGCGTTCGACAAGTTCGATCCGAACAAGGTGGCACGGTTCGATGCGCGCCGGATTCAAGCCCTGCTCCGGAACCCCGGTATCGTCCGGAACCGGCTTAAGATCGAGTCCGCCGTGCGCAACGCGCGCGCCTTCCTCAGCGTGCAGGAACAGTTCGACAGCTTCGATCGGTATATGTGGCGGTTCGTCGACGGCGCGCCGCTCATCCACGCCTACCGGACTTGGCGCGAAATACCCGCGCGTACGCCCGTGTCCGACCGCATGAGTAAGGACCTCAAGCAGCGCGGCTTCTCGTTCGTCGGCAGTACCATCTGCTACGCCCACATGCAGGCGGTCGGAATGGTCAACGATCACGTCGTCACCTGCTTCCGCTATCCCGAGCTCGGTGGCCGGCTGCCCCGCCGGAGGCGGGGTGGGGGCCGGTGATTCAGACGCCTGGCGGCCTCGCGCCTCCTCTGCGGGCCAGACCCCAATCTTCTCCCCCCACGACCAAGGTCGTGGGGGGGGACCGGCCACCGCGCCCTCCGGCCCCCACGACCTCGGTCGTGGCGGGGACCGGCCACCGCGGCCTCCGGCCCCCACGACCTCGGTCGTGGCGGGGACCGGCCACCGCAGCCTGCGGCCCCCACGACCTTGGTCGTGGCGGGGCTCGGCCACCGCGCCCTCCGGCCCCCACGACCTCGGTCGTGGCGGGGCTCGGCCACCGCGCCCTCCGGCCCCCACGACCTCGGTCGTGGGGGAGAAAGATTGGAACCCGCTTCCCCCTCTGTTCCCCTCATGGATTTTCTTCCTTGCCCCCGATTCTCTCTGATGCTACAGACATCTCCCAACATGAGCTCCGATCAAACCACCCGAAGACCGCCCTGGGTCCCCAGTCCGGAGGAGCTCAGAGAACTCGCCAAGGAATGGGGCAAGCCCAAGCCCCTCTATTCACCCAAAGCGCTCCACGTCTCGCACGCCCTGCGCTACGACTGGACCGGCTGGCTCTCCGACGGCGTCTTCTTCCCCGGCCACACGCTGCGCGTCGCCGGCGGACTCGCCCCGCTCTGGGCGAAGGACGGCCTCCAGTTCATCGAGGCCAAACAACAGGCCGACAGACTCCAGATCCTGTTCCGCGTCCAGCCGCAGGTCAGCCCGGTCTTCTTCGCCGGCCGCGTCAAGGGCCGGCTCCAGCACGCCCTGCGCCAGGCCGGCACGCCGGTGGCCTTCAGCCGCAAGTTGGCCGTCCGCACGCTCGGCGACAATACGCGCAAGGCGGTTGAAGGCTACATCCGCAAGCAGATCGTCAAGGAGGACTTCGTCGACCCGCGCTACGTCAAGCGGCTGCAGGACTACACCGTGGCACAACCCGACGTCGACCTCGCCGAACCCGCCGCCAGGAAACGGAGCCGCTATTGGTACAACCTGCACCTCGTACTCGTGGTCTGGGGCCGCCGCACCATCACCGACTACAAGCTCCTCGCCGCGCTTCGCGATCAATGCTTCGCCGTAGCCCGCAAGAAGGATTACGCTATCAAATCGCTCTCGGTCATGCCTGACCACCTGCACGCCGCGCTGCGCGGAAACCCGGACCACTCGCCCGAGGAGATCGCGCTCGGCTTCCTCAACAACCTCGCCTTCGCCGCAGGCCGCGAACGCGTGTGGCAGGACCACTACTACGTCGGCACGTTCAGCGAGTATGACGTCAACGTCATCCTGAAGCCCGTTTGAGCCCGATTCCAGTCTGTACAATTGCCGCCTTACACGGACCGCCCGCCAATCCACACCCACCGTTACAATCCCGCAACGCGATTGTATTGGATAGAGCGTCGGCCTCCGGAGCCGCAAAAGCCATTTTCACCCCATCACCCCAAAACCCCCGCCAATAGCACGTTATCCCCTGTTTGCAGGCCCTTTCGCACGATTCCCGGCTATGGCCGGAACTGCAAATCACTGCAGTCAGATGCAGCGCGATGCAACTCAATGCGGCGCTTTCTGTCACATTTGTGTCACACATCCGAGAACTTGCTCGGGAACTTTCGGCCTGAGGCCGATCAGCCTCTGGCTGAACTCGGGAACTTGCTCGAAACCCCTCGACGCACAACAGCGTCCCGGCATGAAAGAACTCGACCGCCCCGCCCATCCGCGCTACTCTACCGGGGGCAGGGAGGGTCGAAGGCAGCGGGGTCGGGATGTCATGAGCATGGTCATCTTCATAAGCAGCGTCCAGAAGGAACTACAGGCCGAGCGGCATGCACTGCGGGACTACATTCGCGGCGACCCGCTGTTGCGTCGCTTCTTCGATGTCTTCCTCTTCGAAGACCTGCCCGCCTCAGACCGTCGCGCCGACGACGTGTATCTGGACGAAGTGGACCGCTGCGGGGTTTATGTGGGACTGTTCGGGAATGAGTACGGCTACGAGGACGCGGAGGGCGTCTCTCCGACAGAGCGCGAGTTCGACCGATCTACGCACACGGGCAGGACGCGGATCATTTTCGTCAAGGGCACCGACGACGCCTCGCGGAACCCGAAGATGCTTAAGCTCATCCGCAAGGCTGGCGCTCAACTCATCCGCCGTCGTTTCACGAACATTCCCGATCTGACGGCGGCGCTATACGCTAGTCTCGTCGAGCATTTGGCGCGGAGCGGCGACCTTCGCACACTGCCGTTTGATGCTGCGGCATGCCCCCGCGCCACGCTGGCGGACATCTCCGAGGACAAAGTGCGGAGCTTCCTCGGTACAGCGCGCCGGGAGCGGCAGTACTCACTCGACGAGAACACGCCTACGAAGGACGCGCTGGCCCATCTCAATTTGCTTGAGGGCGATGCCCCGACGCATGCCGCCGTCCTGCTCTTCGGCGAGAACCCACAACGCTTCCTGCCGACATCGGAGGTCAAGTGCCTGCACTTCCACGGTACCGAGGTGCGCAAGCCGATCCCTTCCTACCAACTCTACAAGGGGCGCGTGTTTGACCTTGTGGACCAGGCCGTGGACTTCGTGATGTCCAAGATCAACCGGTCTGTCGGCACCAGGGAAAGCGGGCCGCAAGCGCCGGTCGAGTACGAATTGCCGAAACAGGCGGTCGCGGAGGCTATCGTAAACGCCGTCGCCCATCGGGACTACACCAGCCATGCCAGCGTCCAAGTGATGCTGTTCGCCGACCGCCTGGAGGTATGGAATCCGGGCGAACTGCCGCCCCCTCTGACACCTGAGCTGTTGCGGCAGCCGCACGCCTCCATTCCGCGCAATCCGCTCATCGCCGATCCCCTGTTTCTGGCGCACTACATCGAGAAGGCTGGCACCGGCACGCTCGACATGATTGCCTTGTGCCGTGACGCCAGCCTGCCGGAGCCGGACTTCCGCCAGGAGGGCGGCCAGTGGGTCGTGACGCTGTGGCGGGATTGGCTGACGACAAGCGTGATGGCCGGTCTTGACCTGAATCACAGACAGATGAAGGGGGTGGACTTCGTCAAGGAACGGGGCCGAATCGGCAACATCGAGTATCAGCAACTGACCGGTGTCACCAAGAAGACGGCCTCCCGTGATCTGAACGATCTCCTGAAGAAGGACGTATTTACGAGGGTCGGAACCACGGGACGCGGGACGTATTACGTGTTGGTCCGTAAAGGGGACAAAAAGGGGACAAAGGGGACATCGTCCAGGGCGAAGGCCAAGGGGACAAAAAGGGGACATTCTCGCAGAACGCGCCGCATCCGACCTCAGAAATGACGCCACAGGCGTGAGACCGCATCGGAGGGTTGATGCGAAGGCGGGGAGGCTGTCTCAAAGCCTGCACGTTTTGGGGTCACACGCCTCGCGGCGACTACTGCAAACGCGACATCTAAACAGGGTTGACTGCTGCCGGGAGTTCTATTGCCCGCCGCCGCAGTGGACCAAACAGGGCGGCAGCGTCTATGTCACGTTCAGACCGGCGGCATGGTTCCGGGATTAGGGACCCGGAATGGTACGCGTGGGGCAATGATTCCCAGACCGTATCGCTGATCACGGACACGGGGCATCAGCAGGTCGTCTGGTTGTGGGGGGCAGAGTGATGGAGTGACGCTGGCTCGTCGGTCCTTTCTCGAAAGAACTCGACCATTCCGCCCGTCGGCGCTACTCTACCGGGGTGCCGGGGGGGGCTCTGGGGGCTGGTTTCTGACGACACAGGGGTTCGAGTTTTGGAATGAAGATGAAGGCCCGCATAGTGTGGACCATTTGCCTCGGTGTTGGCTGGACCGCGTTCCGATTTCTGCCGGTTTGGTCGCCCGAGCGAATGATAATCTGGACTCTGCCGCCGCTTGTTCTGGTCTTCTTGCTGTGCTTCTTCGGGCTGCCCGTCTTCACGGTCTACAGCTTCGTGGGAGTCTTCACCCAGTGGAAAAGGTGTAAGGCTCGCGCTTTCATACCTGTCCTGCTGTGCGTAGGTTTCTTCTTCCTGGCATCGGCAGCCAGCCATGTCGGTCTGCAGATGCGGATCAGTTCATTTCGAAGACACCTCCCGGAGTTCGACGAGAAGGCACAGTCCATGGTGCAACGGCTTCGGGACAAAGGTGCGCAGGGAAGCAATCTCGAACGGGTCTGGGCCGAAGACAAGTTCTCTCCCCGTCACGTCTCTCGGCCCTACAAGGTATATGCAGAACTTGAGACGAACGGCGTGGCTGCCGTGCGCTTTTCTCATGTGGTCACCCTCAACTTCCATCACGTAGGCTACATGTACCGAAGCGACGGAGATTTTGACTCCGCCCTGTGGGATCGGGAGCGGATTCAAGAACGAATCAACAAGCACTGGTGTGCGGTTGCTGATTGAAAGAGAGCGGCGACGGTTGACGAGCGTCCCGCGATGCTCCGGAACGCAATTCAGAACGACGTGACGTTTTCGCAGGCGAAGATGAACAGCGAACCTTGGATCAAGCCGGATTTGTCGTTAACCTGGGTCATATCAGACGTCAGGGACGGTTCTGCATTCATGCGTTTCGTGTTCTCTCTTGCGCCGGACGACAGCCTGTGGGGCACGCATGGTGTGTGGAGCCAGGATCTGTTTCGCTCAATGAAACAACTCGCGCCAGATGGGGCTGAGGGACGTCTTGGATTCCTTGCGAAAGTTGTTGGACTCAGGCGGGCTTTCGTCATGATACCCCTTTCGCCGGGAAACAAGGCAACGATTATCGACCTGACCAAGACGTACGATTTCGCGAAGGAGATCCTCGAACAGCACGTCGCCCACTCGCGGAAGTGCTTGCTCGTGTCTCCCGACAACCTGACCTGCTGTTGGCTTTCACGGGACATTCCGGTAAAGACCTTGAAAGAAGCGTCACGATCCATAGGGTTCGCGTTTGAGGCGTCGGACTCGAAAGACTAAGCCCAACCGCGGGCGTGAAGCGCGAGGCACGCCGGTGGACGAAAAGAAAACTAGGCTCCGTGACGGCGATGCCCTGTTGATCATGGTGAAAGACGGGGCGATCATCCACAAGACGTGGAACATGGCGTTGCCGCATGTGGAGTTCGTGAAGCGAACCACAGGCACGCTGCCCGACGGAGCCTGGGTCGGGACCGTGCAGAAGACCGGGAAACGTCTGCTGGCCATCAACTCGAAGACGTTCTACGGCAACCAGCTTCCGGGGCCGCGAGAGGCGCAGGAGGCGGTACGGGCTCTGTTCCGATGAATCGCCGGAGAGACGAGCCTCTGACGTGAATCATTACAGATGAAAGCCGAAGCAATCTCAGTCTTTCTCGCCTTCGGGCTCTCAGGGTGCATGACGGCTCCGCGCTTGACGGATGACGAACTCCGGACCTCAGCAGATCATTGCGAGTGGATGATGAAGCAGACCGCCGCCAGTGTCGCCGTCTTCTTCGGGGACCACGGAAGGTACCCCCGCACTTTGCGCGAACTGATCGAGGCCAACCGTGGTTGCTCAGACTACAGCTGGAAATGCTCGGCGGGAGAGGCCGACACATATTTCCTCTACCATGAGCCTCCTGAAGATGCGTCGCCGGACTTCGTCTTCCTGGAATGTCCAAATCACGTCGGGCACCAATGGCGATTGAGACATATCGGGGTAGAACAGCAAGGACGCCGGACTATCGCGCAACCGACCACCACGCCCACAGAAGACGAACACCGTCCCCAGGCACCCTCGCGGCACGAACATATCTTCACTCTTGTTCGGAAGGATGGTTCGGTGATAAAGCGAAAGGACGGTTCGGTGCGGAAGTTCCTTGGGCGGCGAAGTTTTCGGTACGGAAAGCACCATGACGGTCGCCCCTGTCTTATCACGCAGAGCCGTTCGGGAAGCCCGGTTTCCATACCTCTCGAGAACCTATCCCCGGATGACATTGAATTCCTGAAGACTCACCATCCGGATGGCTTTCCTGTGGATTTCGAAAAAGGCGGACAGGCCCGTTCTACCCAGACCGGCGAATAGCGGAGGAGTGACCATGAAGAAGGCGGTCTATGCTGGGAGTTTCGATCCAATCACAAACGGCCATCTTTGGATGGTTGAGCAGGGCGCGCAGTTGTTCGATGAGCTTGTTGTCGCAATCGGGGAAAACCCAGACAAGAAGTACTCCTTCTCCCTTGAAGACCGCCTGTCTGTTCTCCGCGAGTCGGTGCAGACAATGGAAAAGGTCTGCGTGGACTCCTTCCAGAATGAGTTCCTCGTGAACTATGCACGGTCTGTCGGAGCCCAGTACATCCTTCGCGGCGTACGCGATGTGCGAGACTACGAATTTGAGCGCGGGATGCGGCACATCAACGACGATCTCCAGCCCGACATCACCACCGTGTTTCTGATGCCGCCGAGAGAGATTGCCGAAGTGAGTTCGAGTCTCGTGAAGGGGCTGATCGGCCCCGAGGGATGGCGAGACGTCATCAAACAGTACGTTCCGGTTCCCGTGTACGAAATGATACTTGCCCGCCATGAACAGGACTGATTTTTCGCAGTGGTCTTCGCTCTGCAATACCCTCGACGCGAAACGCGGCGTGAGGGAGACGTATGAGGGCTTAGTCTCACTCTATGAGGATGGGACGAGGGCCTACCACAATCTTTGCCACGTTGCGCAGTGCCTGGTGGAGTTCGATGCTGTTCGGGATCTTGCCGAGAATCCGCCGATCGCGGAACTGGCCCTGTGGTATCACGACGCCGTCTATGAATCGAAGGCACGAGACAATGAGGAGAGAAGCGCCGACCGGGCCGCGACTGATCTCGGTGCAATGGGGGCGCCGCAGGAGTTGTCGGCAGCCGTGCGCGATTTGATCCTGCTAACAAAGCATGACTGTGTGCCGTCCGGCATGGACGGCAAGATAATCGTCGATATTGACCTGTCCATTCTGGCCCAGCCTGCGGACGTGTTCGATGCGTACGAATTCGCAGTCAGAAGCGAGTACTCGTGGCTGGCCGATGACGAGTTCTGGTGTGGCCGTGCGCAGTTCCTCAAGTCTCTCTTGGCGCGAGAACGGATATTTCACACGCCCCACTTCGCTCGAACATACGAACGTCCTGCAAGAGAGAATCTGGTGCGTTCTCTGGAACGAATCGAGCGACTTCTCCAAACATGAAGAACCCATTCCGCAGGAGCCGACCGCAATCCCCGCCCCGGAGCTTCGAGGGGATTGGGACGGTTCTTCTTGCGGATATCGTCAATCTGCACCAACTGACGGAAGAGCTCGGCCCTGAAGACATCATCAAGATCCTGAAGCGCCACCTTACTCACATGTGCGATAAGGTGGAGAAGCACTCCGGCATCGTGATCCAGTTCATGGGTGACGCGGTCTCCGCGTGCTGGCCGCCAAAGCAGCCTGGCGCGAACCACGCTCAACGCGCATTCGACGCGGCGTGCGAGATGCTCCGGTCGCTGCCGGATCTTGTCGCCAGACAGCCGCACGTGACGTATGATGTGGACATCGTGCTCGGCACGGGCGAAATGAAGGGCGATCTCTTCGGGCCGACCCGGCAGTTCCAGGTCGTCGGAACGGCCATGGCGGTCGCCAGCCGCCTGGCGAAGGTGTGGCCTCGGCGTGAGAGCGCGATTCGCATGTCGCAGTACACCGCCGAACTGCTCGATCCGGCTGTGCGACTGGAGGAGACGGGAACGATTGCGCGAGCGGGTTTGGCGGATTTGAGGATTCTCGTCTGCCGTTCGGAAACGAGACCCGCCGCGCAGTAGCTCCGGGTGACCGCGTGAGGCCTTGAGCGGAGTGATTGATGAACGAGGGGCTGAACCGCAAACGCCGATTCACGGGAATCATCCTGTTCTGCATCGGCATCATCGGGGTAGTCACCGGTTTCATCCCGTTCGTCACAAACGGCATGCGCATTCTGATGGGCGACGCCGGGGATCAGGCTCTCGAAAACGCCTTGGCGCGGGGGCGCACAATCCCGCTGATCGGTGAACCGTTGTTTCGCGGGGATCTCGCCGCACACGGCGTGGAGGCCATGGGCCTGAGCGTTGAGTGGGGGATGCTTTCCTCGGCGATGGGCACGTATCTGGGGTTCCTACTGCTCGTGTCCGGACGAGGTTGGATGAAGGGCCGTGGTTGGGCTCCGACCGTCACGTGGCTCTACGTGGTTTGCGGCCTGTGCGTGAACCTTACCGACATGATCGTCTTCGTGTTCCGATCCGCGCCTGGCAGGATGCGCTCCCACATGCTGGTGGCCGACGGCATCGCGCTCCTGATCCCCATCGTGCTGATGGTCTGGCTGATCTGCCGGAAATACGGGTGGCGGGCCGCCTTCGGCGTGTGGCCGCAGGCCACTGACGCGAATTGAGTCTGCGCGGGGATGGCCCTTATGATCGAGACACCGCCAGGCGATGCCTCAACCGATGCCGGGCCGGGCGGCTTCCAGGGCACTGAGCGTGGATCCCAGGCCGAGGTGGGGTCCCGGTTGGTTTGCCTGGACGCTCTACGCGGTCTGATCGTCGTGTTGATGGCGTTGGATCACGCGAACTACTTCGTGGCGAAGGTACATCCCGGTGAGTTCTGGGGGCTGCCATTGCCGGAGTACTCCAGCATCCCGGCGTTTCTGACCCGGTTCGTTTCCCACATCTGCGCGCCCGGCTTCTTCTTTCTGATGGGTGTCGGCATCATCCTCTTCGCCGAGTCGAGACGGAAGAAGGGCTGGCCCAACGCGCAGATCACACGACTCCTTCTCAGACGCGGGTTCGTACTGATCGGCTGCCAGTTCCTGCTGGAAAATCCGGCGTGGCTTTTCGGTTTGGTTGGCGGCCACATGCAGGCCACTGGCGCGCCAGGCGGTGGGGGCATGCCGTTCCTCTATTTCGGGGTTCTCTTCTGCCTCGGGGCTTCCATGGTCTTTTGGGCTCTGCTCCGACGGCTCAGACCGGCGGTCTGCATTGCGATCAGCGTAGGCGCTGTTCTGATCACGCAGTTTCTTACGCCGGGCTCCGGACAGGTCGATCACCTGTTCTCGCCGCCGGTGCGAGTGCTCCTGGTGCCGGGACAGACCGGGATCGTCCAGGTCTACTACCCGCTGATTCCCTGGTTCGGCGTCACGGGGTTGGGGCTGGCGTTTGGGAAGATAATCGTGCGCGATCGGCGGCTGGCTGTGCGGCTGGCATTTGCGGGCGGGGTGGTCTTTCTCCTCATGTTCTCGGCATTGCGGCTGGCGGGTCGATTCGGAAACCTCCATCCGCCGGGTACCGGCTGGATCGGGTTCCTGAACGTGACCAAGTATCCGCCGTCGCTGGTCATGGTGCTACTGACGCTGGGCCTCTGCCTGATCCTGCTGGCGCTCTTTGCGCGGGTGGGGCAGGGGGCGTTGAGTCCCCTGCTTACGTTCGGCAGAACGCCTTTCTTCTTCTACGTCGCGCACTTGTATCTGTATGGCGTCGCCGGCCTGGCGTTTCCGCGGTGGGCCAGTCTTGCGGTTCTGTATCTGGTTTGGATGGGCGGCCTTGTGCTCCTCTATCCGTTCTGCCGCTGGTATGGTGTGTTCAAGAGGAGCAAGCCTGCGACATCGCCCTGGAGGTCCTTCTAGCCCGGCATGAAACGTACACTCGGCATCATCCTCCTGCTCGTGTGGCCCCTGTACCTGAACGATCTATATCTGATCGCGTTGGGCGACGCGCATCCTGGTGTGCTATGGACTCTGGATGTTCTCTTCTTCCTGGTGATTCCGGTCATCACGATCGTCTGCCTGGCGAAGAGCCGCGTCATATCGCTGCGCGAGGTGGGATTCCCAGGGCGTGTCAGCGTCGTATCGGTGCTGGCCGGTGTCGGCGTCTGCGCGTTACTGATAGTTGTCGATAGATGGCAGTTACATTGGTGGCTGCGCTCGGTGTTCCCTGCTAGGTTGCATCCAGGCTACGAGTTCCCCGAGGCCCAGCCTCTTCGTGGAATTGTAATCGTCTATGCGGCGCTCACTGCGGGCTTCCTGGAGGAACTTGTCTATCGGGGAATCCTGACCACCGAATTGAAGAAGCATATTCGAAGCACCACGCTTGTGGTTGTCCTCAGCGGCCTCATCTTTGGCGGCATTCATTGGGGCGAAGGCATTGCCGCTGTGCTTGACACCTTCGCATGGTCACTGATTCTTGCGGTATGGTACGTCAAGAGGAGGAGGCTTTGGGGCCCGATCACCTGCCACGTTCTGTATGATCTGCTCATCTTTTCGGGAGTGATATGATACGCGCAATTTGCCCCTCAAGAAACGGGAAAGGCCAAGACAAATGAGAGTGATGACAGAGGCTGTCGCCTTGATCTGTTGCGTCTTCCTGCTGCCCGGCTGCTGTCGGATCTGCCCGAGGCCCGAGGCCGAAGTGACTGATCCGGTCAAGAACAACGCTCGCGGTCCAGAGCTTGCGCTTGCGATTCTTCGGGTCCCGCATCACCGCCAGGATTGCATCAGGGGTTATCATTTCCTCGTTCATAACGCATCAGCATGATGCGCGCAGGATGGCCGTCCGCGGCCTTACTGCGTACGTGTCGAAGGTCTTGTTCGCATAGTTGTCTCAGAATTGCCACAGCGAGTTCCATGCTGGCTCGATACACAAAGAAGCTGCCAACCACAAACGCTGCATCGGTTGTGGTGAGGCCATGTCTTCTTCGAACACCAATCAGAAAGAAGGTGACCCAGTGCCCGGCAATCGCCGCGACGTTCATACTGTGGGTGACACCGTGATCAAACGTCACGGTGAGAAGCAGACCAGCTTGGATCAGGGCTACAGCGAAGAGCCACCATCTCAATTGACGAAGGTGCCATGTCTTCTTCATGGTGATTTGTCAATGCGAACGCTTCACCTCACGTTTGGGCGCGTATGCGACGATAACGTGCAGGTGGTTGTTGGCAGTCCTCTAATCACTGAATTCCTTGAACAGTCGGTCGAGTTCCGACTCACCTTTGACACCCCCATGAGTCTTGAACACCTCGACCTCAACATTGCCGTCCGCAAAGAATTCGACTTCCCATCTTTCACCCGGGACGGCGATGAGCACCATGATGGCCTCCCCCCGATTGCACTCGAGTGAGTACTGAAGATTCGAGTCAGCCAATTTGGTAAGGAAGTCGAGAAGCTTCTGCATCGCATTCATTTCATATCCTCGAGCCTGTTGTTCGCATTTCACATTCCTCCGGGCACGGCCTCAAGAACGATCCGCACCACGAACACCACAGGCAGCCAGAAAAAGAACCCCGATCGGATCAAGACAGTGTCCGCCTTGGTCAAGGCGTTGCGCCTGCGCAATGCAATCCAAAGGACGAGAAGCCAGTGTCCAATGATCGCGCCCATGACGATGCTCGCGCACAGCCCGCCGTCCAGAATCATAGACGCCAAAATCATGAAAACGATCTGGATTACGAAGGGCGTAACGAGAGCGCCGTGCAACTCCTGGATTCGCCATGTCTTCTTCTCATTCATCTCTCGGGGCCGAACGGTGACGCTGAGGCTGCGGCGCGATAGCGACGCTAGCCTCCAGCGCTGGGTTCGGAGTCCGTTGTCAATCCTTCCAGAGC
>JAFGHX010000280.1 GCA_016929905.1 Kiritimatiellia bacterium
CCTGTCTTGCCCTTGTAGACCCGCTGGTACACCTCCCGCTCGACCGGCCCCATGCCCCAGCGCCGGTCGGCGAGCGGGTCTGGCGCGACTCGCGTCTCCGGCGCGCCTGTTGCCGCCGCGCCGCCCGCCAGCGCCGGCCAGTGCGGGGCCAGACTCACCAATAGCCATGTGAGCGCTGTCGCCAGACGGGTTGCGCCTTTCATGCGTGCCCCCCTCTGAGAATTGACGATTGACGATTGAAGATCCTTCTTCGCCCTGCGGGCTACGCAGGACAGGTTGGAGAATGCCGCCGGAACCGTGTTGCGCTCTTCTGGCAACATATCACGCAACAGGCGGCATGCCCGCCCTTTTCTGAAAGGTACCCGCCGCGAGCGCTCGAGTTATCCCAACGTGTGCCGCCGCCGCGCGGCTGCCGGCCGTCGTCGGCAACCCGTCCGTGCCGCGCCTTGCTCGAGAACTTACTCGGCAACTTGCTCGATGCGCCCGGGCTCCACGTTGACTTAAATCTTCCAGACAACCTAGACTAGCCTAGTTTTATTTGTTTGTCAATGGTTTGAATATTTTTCGCTTGATATTTGATAGAATATGTATTAGTCTAGACCAGAATGAAGGCAACAAGCCGATGACGAGCCTGCTCCGCGCAGACAGGCGAGGCGAAGCGGGGTGGCTTGGGCGAGGCAGGCAAGCATGGGACAAGATTCCAGGATCCGATTCCTGTGAATTCGTGTCGATTCGTGGTTCCATCTTCTGAGGAGGCGCGGGCGATGAGCCAGCTTCGCTTCACGAAATACGAACGGGTGGCCAACGCGATACGGGACCGGATCGTGGCGGGCAGACTCGGGCGGGGCGAGAAGATTGCGTCGGAGAAGGACCTGGCCGAGGAGTTCGGGATGGCGCGCATGACGGTGCGCCAGGGGGTGGAGCTTCTGGTGAGCGAAGGGTGGCTTGTCCGCGCGGGCCGGCGCGGGACATTCGTGTCCGAGCATCCGGGGTTGCCCCAATCCACGCCGGACGATCTGGGCATGCCGCATTTCCTGTCTCAGCCGCACATCTGTCTGCGGGTCCGGACGGACGACGTGCAGGCGCACCAGCATGCGTTCTGGCGAGCGGCGTTCGAGCGGTTTGCCGAGGCGAAACCGGGCCTGTCCGCCGAGCTTGCCGGTACGGCGCGAGCGGGGAACAGCACCGTTTCCGGGGACCTCATCACCACCCACGATGCGTACATCCCGCATCACATCGAGCGCGGTCTGATCCGCCCGCTGGCGGACCCGTCCGCGGACCCGAGTGTGCTGCCGTGTTTCCGGGCCAGCGCATCGCACGGCGTTCCGTTTTCCGTCTCCACCTCGATGCTGTCCGTGAATGTCGACCTGCTGGCGAGGGCGGGGCTCGGCGAGCAGCCGTTGCCGGCGACCTTCGAGCAATTCGTGCGCATGCTCGGCGACCTGAAGACGCGGTTGCCGGGCGTGAAGCTGGTGGGCGCGCTGCCCTCGTTTGCCTGCCGCCTGGCGTGGAACGAGGCGCTCAACACGCGCGAGGGCCAACGGTGTTTTCCCGAGCGTGTCCGGCCCGTATTCCGCGCGTTGCTCAATCTCGGCCTGGACAGGCTCGAGATCGGCGAGCGTGCCCTCCCGCGATTCGTGAACGGCGAGTGCGTGTTCGCGATGACCCAGCCGCAGTCATTGGATTGGATGCGGTTGGGCCGCACGTTCCGGCTCGCGTGTCTGCCGCTGCCCTGTCTGCCCGACGCCCGGCTCGCCTACAGCGCGCGGGTGCTCTGCGTCTCCGCCGACTCGGCGCAGCCCGAACAGGCCGGGCAGTTGGCCCATTTCCTGGCGCGCCGCGAACAGCAGGCGCTGCTCGTCTCGCACCGCGCGGGCCTGCCCGCCTACGGTGATGCGCTGGATCGGGTCACCGATGAACAGATGCCCGGCGCGGAGGCGACAAAGATCGCGGTCCGGGCCGGCGCGCACGACGGCGCGCCGAGCGCGCCGAAGATCGAATACGTCGGGACGGTCTTCATCCATGCCGCCCAACGCATTCTCACCGGCGCCGTCGGGCTCGAGGACGGACTCGCCGAGCTGGCCCGCCAGACCGAGCGGCTCCACCGCGGCGAGATCGGCTGGTCGAAGGCGGGCAGGGAGCCGATCGGGTTCTGGGACAAGGTCGAAGACAGGAAACGCGATGGGGTGCCGTGAGTCTCGGCGCTGAGAAGCTGCGTTGCCATCAGAGCCTGGACCATGCGGCGCGACAAGCCCCGGCATGCCCCTCGCGCAGGAAATGTCCCGCACACTATCCGTACGAAAAGCCAATAAGCGTTCATTATGCGAACTTATAAATTGACAAAATGTAACTCAATGTGCAAAATGGAAGGCATGAAGACGATATCGGTGCGTGAAATGAAGGCGCATTGGGCGGAGGTGGAGCGTCAGGTGCGCGACGGGGAAACGTTCGAGGTGTTGAACCGGGGCAAGCCCACGGTTCGGATCGTACCCGCCCGTCCGCGGCGTGTGCCCATATGGGATCGCCACATGGCGACCGCGCTCAAGGTGTCGGGCAAGACGGGAGAGGAGACGGTGAAGGCGGACCGGGAGGGCCGCTGGTGATTTATCTCGATACGAGTGCCTTCATCAAGCTCTATTTCCTGGAGGCCGGCTCGGAGCAGGTGGACCAGTACGTCACGAGCCAGGATGATCCCCTTCCCGTGTGGGACATCCTGGAGGCGGAATTCGCGAACGCCTGTCGTCTGAAGGCGCTCTGGGGCGACATTGCGGCCGAAGAGGCGGACAGGCAGATCGCGCTTTTCGTCCAACGTCTGCGTCGCGGGCAGTACTACGTGCCGGAAGTGGATCGCCACGCCATGATGGAAGCCTTTCGTGATTTGAGTCGACACACGCCCACCGTGGGTTGCCGGACGATGGACATCCTGCACGTGGCCTGTGCGCTGCAGTTGGCGCCGGCCCGATTCGTTTCCTTTGACGAACGTCAACGGGCGTTGGCCAAGCATGCCGCTTTGACGGTGGTGCCCTGATGGCAATCAGCGAGCACCGGGCGGCAGGCAAAATGGCCGACCGCATAGCCTCCGGCGTGGCGAAACGTGGCTGTCTGCATGGGATGCCTCCGCCGCGTTGCCGCGGTGCGTTCAATGGTGAATCCACTCCATTAACCCGGCTCGCGGGGACGCTCGCCCTCCATCGGTGGCACATGAAAGGTTAGTGGAGGGCGAACGTCCTCGTGAGCCGCTTCTTCGAGTGGACTCAATGTTGAGCGTTGACCACGCGCCGAATCTGAAGCGTGCGGCCGAGCATGTCACGGCGGTGATGCAACCGAACATGTCCCGGGAGAGAAGCGTGTGCCGTTGTCCAGCCGGCCACGGGACGGGCCTTGACGATCCCGCCGAAAACCAGCAGGATACCGTCGCAAAGGGAATCGGATGTCGGACGAAGCGTACGAAGTTCTGGATGCCGCGGATTCCTTCTTCGCCGTGACCGGCATGCCGCTGCATGTGCAGCGGATCCGTATCGTGAAGGCGGTGCGCATGCACGCGCATACGTTCGCCGAACTGGTACTGGCGGTCGCCGGATACGCAATGCACGGGACGAGGACGAGGGAGTATTCCATCTCGAGGGGCGACACGCTGATCATCTGGCCGGGCGAGATCCACGAATACAAGGACACGCGGGACCTGGAGGTGATCAACGTTGTCTTCGACAAAGCCCGAATGAATGTGCCGTCGGACGACCTGGCCGAGTTGCCCGGCTATCATGCCCTGTTCTCGCTCGATCCGACCTGGCGGCGCCGTCATCGCGCGCGGAGCCGGTTCAGACTCTCGGAGGAGGAGTTGCGGCATGTCGAGGGGCTGCTCGGCACGCTGGAGACGGAACTGGGACGCCGGCGCGGGGCGTATCGCTGCATGGCGCGCGGGCTGTTCCTGCAGACGCTGGTCTTCCTCAGCCGCGCGTACTCCCGAACGCGGCAGTCGGACTCCGCGTCGCTGCTGCGGATCGGGCGGGTCCTCGGTTTCATGGAGAAGCAATACGAGCAGCCTGTCGAGATGAAGCAGCTTCTGGCCATCGCGCACATGTCGGAGAGCACGCTGCTGCGCACCTTCCGCCGCGCGGTGCATGTGACGCCCATCGAATACCTGATCCGGCTGCGGGTGCGCAAGGCCACCAGCCTTCTGACCGGGGAGGGCCTGACGGTGACGGAGACCGCCTTTCGGGTCGGTTTCTCGGACAGCAACTACTTCTCGCGCCAGTTCAAGAGGGTGATGGGCGTAAGCCCGAGCGAATACAAGCGCAGACTCGCCGGCCTCGCGCCACCCGCGTTGACGGCCGGGGGCACGTGAAGAAACCGCCCGCCCGCCACCCGGCTTCTCTCAGCACTCGGAAACCACGGCGCCTGTCTTGCCGGCACGGGCCTCATATCCAAATGGACGAACGGAGCTACACACCGGCCGGGTACAGGCGAGGGAAGTAGTCACCCAACACGTGAACCGGAAGACCGAGCCGAAGCGGGCCTTTGCTCGATGGCGACTCAAGCAACCCGTCGGCAAGCAGCCGGCCGACAACGCGACGCGCCGTGCGTGGCGGCTTCCCGAGAATGCGAGCGGCATCGCCTCTCGTGATCTGGCCCCGCAGCATGACATCCGAGAGGAGACGGCCCGTCTCGCGCGGGGCCCTGCTCAGCACCGCATGGCGTTCCGCGGAAGCGGCGATACGTTCCTGGAGCGAGTCCCGCCGGACGCGTGTTGTGCCCCTCGATCAGGTTCGAGTAGCAGCTGTTCATCAGACGAACCAGCCGCATGATGCCGCGGCCCGTGATCGGGTGAACCGACGAGCCCAACGACGCGGACCGCTCCAGCAGTGCCACGGCGAGCTCCGCCAATTCGCCGTTCTCATCGCGGGGCAACAGCGGCTCCATGACGCTCGCTCGTGTGTAGACCTCCATCTTCCCAGTCTCCAACCGCCTGAATGGCCGATCCGTTGGCCGATCGACACCAGAATCAGGCCATGCCAAAGCCCAGCTATTCAGCGTCAGAATTCCGAAATGGCGCCTGGATGTCAAGTCCGACAGCCCGAATATGGCCGATCCAGCGTGGCGGGCAGGACCGGATTCGCCAACTGGGTGCAGCCATAGCCGGAGGCGACGGCGCAAGCCGGGGCCGGGGCTGCGTTTGCCCCTTCGCGGAGACGCTACGTCAGGCACGGTCGGTGAAGCGCGCTAGCGCACCTTTCGCTTGATCTCGGCGACCTGGGTGTTCCCGATCAGGTACGGGTCGGCGATGACGAGTCCGCATTCGGGAATGCGGGGGAAGTTGACGTGGAAGCCCGCCAGCCAGTCACCGTCGTCACGGGCGATATCCGCGAGAGGGACGGAGACCAGTTGCCAGGTTTCCGCCAGCTCATCCACGGTGACGAACCCGCGCTTTTCGGCGGGCTTGTTGTCGCGCGGCGTACGCAGGTTGATGCGCACCCAGTCGCCCCGCTTCTGTTCGTCGGCCGCCTCACCGGACCGGAAGTAACACCACAACCGAGCCAACTGCGCCCCCTTCGGTCCGGCGCTGTTGACGTAGAACCGCAAATAGCCGTTCTGCTCGAGGTAGGGCCGCACGTTGACGGGCGGGAATCGGACCGTGGCCCCGGCGAATCGAGCCGCGGGATTCGAGAACACAAGAGCCGGGTGGCCGGGCGTACGCGCGTGTTCGGCGCTGAGATCGAGCGCGCATTTCTCCGACCCGGCAGCCTTGACCTGACCCCGGCGCAGCAGGTAGGCGGCGGTCTCGAGATTGGCCGGCGTGTCCGCCTGCTCGATGACGATGCCCCGCCCCAGCGTGTCGAGCCGCTCGAGCGCCACGCGCTGCGCCTCGATTCGCTTGCGAAGGCTCGGCTCGCTCTGCCAGAGCCAGTTGTCCTTGCCGCCCAACGCCGCGGAAATTTCCGTGAGCAGCCGCAGGCTTTCCGGGAGGGCCGCCAAGCCCTTCCGCGCGGCGGATTGCGCGGCCTCATGCCGCTTCTCGCGAATCGCCGTCGCCGCGGCCAGCGCGGGCGCGCGCACGGCGGCGACCGCGCGCACGGCGCCGAGATAGCTGAGCACGAAACGGAACTGCTGTTGTTGCCGCTCGTCAAAGGCAATCTGACCCGCCTCGATCATCCGCTGCACCTTCAGGACCGCGTCCAGGCCGCGTCGCGAACCGTCGGCCTGATGCTGCATCAGCCTGGCCGGATCGTCCAGTTCGTCGATCACCGTCTCTTCCCAGCCCGGGATGTCCGATTGCCGGCCGGCCAGCCGGTCGCGTGCGGCGACGGCGGTACTGGCGGGCTCTTTCGTGAAGAGCCAGCTTGGATCGCCGCGCACCGCTTCGCCCATGAGCGGGCCGGCCTGTTCGCCGAAGAAATGCGCGCAGATCGCGTCGAGCAGGGCGCCCGCCACCTCGGGCGGCCGGGTGCCGTCGTGGATCGGGTCGTGGTTGTAGCCGCGGTGCGGTACGGCGCCCGGCGCACCGGTATTCCACGCGTAGTGGGCGGTCATCGCCCAGCCGAGCTCGGCGTATTCGCCGGTGTTGCCCAGGTAGAAGATGTCGCGCGAATCGTCGAAATCGAACGTCTGCAACACGCGCGCGCTGGTCGTGAAGAACGGTTTCCAGCCATTGTTGTAGCAGGTCTCGATATAGAAGTAGATCGGATGGCGGCCGTAGGCTTGCTTGAACGCGGCCACGTTCTCGCGCCGGTTCTCGCGCACGCACACGGCGATGCGCGGGTCGAGCCGTTCGTTGACCTCGCGCCAGTACCCCAGGATCTCGCGGCTCCGCTCGGAGTCGAGATTGTCGACGCTGGCGCCGTAGGGAATCAGCACCGCGCAGATGCGCGTGGCCGGGCTGAGCGCGCGGATCTCCCCGGCCAGCAGGTTCATGACGTGTGCGTCCGCCTTGGCTCGTTCGTCGTCTTTCCAGCGCGCGCGGCAGTGAGCCGAGCGCTCGTGCCAGCCCGCGTAGCGGCCGTACTGCCACACGTCGGGCGAGTGCAGGTAGTACAGCCCGATCCCCGTCTCGCGCGCGAACCGGCCGTAGACGCGGCCCTGCTCGCGGATCAACTCGTCGTGTGACCACGAGAAGCGCGCCCCGCGCGCTTCGACCAGGTCCTTGATCTCGGAGGCCGGCCCGCCCTGCCCGACGTCGATGGCGCTGTGCGACTTCATCTCGAGCAGCACCCCGCGTTGCGCGGCGTACTCGGAGACCTCGCGCAAGGCCGCGCGCGTTTCCTGGCCGATCGCCTGCACATTGCTCTGGGCCCGCCCTTGGAACAGCGGCGCGAAACGCAGTGTGATCCCGTTGATCTTGAAGCGAAGACAGAAATCGACGTGATCGCGGCAGACGCGCAGGTACTCCTCGCGGGTCCGGGCGCCCCGCACGGCATCGTAGAGGAGACTGCTCTGGAAGAACCGGCCAATGACGCGCAGCCGGAAATCGGGCCAATCCCGCACGTTGGCGGCATCCACTACCAGACGGGCGCCCTCGCGCCGGAGCATCTGGCTGAAGGTCACGCAGGCGTAGAGCGCGCCCTGCGCGTCGCTGCCGGCCAGGAGCACGCGCGTGTTGGCGCCGTCAGCCAGAAAGCGAATGACGTAGCCTTGCGGGCCGGGATCTCCGGCGTCGAGCTTGATGCCGTGCGTCCGGAGCCATCGGGCGACCAGCGGCGAGGCCGGTGTCCCCACGATGACGGCAAACGGCGCGCCAGAGTCGGCGCCGGCCCGGCGAATGATTGCGGGACCGCCGAGCCGCGTGACGGCCTTGTCCAGTTCAGCAAGGCCGACCTGGATCATGGGGACGGCTTCCTCGGCGCAGAGCACGGCGCCGGCGGCCGGCCACGGGATGGGCCGGCCCAGCGCTTCGACCTGCTGGGGCAGCGGCACGAGATTCGGCCGCGGGACGGCGGCGCTGATACAGACGGTGCTCGATGCGAAAAGGATCGCGAAGATCATGCCGTGTCGCATGGCGGTCTCCTTGTTCGGGGCGTGAGGCACCCGCCGCGGCGGGCCCAGTCAAATCGCCTCGTATGGTACAGTATGCAGCGCCGGCGGGCCAGCCGGCCTTCACGATTTCGTCGAAAACGAGCAGCATACCGTCAACCGCGTGTGACCGCGTTGAGCCGTTCGCGAGCAAGTTCGCGACGACGTTCCCGACTTCCCTATGCTTCGACACGGATAGCCCGCAGCCTATCCTCGTACCGCGCCGCGTAGTCAGCCTTCGCGTCATCGGACATGAAGGACCGATTAATCAGGGCCGTCACCCTGTCACGCGCCTGCGGCATCGTCGCCAGGATTCGCTTGGCTCTCCCCGGCTGGATGTCGAACAGGTTGGCCAGGTGAAGAAAGTCCTCCGCCCCGTAGAACCCGTTCCGGGCGTAGAACGGGCTCTCGAACTCGTCGAACAGGTCCATGGCCGTACGCGACTCGTTGGGGATGTGCATGGAGGTGCAGACCAGGTCGTATGCCGGCGTCAGCACATAGTCGCCGTACGGCGATTCGCACAGCGAGAAATTCTTGAGATGCGCGTCTCCGTTGGAGAACACGTAGTTGAACACCATCAGCCGGAAAAGCTTCTCAACCTCCACGACATACGCCGTGCAGTACGCACGCAGGATGCGGCCCATTTCCTCGCAGGTCCCGTCATACTTATGCTCGTTCCCGTGCGACTCCGGACTCCGGGACGAAAGCTGGCAGAAATCCTCCTGGGGCACCTTCTCCCCGTCCCTGCGGTCGAACCGTCTCACGACATACGCCATGGAATCGTCTTGCAGGTAGACGCAGGCGTTGGCTGCCGTCGGGATGCCGAAAACCTGCGCCGCTATCTGCATCGTCACGTGCTCGTTGGCAGGGACGTCCGACCCGAACCTGGGAAGCGGCCGCGAGGGGACAGGCTTCAGGATGTATTCCCCGGCCGTATCCACGGGCACAAGGGCACCCCGCTCCAATCGAACCGAGATCTTGTCCTGGACACCGGAGATCGACATGCGCTCTGCCGTTTCCAGCTGCACTGTCGATATATCCGAGCGTCGATAGGGAAGCCGGTGCGGGAACTTCCGCCTGCCTCCGGTCAGAAGTCTCAGGCCAGCCGGAGAAAAGCCTTCTTCTTCCACTTCAGCCAGCGTGCTGTGGCATCGGTAGGGCATTACTCGTGGACCTCTTCAACCGTGACACTGCCGATGGGATCATGTCCAGCGGTCTTCAGAAGCCGCCCGAAATGGTCACGTTCGTCGATCTTGAGGCTTCTGCATTGGATTTCCTTCGCAACGCCTTCCGCAAGCAGACCATGGAAGAACGGGAACAAGTGCTCGGACTCGTACGGCTCCTCGCGTTTGGGCATCGTGCGCGATATGGGTCTCGTTTGGGAGTCCCGCAAGTAGGTCGCATCATAGACAAAGCGGAATCCGGTATCCGTCTCCTGGAGGACACCCGCAAAAACGCCGCGGTTCAGCACTCTGCCCTTACGATTCATCCAGCACCTTCACAACCAGATCCATCCCCAACACACGCGTAATCCTACAGAGCACAACCACGGTTGGGTTCCCCTTGCCTGACTCGATGTCACTCAGCGTATGGACCGCAACGCCTGAGAGTTCGCCGAGCGATTTCTGGTCAACTCCGAGAAAGCGTCGCCGTTCCTTGATCACCCTGCCTATCTCCTGCGAATTCACGACCTGCACCTCCAGCCATGTTCATCCGAACGAATATGGAGCACGCTACAGTAGTGGTCAAGCCAAAAATCGCGCGAATATTCACTGAAACGAAAACTCTGCCATCAATGTCGTCCATTGTCGATGGAGTGCGGATATGAGATTTGTTCCAATGAACACGAAGCTGGCCTGAGACTTGCCAGACACACTGAAACGAGCACTTCGTCGAGCGGTCCGCCACCTTCTCCGAACCGGCCATGGTGAGGGAGAACTCGACCGTGCGGCAGACACCCGACCGGGACAAGGCCGCCGAGCCGAGTGACGGCCTTGTCCAGTTCAGCAAGGCCGACCTGGATCATGGGGACGGCTTCCTCGGCGCCGAGCACGGCGCCGCCGGCCGGCCAGCGGGCCTGTCACGATTTCGTCGAAAACGAGCAGCATACTACCGTCAACCCGTCGAACGGCCGTCGTCCGGGATCAGGTCATCCAGAGGGATCTGAAAGGTAACGCAGGCGCCCAGGCCCTTCCTGGCGATGCCCGGGGCGAAGCCGCCGCGCGGCACCCAGTCGCCGATCCTGGGATCGCCCAGCTCGTACCGCTTGCCGTTTATCCTCACATACCAGCCACTGCCCGCCGTAACATGGCCGGCCGTGTCGAACAGGATGTTGGCGCGGACGGCCTGCACTCCGTCAAGCCGGGGGATGTAGAACCGCTTTCGGACCGCTTGTCCCTGTTCCACCTTGAGCTCTTCGGGCTTCTCCCACTTGTCGTGAGTCGGCGTCAGTGGCACGACCGGAGGCAAGGGGTTCACGGCGAAATCAGGGGCCGTGCTCAGCTTGTTGGGGACCTTGAACAACAACGGCTCGCCCGGATACTGCGCGGCAAGTGAGAGGGCGGATGTCAACGGAAAGAAAGCCGCACGGCAGACGCCCCCCTTCATGTCGGCGCACGACAGGTGCGTTTGGAGCGCGTTGAAAGGGCCATAGGTGCGCGCGTTATCGCTCGCTCCGTGCGCGCCACCGCCGTTGCTGAGCTCGACATACGCCCACTCGGTTTCGGTATAGAAGGCTTCGGGATGCCGAACGATCTCCTGAAAGCTCGCGGGATAGAGCGGTCTGAGGCATTTGGAGCGGGCAACGCGGCCCCCGGAATTCTCGACGAAATGCCATTTCCCGTTCAGTCGGACCTCGGCAATCGCGTGCCCCGAGACCGTCTCGTGGGCGGTGGTCTTCCTGTAGGATGCGGTGTTGACCTGACGCACGGGGATGCCCATGACGGCGCACAACGCCGCGAATGCGCCGGACGCGCCGCCGCAATTGTGTTTGTGGCCGTTGAGGACGTCCACGTAGTGATTCGACTTCGGTGCGCTCAGCAGGTAGGCGTCCAGATTCAGGGCCCGGATCCGCGTGTCGGTCACCGGGTTCTTGTAGTGCTGTCCGATCGATCTGCGAACGAGGATGTACAAGGCCATCTTCATGGCTTTCGAGGAATCCGGCGAGGCATCGGTCAGCTTCTTGAATCCTTCGAAGGACGGGTCCACCATGCGGCGATAGTACTCGTCCAGTTCGGGCTTCCCTTCCAGGGCCAGGATCTCGTTCTTCTTCTTCACGAGGAATTCCCAGTCTTTCTTCGCGTCCCCAAACGAGTGCGAAAGCGGCCTTGGCGACGTCCACCCTTCGACCCGTCTCATGTATGCCGGGTGCATGTCGATTCCGCGGGGCAGGAAGTCCGGACGGTCGATCAGAAAATAGTCGCCGTCCTCCGACACGGCTGCCTGGTCCTTGTCGAATTCCACTTCAACGACCAGGACGGTGGTCTTGGGAATCGAGACGTTGCCAAGCGTGCTCTCGCCGCAGCGACCCCATGTTCGCCCGTCAAAGTACTCGTGGAAGAAGATGGCTGTGTTCCCGTCGGCCGGGTACTCGGGCGCCGGCCGGATGCCGACGTGAAAGAATTCAGGGCCGCCGGGCCTATCATTGCCGATCTCGATCACGTTGTTCATGGCAAGCGTCCTACCGGAAATCAGGCGCACGATCTACAGCCGTGCCGGCAGTACCGGTTTCCTCGCGTGGCCGGCATCCCCTTTCACCGATGCGTCTGCGCGCGCGCAACCGCGGCGGCGGGCGGCCGCCACGTCGGCACGTCGCCGGTCCGCAGGGCCGTGCCGTCCGACATGCCCTCGGGGCGGCCCGCGAGCGTGGCGGCAAGTGTGGCGCGCCAGTCGCGCAGGGCGTCGGCAGGGTCGGGCTCGGCGGACAGGTCGTGGAGTTCGTACGGGTCGGCGCGACGGTCGAAGAGCAGTTCGGCGCCCGTGATCGGGTTCCAGATGTACTTCCAGTCCCGGCTGGTCAGGCACTGATACGCATAATCGGGTTCGTAGAAGGGGGCATGTTCGTGGTGATAGTACGCGCGCCAGCCTGCCGGTTCGCCGCGCAGCAGGGGCAGCACGCTTCGGCCTTCGACCGGCTCCGGCGCCGGCACGCCGGCCGCGTCGAGCAGGGTCGGCATGATATCCTCCAGGCCGACCGGCGAATCGTCATGCTCGTTCGCGCGGGCCCGGCGGCCGGCGGGCATGCGCAGGATGAACGGCACGCGGGCGGACGGATCGCAGGCGTTGACCTTGCGCCACAGGTTGTGATCGCCGAGCATCTCGCCGTGGTCCGACGTGAAGAGGATCAGCGTGTTCTCGAACAGGCGGCGCTGGGCGAGGAAAAGCATGAACCGCCCAATCTGCGCGTCGATCCACGCCAGGCAGGCGAAGTAGCCCGCGCGCGCGCGATGGTTCAGCTCGGGCGAAAGCCGGCCCTTGTACGTGTTGACGTCCAGCGGGTAGCGCGCTTCGTCGGCGTAATGGCGCGCCCAGTCGCCAACCATGGGCGGCGGCAGGTCCTTGGCCATGAACAGGTCGAAGTACCAGGCGGGCGGGCACCACGGCGGGTGAGGGCCGTTGAACGAAAGACAAAGAAAGAACGGCCGCGTCGGATCGCGCTTCTCGAGCCGCTCGATCGCGCGGTCGACGTACCAGCATTCCTGAGTCTGGGTCTCCCGCAGATGGGTCGGCCGCGCCATCCACGAGTTCTGGTGCACACCGTGCGCGAAACGCGCGCCGCGCAGGCCCGTCTCGTGCGCCAGCCATTCGTCGTAGTCCGCGGGGACAATCAGCTCCTCGAACCCCAGTCGCAGGCGGCGTGGAAAGAAATGCGTCTTGCCGACATTGACGGTCTGATAGCCGGCCCGCGCCAGTTCGCCGGCCAGCGTACGGCGATAAGGCCACGGTCTGCCGTCTTCGTAACCGAGCATCCCGTGCGTGTTCGGCGTCATGCCGGTCATGATCGAACGGCGCGCCGCAATGCAGGAGGCGCACGGAGTGAACGCATTCGTGAACGTCACGCCCTCACCCGAGATGCTGTCCACATGCGGGGTCTCCACCGCCGGATGACCCAGCCGGCCCAGACAGTCCCCGCGCCAGTGGTCGGTGAGGATAAGCAACAGGTTCGGTCGGTCTTCTTTCATGGGCGCGGTCCCTTCTCGTTTCGTTGCTTCCGGTCGTCCTGCGATGTCACATTCCTGAGTATCCGTTGCGCGCGCGCTGGTCTGCCTTCACGATTTCGTCGAAAACAAGGAGGATACCGGCAACGACTGGCACGGGCAGCGTGCCCGGCGGGGTTTCATGACGGCGGTTCGCGCGCGATCGGGAGTCCCGCGGCGGTAACGGCAGGTTGGCGGCGGAATGGGGCCCGCCCGTGTCGAAGAACCGGAGCCGGGGCGACTTCCGCAGGTCGGGCCGCACGGGAAGCTCCGTGGCGGCGGCGGGATGAAACAGGTAGAGCAGACGCGCCTTGGGGAACGCTGTCGAACGTTCTGAGCGTTGTGTGTTGAGTTCGCTCCAAAGAAGCGGCTCACCGCAGGGTCGCCCGCCATGATCGCACATTCCAATGGGCTTCTGGAGGGCGAGGCTGTGCCGAGCCGCCCACGCGCGGGGATCGCCTTCCGCCGGACGGCTCGGCACAGCCTCGCCCTTCATTGGCCTTGCCGGCCGGCATTCGTGCCTTCCATCGGTCTCGACGGGTGCACAGGCACTACTCGCCCACGATCAACTCGACCGGTCCGCTTCCGGCGGCGACGGCCAATTCGCCGCGCTCACGGTCGAAGGTCCAGTCTTTCTCCTTGAGCAGCGTGCCGTTTGCGAAAACCTTGCGCGGCGCGGCATCGAGCGCGACGCGGAACGACCATGTCCGGCTCGTGCACTGGCCGGCGAACCGGCCGGCCGTCTTGCCGACCCGGACCCGCACCTGCCTGCCCCGCCGCACGCATTCGAGCGGGGTCACGGCGAACCGGCCCTTCGCGTACGCCATGCTGCATCCGTCGTCCTCGTAGAAATCCATCGAGCTGGCGTGTCGGCCGGGGAACGCGTACAGCTCGATCTCGTCCACGGGCCGCTCGCCGCGGTAGGCCATGAGCGGGCCGAACGGGATCAAGGCGCCTTCCCGCACGAACAGCCCGCCGCCCCGGTTCGCCGGCCAGGCGATCTTCGTATGGCGCGCGCCCTCGTAAACGCGGCCCGTCCAGTAATCCTTCCATCGGCCCGCGGGCAGGCAGACGTCGGGCTTGTAGACGCTGACCAGCAGGTCGCGCCCGAGCAGGAATTCGTGCAGCACGTTGCGGCAGCGCGAGTCATTCTCGAATTCCAGGGGCAGCGGCGCCATCAACGGGTAACCGGTCCGCGTCGCATGTCGCGCCCAGGAGTAGATGTAAGGAATGAGCCGCGCGCGGAGCTGCGCGTAGGCGCGGTGCATATCGCACAGGTCCTTGCCCTGCACCCACGGCATGCGGAAGTAGTTCCAACTGTTGATCTGGCTCCAGGGCAGCAGATAGCCCATGTGGATGCCTTCCTTCTCGGCCACCTCCATGTCGTTCGTCGCCCAACTGTGCCCAACCATCGCCGTGTTCAGCATCGCGCCCAGCGTCTCGAGCCGGCCGCCCGTGTCGCCCGTCCACGTCCCGGCCCAGGCCTGAAACCCGGCCCAGCCGGCCACGGTGAAGACCACGGGCCGCCGCCCGGTCTGTTCGAGGAAGCCGTCGTGCATCTCGCGCGCGTAGAGCAGCGGGTACAGATTGTGCATCTCGGCGTCGGGCATCCCGTTGCCCCAGAGCCGGTCGGGATGGTCCATCACCTGATAGGCGCCGTCCTGCTTGAAGAAGGCGATGCCCTGCTCGACGAACGGGCGCAGATGCTGGAACCAGCGCTGGTCTCGTTGCGTCACCTGATCGGCGTACATCGGCGCGCTGAAATGCGGGTCCGCCTCGCCGTCCTTGTGGTAGAACGGCGGCTCCGCCCGTGCCGTGCCGCCGCCCGCGTTGCATCCGACCCGCCGCTCGGCCTCGTACGAGAGGTCGTAATCGCAGCAGAGCCAGAGTTCCATGTGGAAGCCCATGCGTTGAATCGCGTTGAAGAAGTTGTGCGGGCCGGTCCGGCAGTAGGGCGGGATGGGGAACCGCTCGGAACTCCACGTCTTGTCCACCGAGCCGTCGTAGTTCTTCTCCATCCAGCCGGGTTCCAGCCCGAGCACGTCGCAGGGGATATTCTCGCGCCGGAAATTGAGCGCGTCGTTGACCGCCTCGCAGTCGTTCGCCTGCGTGCGGCAGATGTACCAGAGCCCGAACGACCAGTCGGGCGGCAGCTTGGGCCGGCCGGTCAGCCGTGTATAGGCCTCGATCAGCTCGCGGAACGATTCGCCGATCATCACGTAGTAGTCCACCACGCCGCGCCCGTCGCGCCATTCGCAGCGGTTCGGCTTCGACGCGCACATGTCGAACACGATCCGGTGCGTCGTGTTCACGAGCACGCCGGCCCCGCGCGTGGACATGAAGAACGGGACCGGCACGTAGGACTTCACATTGCGCACGTGGCAGTCGGCCACGTGCCCGCGGTGGAAAAGACGCTTGCGCGTCTGGTCGCCGAACCCGGCCCAGTCCTCGTTCTTCGCCGGCTTGAACCCGACCACGGCGCCGCCGTCGCGGTGCTCGACGTCCGTCTGGCGCAGCCGCACCTTTCCCTTGCCGTCCGCGACCGAAATACGCGAGCCGTCTTTCGACCACCGCACCTCGAGCGCGCCGCTTGAGGCGCGGGCCAGGCTGCCCGCCTTTCCCGTGGCCACGGCGAACGCCTCTGCCGGCGGCGGCGCGATGAAACCGTAGCGGTTCAGGCCCGTGTCCGGGAACGCGCCGTCGCGGCTCACCTGCACGCGCACGATGTCCGGCGCGACGAAGGTCAGGCGCAGGGCGCGGTTGCCGGTCAGTTTCCGTTCGATTACCGGAGTTTCTTCAGATGTCTTCTTCATGAACGCGTCTCCTTTCGGACACCTCGCGGTCTTGCAGGACTTGCGACTGGCCCGCGCCCCGGCGCGCGAAGCACACGGCGCACAAGGCACAAGTGTTCTCAACGCTCAACGCTCAACGTTCAACGTTCAACGTTCAACGCTCAACGTCATATCCGGCGCCGAACATGCGACGATCAGGCGGAGTTGTCCTTTGACTTCTTGCCCTTTCGGCGACGCGCGGTACGGATGCTTGCCACGAAGATCCGGATCAGCTCCTCGGTCTCCTCGAGCAAAGGTTCAATGCGTCGGGTCTCGTCGATCAGGGCGGCTTTGACAATCAGCCGGAGCCAACGCCGGGACTCTTTCAGCTCTTTGAGCACGATGCTCAGCTTGTGAATGAAGTCTTTGGTCGACTCCGCCGCCTGGGCCTCGCCGTGGTTCGACAGCGGCGCTGTTCCCGAACGCAGGATCTGATCGGCCACATGACGGCCCGCCCGGGTGCCCGGCAATGCGTCCGTCAGCCGTATGATCCGCGCGGCGTAATCCAGAAGCCTGTCCTCCAGGTCATATTCGCCCGCTGTTCCCTTTGCCATCTCTACAATCCTCCTCCGCATGTTACACTCACGTTGAACGTTGAGCGTTGAGCGTTGAGCGTTGAATGTTGAATGTTGAGCGTTGAGCGTTGAGCATTCTATCTGCCACGACAAACGCAGCCCGTTGGCCCATATGCATTCCTCCTCGCTCCTCGCCCCCCCTCACAACCGCCCCGCCTCCTTCGCAACCCTGCGCACTACATCCGGCGTCACGGCCTGCTGATGGCACCTCCATGACTTTGACATTCTGGATCCCTCCGGTCCTTCCATATCTTCCGTCCTTTCTCCGGTTGACGATAGCGGCGACGAGAACGGTGGACGATGGAGTCCCCTCTTCGTGCCATTCCCGTGCCGCTCGATACCGGGGACCGTGCCGCGATTGCTAGACGGTCAGGCTCATGAGACTTCTCCTGCCGTCGCCTTGCTCGCCCGCCAGCGCGCGCCGCGCCGGGACAGACGGAAGGTGACGACGGCCCATGGGGCCAGCCGCCCCAGCCGGATGCGCTGTCCGAGCCAGGTCAGCTCGGCCGCGGCCGCGCGCGCCGCCTGCAGTTGCACGCGCAACGCGAAGCCGCGCCCGTCGGCCGCCGGCTTCAGTGCGAGCAGCCGCGCCGCGGCAGGTTCGAGGGCCACCAGCGAGCCGCGGCGCCCCAGCGGGCCGCGGGCGGGCGCCGCCATCACGGACACGGGCGGGCGTTCCAGTTCGTCGGCCAGGTCGGCCAACGGCGCGCCGGGCGGCGCGAGCAGGAATCGGAACCGGTGTTCGCCGCGGTCCGTGGCCGGCCGCAGGGGCTGTTGCCGGCGCGTGGTGGGCACATCGTCGGCGTAGCCGGTGGCGCGCACGAGCGTGGCGCGCAACGCGCTTTTCCAAAGGTCAAAGGCGTAGACGGCATCGCTGGCGAACCCGAACCCGCCGCGCACGCCGCGCGCTTCGACCCAGCGGCCGCCCGGCATCTCCTCCTGCCGGTCACGGTCCATAACGCCGCCCGGGACTTCGAAGCGGGCGCGGTTGCACCCGGGCATGACCAGCTTGAGCCGTGCGGAGCGTTCGTTCCAGTGCAGGCGCGCCTCGACATCCACCGCCGCCCGCCCGCGCCAGAGCCGGAAGAGCAGATCGAGCGTCGAGGCGCCGCCGGTCAGCCGCACGTGCAAGGCGGCGCGTTCCGGCCCGCGCTCGAGCAGGTCCGCGCGGGCGATGCGCCAGGTATGGCGGATGTCGGAGAGATTCCGGGCTGAGGGCGTGGAACCCATGGAACCCCATGATCCCCACGGGTCTTCGACCGTCAGGGCGTGCAGGCCGGGCGCGGCCAGTAACGCGCGACGCCCCCATCTCACGGCGACGCCGCGCGTGCCGGGCCGCGCCGTGACGCGCAGCAGCCCGTTCGAGATGCCGTGGCGGCCATCGGCCCTGGCGGCCGCGCCCGTCTTCGCCCGCGCGCGCGCCGGCTTTCCGACCCAGCCGAGCGTATAAACCTGCCAGCCCATGGGCGGCACGTCGGCCCGGAAGGCGACGCGCTTGCGCCAGGCCAGGCTCCGCATGGCCTGGTGTTCGGTCGCCACGCACTGATGCGACACGGGCCGGCCGCCGGGACCGCGCAGCTCCGTGGGCACCTCATCCGGGCGACGGTCGTACTCCCGGATCGGCCGGTAGTCGAGCGATGCCTCGAGTTCGCACGGGCCGCCGTACGGCCGCGGATGCGGATTGAAGACTACCAGCGCGACCGCCGCCGGATGGTCAGCGGGGACGGCCGGCACGCGGGTGTCGGCCCGGCGCGCCAGCGCGCCGAGCGCGTCGTGCTCGGCCACGCGCGCCGCATGCACGCACCCGCCCAGCCAGTCGAGCTGCTCGTCATAAGCGCGCTCGATCGAACTGCCGGGCAGGATGTCGTGGAAGCTGTTGAAAAGCAGGCCGCGCCAGGCCGCGCCGAGATCGGCCGGCGGCCGGCCAAGCCGGGCTGCAACGGCCGCGTCGATCCGTTCCGCCCGCCCGAGCAGCGCCTCGGCCTGGCGGAACCGGAACTTGAACCGTGCCATCGAGGCATAACAGCCGCGCAGGCAGAAGTTCAGTTCGCCGCGGACGACTGGTAAACTCGCCGACTCGCGGCGCAACGCGGCGAACAGACGGTGCAAGCCCGAGAAGCGGACCTCGACGTCCGGGTGCGCCGCGGCCCAGGCCCGCGCATCGGCCAATTGCCGGCGGGTCGGACCCCCGCCATGGTTGCCCAGCCCGATGTACACGCCCACGTTCCTCAACCCGTCCCGCTTCGCGCATTCCAGTGTTGCGTCCAGCCGCGCCGGTATGTCGTGCCGGTTGGTCCCGTACCAGCCGCAGGGCACGCGATAGGCCAGCACCCGCGCTCCGCTGCGCGCCTCCCACCAGAACGCCGGCTTGCGCAGCGGCAGATCGCCCTGCCCGGGCCGGCTGAACGAGAAGCCCTGTATCCCGCATGCCGCCAGGATTTCGACCAGGCCGCCGCTGTGCCCGAAGGAATCCGCCGCCCACGCCACGCGGGGCGTGCGGCCGAACGCGCGCCGAAAATAGCGTTGCCCCTCGACAAAATGACGCACAAACGTCTCGGTCGCCGGCAGGTTCGTGTCCGGCTGAAGCCACGTGCCGCCCACCACGTCCCAGCGGCCTTCGGCCATGCGCCGGCGCAACCGCGCGAACAACGCCGGATCGTGCGTCTCGATGTGCCGGTAGAGCACCGCTTCCCCGCGTAGGAACGTCAGGGCCGGGTCCTCATCCATCAGATCGAGAATGGTCCGCGTGGTGATCACCGCCTCGTCGAGCCCTTCGCGCCAGTCCCAAAGCCAGACGGGATCGAGATGCGCGTTGGGCAGCAGGTGGAACACAGGGCGTTTCACAGGCAGGCTCCTTTCTTTGGGCTCTTCACAGTTCCGGCCCGAGGTTCAACAAGTGGTCGATCAGCGCGCGGACATTGGCCGCCAACTCGGGCCGCGCGACGACCGCGGGATCGTGACCGGGCAGGAACCCGGCGATCGTTCCGCCCCACGGCGTTCCGCGGAGATAGCACTGGGGGAACGTTCCCTCCTCGATCGTCGTCTCCATCAGGGTCACGGTCGGGCCGGTCTGCTCGAGCCCGATGTAGATTTCGTCCGCCGGCAGGTCCATGTCGCGCAGACGCGCGGCGAGCGGATGCCGGCACTTGGCAACCTTCACGGCATAGGGCTTCGTCGGATGGCGCGACGGCGCCGCGCCGTCCGGGTCATCGGCCCGGACCCAGCGCCACCCGACGATCGGCCGCCACCAATCCCAATGCCAGAAGGCGGCGCTCGAGCCGTGCAGCAGCAGCGCGTTGCGGCCGGCCTCGAACCAGGCCTTCAGGTTGGCCGACGCGCGCGCGCCCGGCGGCGCCGCCCGGCCCGTGCCCGCGATCGTGTGCAGGACCAGCAGTTCGTACCGCGAGTCGAGCGGCCCGTTCTCCAGAGGCGTCCAGTCGCATTCGTGGAAGTCGAACGCGAAGTCCGTCCTGAGCCGCTCGTACACGACCCGGCCGGCATGCGTGCCGTAGTGTTCATCCGCCAGGAAGAGGATGGCCATCAGATCGCGCCTCCCGTCACTCGGGCACCCAGAACGTGGTCTGCTCCGTCAGGGGCCGCGGGTCGCCCTCGACGTCGAGCGCAACGGTCGTCGCGATCGGGTCGGGCAGCGGGCGGGGCAGCCCCTTGAGGAACAGACGGTCGCCGGCCTGTTCGAAGGCCACCGGCTCGCCCGATTCGAGCCGGCGCGCGGCCAGAACCTTGTTCCCGATCTCCGCCAGGCAGAAGTCCTTGCCGGGCGAGTTGAACAGGTGCACATAGACCCGGCGCCCGCGCGTGGTCACCAGGCCGGAGTTGTTCCACGAGAACGGACTGCGGCTCGAATCGGGCAGGAACTCGCGGTTCCGTTCGAGCCAGGCACCGGCCTGCTCGAGGATACGCACGGACCTTGGCGGGATCGTCCCGTCGGGCTTGGGCCCGACGTTGAGCAGCAGATTCCCGCCCTTCCCGGCGACGGTCAGCAGCATGCGGATCACGGTGCGCGCGTCCTTCCAGTTGTTGTCGCCCGCGTGATAGCCCCAGTTGTCGTTCAGCGTCATGCAGGACTCCCAGACGCCAGCCTTCGCCTTCAGCGACTGCTCCTGGCAGGCGAAATCGAACGGCGCGCCGTTGCGCTCGTTGATCAGGATGCCGGGCTGCAATTCCTTGACCCGCGCGTTGGCCGCAGCGCCATCGAGCGGACCGGGTATGCACCCGTCGTACCAAAGGAGGTCGATCTTGCCGTACCCGGTCATCAGTTCCTCGAGCTGAGCCCGGTAGTATTGGACAAACCGCTGGCGCCGCTCTTCGTCGGGCCACTGCTTCGGCCAGTCGCGGAAATACGGGCCGGGGTAGTCGGGATGCCCCCAGTCGGCGACCGAGTAGTAGAACCCGACCTTCAGCCCCGCGGCGCGCACGGCCTCGACGTAGGGGCGGAGCAGATCGCGCTTCGGCCCCATGCGAACCGCGTTGAACTCCGAGGTCTTCGTGTCCCAGAGCGCGAACCCGTCATGATGCCGCGTGGTCAGCACCAGGTACTTCATGCCCGCGCGCGCGGCCAGCGCCGCCCACTCGGCGGGATCGTACTTCCGCGCGCGCCACCGCTTGACGTACTTCGCCGTGTACTCCGAATAGGGAATCCGCTCGCGGTTCAGCACCCACTCGCCGCGGCCGGCGACCGCGTAGGCGCCCCAGTGAATGAACATCCCGTACCGCGCCTCCGTGAACCATGCTGTGTCCGACACCTGATGCCTCCCTCCCGTCTGCCTTCGTTCCGACCATACGGTGGACTTCCACATCGCCAATATCCGAACGGCATGGGGCTTTCCCATGCCGTGCGTGAGTCTTTCCCGCGGGCCGCCCGGGCGCGATGCTGCCCCTCCCGCCCCGCTGCTTGCCGTCTAACCGCGCCCCAGGTGCCGGCACAGAAAATCGATGCCTTCGTCGTTCCGGTTCAGTTCGTGCCCGCCTTCGTGCTCGCGGTAGCGGAACGCCTCGTTCACGCCCAGCCGGCGATAGACGCGCGCCACCTTTTTCGCTTCGGGCCGCGCCCGGCGAACGGCGAAGAGGTCGTCTTTCTCGCCCATCTCGATGTAGAGCGCGCGGGGGCAGACCAGCGCCGCGACTTCCGCGTCGAGAAACCGATTAGCGGCCCCGAACCATACCCAATCCGCGAAGTCGTAGGTCGTCCGGTCGTTGAAGAAGCAGGAAGACACCGCGGCCCGAATACGCGTGTCCAGCGCGGCCGCAAACAGGGAGTAGAAGCCGCCGTAGGACAGCCCGATCGCGCCGATGCGGTCGGGGTCCACGTCGCGGCGCGCGGCGAAATAGTCGAGCGAGGCGCGTATCCGGACCAATTCGAGCGCGGCGAGCGACCCGCCGGCCTGTTTCAGACGCCGGTCCACCGTGTCCTTCTCGTGCTTCGGGCCATACCGTTCGGGGTTCCACAACAGGAGTTGCGGGGCGAACACGGCGATACCGCGCCGCAGCACGCGCCGGGTCATGTCGTTGTAGTTGGCCGAGCCGAAGAACCCGGAGCAGAGTTCCGGGGTCCCTCCTCCGCCGTGCAGCGCAACGACGAACGGCAACCGCTTGCGGGAATGCGGACGGAAGTAGAGCCCGTAGGTGCGCAGCCCCGGCAGGGTTCGGACCCACACCCGCCAGATCCCGCCCAGCGCGTCCGACCCGACCGGTTCGAGCGCGGCCGCCGGCTTGCCGGCGCCGCCGCGTTCCGTCAGCGGCCAGCCCAGCATCGCGGTCAATTCCGCGCGGTAGCCCGCGAGAGAAGCGGCATAGGCCGCGGGCGAAGCGAAATCAGGCTTGAAGAAGGCCCTGCGGTGGACTTCCGCCTGCCGTTGCCGTTTGCGAACCAGCGCGCGGACTTCCGCCAGCATCCCGGCTCGAAACGCGTTGCCGGCATCCGGCGGCTCGGAATACAACGCAGCCTTCATGTGATGCTTACCAGCCTTTCGCTTGCCGCCGGCGCGTGGCGGCATGAATGTTGCGTCACGGGTCTGGAAGCCCCGGCCGCGCGGGATAGCGCGCCCAGACGGCAGCCAGGTGGCACAACAAGTCCCGCGTCAGCCGTTCGCGCAGCGGAAGCGAGCATTCCAGAGAATACAGATTGTGCGTCTCGCCAGGGTCCTCCGCAAGGTCATACAGCTCGCCGCAGACTCCGTCGGAGTCGCGCAGGGTCTCATGCAAGGGGACCGGCACGCTCAGGATCAGCTTGTGCCGCGGCGTTCGCCACATGTAGGCGGGCGCCCGCTGCCGCCGCTCGCATCCTACCCCGTGCATTTCCGCAAACGAGCCCGTGCGCCGGCGGTCCGACAGCAGATTCGCGCCCGGCAGGCTGTGCGGCCGCTGAGCGCCGGCCGCCGACAGCAGGGTCGGCACGATGTCAATCAGGCTGGCCGGCAAGTCGTCCAGGGTGTTCTTCCGGCGTTCCGGGACTCCCGGCCCGGCCAAAATGAGCGGCACCCGTACGGAACTCTCGTACAGCGAGTACTTGCTGAAGCGTCCGCGGTCCCCGAGCGATTCGCCATGATCGGACGTGAAGACGAACAGGGTCTCGTCCAGGACTCCCGCGTCTTGCGCGGCGGCGATCGCCCTGCCGAGCTGCTCGTCGACGTACGTGCACAAGGCATAGTAACGACGCAGGCATTCGAGTCGCGTCGTGTTGTCGAGCTGCCGCCAGGTATCCGCCCAGCCGGCGGTATGCGCGAGCATCTCAAGATGCTCCCATGCGCCGGCGCCCCGCTCCACAACCGCGGGCACCGGGATGTCGTCCAGCCGGTAGCGGTCTTCATACCCGGGCGGGACCACCAGGCCGGGATGCGGCGCGTCGAACGACAAGTACAGGAAGAACGGCTCCTCCCGTTTCGCACACTCGCCGACAAACGAGACGGCTTGATCGGTCAGCCACGCCTCCGGATGATCCGCCCCCGGCACCCGGCTCGTGAGGCCCCGGTAGCCGGCGGCATTCTCGCCGCTTCCCATCGCCGCGGTCTCTGCATCGAGTAGGCGGGCCGCATCCGCCTTTTCGAGGGGGTAGTACCGCGCCTCCGGCTCCGCACTGGCGCTTGTAGGCGAGCATGCCAAGGCGCGGCAGTCGAAGCCTCTGCGGGACGGGGCGATGCTGACGCCCTTGTGCTTGACGGGCAGGTCGGAATACCAGTGCGTCTTCCCGAACCCGCCGGTGCGGTAGCCCAGCGCCTGCAAACGTTGCGCCAGGGTGGGAACCGGCAATTCGGTGTCCGTGGGAATCATCTGCGAGTTGTGTCGGACCCCGGATTGGGACCCATAGAGACCCAGCATCATGCTGTAGCGGCTGGGAATGCACATCGGAACCGTGCAGGTCGCCTGGCGGAACAGAATGCCGCGCCGGGCCAGAGCATCCAGGTTCGGAGTCAGCATCCACGGGCGCACTCGTCCCAGCGCGTCGTGCCGGTACTGATCGCTCTGCAGGAATACGATGTTCGGTTTGCGGCTTGGCATTTGTCTGCGTCCTCTTCCTACTCGACCGGCGCCTCCTTAAGCGCGTCGAGAATCGCGTGGGCAACCAGCCGGCCCATGAACGCGTAGCCGGCCTCCTTGAAATGCACGTCGTTCGGGTTCTGCATCTCGGCCAGGTGCGGCAGGATGCCGGCATGCAGGTCGTCGAGCGGGATGCCGTGCTTCCGCATCACCTCGTCCGCAACGCGATTGACGCGGTCGCATTCCTCCGCCGTGAAGATTTCGAGATCGCCGGGCGGGGGCGCCGGCGTGGTGCGCGCCCAGACGAGCCTGGCGCCGGTCCGCCGCAGCCGAGCGACGAGCGTTTCGAGGTTCGCGGCGTAGACCGCCGGATCGGTCCTGCGGTCGTGGATACCGAAATTGAAGTGGATCAGGTCCCACCGGCCGTCGCCCAGCCAGACCTCGATGTTGTCGAGGCCCATTTGCGTCGGCCCGCAGTTGGCCGGAGCGCGGTGCAGGTTGACCTTGCCGGCCAGCGCCTTGCGCGCGGCCAGCGTGTAGCCGCGAGAGATCGAGTCGCCGATCAGCAGCGCGCGCGGCAGCGCCGGATCGTCCCGCACGAAGGCCCAGGCATTTTCGGTGCCCGCCAGCCGCTCGGAGACATGCCAGGGGAAGTAGAAGTTCCCGAGTTGCGCTTCGAGCACCCGCTCCCACGCCTGCTCCTCGGGCGGAAGCGTCCCGACCAGCCGCCTATAGGCGGCGTAGTCCGCGAGTTTCAGCTTATCGCCATACTTCGCCTGCAACGCCGCTTCGTCGGCGTTGGTCGGCTCGCCATTCGGACGCTGGGCGCGGCTGGGTGTGACGATGGGGTCGTTGTGCATAGGCTGCTCTTCGCGTTCTGGGTTGTTCTGTCAAAGCTGAAAGCGTGTTTTCTGGTGCAAGCCCGGCACAAGAGATTAGGGCGAAAGATTAGGGCGAAAGACAAGGGTGGAAGACGAGGGGGATTGCTTCTGCTCGGCATGCGCTATGCATCGCTCTCAACGGCCCTGTCGAATTGAGCATGGACTGCCCATGAGGATGACCACGCGCAGAGCATTTCGTCCGCCAGCGCCGCAACCTTCAGAGCAACACTGTATACGTCAAGTCGCTCATGCGGGAAATACTGTGTCATCTCTTCAACCCTAGTCTTTCCCTCTAATCTTTCGCCCTAATCTCCCCTTCCGATCGTCAGCCGATCCCCCCTCTTCACAGCACTCGTGCAGTTCCCGCCCGTCCTCTCACGGCGCCGCCCGATACCCCGCGATCCGCAGCGTGGCGCGGCCGTCGGGCAGTTGGCCGGTCGCCAGCCGGACGGTCGTGCCCGCCGCGCCGGCGACGGCGGGCAAGTTCTCGCGCTGCTCCCCGGCCAAGCGTTCCATTTTGGCGTCTTTCACGGGCACAGTCAACTCCAGCGCGGTGAGCGACAGGATATCCAGATCGAGCCCGTCCCCGGTCTTCCGGCCCGCGATGGCCGCGTGCGCGGGGATGACGACGGTGTCGCCGGGCGCGATCGTGTAGATGAAGAACGGATCGCCCTTCTTGATGGCGTCTTTCGGGGGCGTGTGGGCCAGGCGGTAGTCATGGCTGTTCCATTGCGGTTCGCCGCCCTCCAGCTCGAGGTCCAGCCGCTTGCCGGGGAAGCACAGGCGCCGGCCGAGATTGTCGGGACCAGGCGCGCGCAGGCCGTATTCGCCGTGGATCACCTTAGGGTTTTTCGAGTAGTTGTAGCCCGTGACGTACGTGCGCTGGCGAATGAAGCGCGGGTGGTTCTTCAGATCGAGCCGGTAGGCGTCCGCCGCGGTCCGCGTAACCTCCTCGATCGTGTAGGCGGAGGTCTGCCCGCCCTTGATCTGGTGATAGACGGTCACGGTCACGTCGGCGAGCGTGCCGTCAGTCGGCAGCGGCTGCTTCGACCGGACCAGCAGCGCGCTCTCGGCGGGCTGGCCGGTGAGATCGCCGATCACGCCGGCCAGGGCCAATTTCCAGGAGCCGGTCGTGCGCAGGGTCCAGCCGCCCGCCGACAGGCGCACGCCGTCGAACAGGCTGAACGTCGCCTCGCTCGGGCAGGCGACGCCGAGCCGCCCGTCGATCTCCAGGTCCACCGTCTTGTACCGGCCGCCATCGAGCGTGGTGCCCACCCATAGCTTCGCCGGGTTTCCGCCCCCGGCGCCCGGCTCGAGGGTCAGCACGGCGCCGGCGCCGAAGGTGTTCGAGGACGCGTCGCCGGGCAGGACCTCGACGTTGCGCAAGGCGTTCGGCTGGTCGGGGTTGCGCGGCTCGAGCACATGCACGAACGCAGTGGCCAGACCCGGCTTCTCGCCAATGCGCGAGACGACCAGGTGGTTCATGGCATCCTTCCAGGCGATCGTGCCTTCGCTCATGGCGTTGCCCACCTTCTCCTTCATCCGCGTCGGCCACGGCCGCTGCTCGCCGAGCACTTCGCTTCTGGCCGCGTCGCCGCTCGCCCCGCTCCAGAGCCGCAGATGCACGTCGTGATAGAGCCTGGCCCAGTGCGCGTACCAGCCCTGGCCCTTCATGCCGTAGACGTTGCGGCCGGCGTCCGTGGTCGCCCACTCGCTGCGCGCGGCGTACTTGGCCGGCTCGATCGTCCATTCGGCCGTCCACGTCCGCCCGTCCCACGGCCAGCGGACCGAGTCGCTGACCAACTTGCGGCAGGCGTAGATGTCCTTTTCCGCCTCGCCCAGGTAGACGGGCACGATGGACGGAAGCCGCGCCGGCTCGCCCAGGCTGGTCTTGGGCCGGCCCGCCGGCACGTGCCACTGCATGTCGTGCCGCATGCCCCCGCGCAGGCGATGGATATCCACCAGCACCGCCCGCCCGCCGGGCAAGGTCAGCGCGACGATCTGGCGCCGGAACACGTCCACGTCCTCCCTGGGCTCCATGCGCCGTTGCTTGACGCGGAACATGCCCACCGCGTCGGCGTCCGCGAACTGAGCGACATAGCCGGGCGTGCCGAGCCGGTGCCGGCCCACGAACCGGTGGAACCGGCATGGCCCCCCGCAGTGGAACCTATTGTCTATCCTCCCCACGCAATGGCAGTGCGTGTCGTTCGCATACGAATACCAGACCCACCACATATCGAGCGGGTTGCCCTTCTCGTCCTTCGGGATCGGCAGCAACTCGAACGGGTACTTGAGGTCTTTCCACGGCGCCTTCGTGGGGTCGACGGACGTGTTCGCGTAGCCCATGTCCGGCATGAGCGTCATGCCCTCGTAGAAGAGCTGGAGGTTGAGCCGTGCACCCTGCGTGTGGCCGACGATGTTCTGAAAATCCATGAAGGCTTCGAGCCGCGAGCCCGGCTTGCCGCCGCGCAGGCAGACGATCCCGCCTTCCGGGTAGCAAGCCGAGACCTCGTGCCGGGCCGGGTCGGGCGGCCCCTCCGGCGGCGGCCCCAATGCCCAGGGATAGGTGCCGCGGAACCCAAACAGGTACTCGTCGGCATGCGTATCGTCGGTGCCGAAGAGGGTCATCAGATCCCCGGGATGGCTGTGGCACCTCTTGAGGATCGGGTACCGGGCGTTCATGTCGGGCAATCCGAGCGCCGCCAGCAGGCTGCGGTAGCCGAGGAATGAGGTCACCATGCCGCCGTAGACGTAGGAACCCTCCGCGATCATGCCGTCTTCGAGGATGTGGTTGGCGTAGAACCCCTCGATCCAGCGCTGCATCATGTTCATCAGCGGCTTGTCCCGGCAGACGATGGCGAGCTTGAACCCGCCCCCGATCGAGCCGGCGGCGGTGTTGCCGCCGATGGCGAACCGCCCGCAGCGCGCCTCGCGCCAGACCTCCTGGACGAGCCGTTCCCGCACACGGCGCTCCCACGCGCCGGGATCGCGGTACTTCTCGACGCTGTAGGCGCGCACGGCCGGGTGGTCGCGGATCAGGTCGAACGCCTCAACGATCTCGCCGGCCTGCCCGATCACGCCGTCGTGCCAGCCGGGAATATCCCAGTTGAGCCTGGCCAGGTTGTAGTGCGCCCGGTACCAGAACGGCGTGCCGCTACCTTGCGGATCGTGCGAGAGGTACTCCTCGCGGGTCAGGTAGTGGCGATCGTCGCGCCCGCGCGGGAAGCCCTGGGCCACCACGGCCTCGTGCAAGGGCAGGCCCGGATAGACATCCGCCAGCCGGTCCAACACCACCGCCAGGGTCCGCGCCGCCTTGGCGTCGTCCTGCTGGAACACCCGTGCGGCCAGGCCGCGGAAGAGCTTGCCGCCGCCGAACACTCGAAATAGCCGCGCGCGCCACACTTCGCCCGCGGAGCAGAACCACAGGCGCCGCTTCGAGGCGTTTGCCGGCAGCGGACCGATGTGGTACTGGGCGGGCGTGACATAGACCGGCGCGTCCGCCGTGCCGGGCGGGCAGTAGAAGCGATAGGGGTGCGTCGTGCCGTCCAGGTGCGGAATGTGTTCCGTATGGTTCGGGCGCGCCTTGTAATCCGCGGGCATGTCCGCCTCGCGCTCGTAGACAATCGCGCCGCAGCAGCGCGTTCGCGCCTGGTGCGGATTGGCCAGCAGCTCCTTCCCGGATATCCCGCACCCCGCGTACGGCTTGCCGCAGAACGGGCACGGCGACCGGTGCTGTTCGCGCTTGCTCAACATCGTCACGGGCGCATAGCCGACGATGATCTCGCGCCAGAGTTCCTCGGGAACCTTCAGCCATTCCAGGCCATCCTCAGGCCGGCCGTTCACGCCGAAGATTGCCGGCACCTTCTTCTCCCGGATCGCCTGGCGCAACGCTTCGGTGTACAGCCGCTCGGGCAGCCGGGCCGTCGAGGGACTCATCTCGGCGTACAGCTTCTCGGTCGCGACCCAGCGCGGCGTCGCCGAGGCGCCGGCCTCTCCCGCCGGGGCCAGGGCGGCGGGCGCCAGGCTCAGGCCGATTGCGATCAGTGCTCGCAGTGTCTTCGTCATCTCTTGCTCCTTTGAGCGTTGAACGTTGAATGTTGAATGTTGAGTCCGCTCCAAGAACACCGGCTCGGCACAGCCTCGCCCTCCAAGCGCCCAACATAACGTGTAATCATGGAGGGCGAACCTGCGGTGAGCCGCTTCTTGGAGTGGACTCAATGTTGGCCGTTTTCTGCCCCTTCTGTCGCGCGCCGGTCTTCGAAGCCGGAATGTCAAACGCCGGGAAGTACATCCAGAGATGCCCGCCGCGGTCGTGCTCGCCGAGACAGACGACGCCTTCGGCCGTGGTCAGCGCGCAGGCGAACTCGAACCCGTGCCGGATCGCGCCCAAGACCGAGGCGATCACACCCAGATCATGCGCCGTACCGTCGCGTTCGAGCCGGAACAAGTGGCCGATCTGCGCGCCGCAGACCCCGTAGACGCGGCCGTCGGGCAGCGCGGTCATGCACTGGACGGGCGGGGGCGCGATCCGGCCGCGCAAGGCGCAGCGGCCGGTGCGCATGTCCCAGCCCCGAATCTCGCCGCCGCCCGCGGCCAGCAGCTCGCGGCCCCGCCGACAGCACGCGTCAACCGCGCCGACGGCCCGCGGCCGGCCCAGCGTCTCGAGCGCGGCGCCGGGCTCGAGGCGGCGCAGCGCGCCGTCCGCGGCCAGCCAGACGATGCGGCCGTCGTCCGCGAGAAACGGCGGGGAGACCGGCGCGGGCGCCGCGAGCGCGAGCCGCTCGCGGCACACTCCGGTCGCGAGCGAGACGAACGCCAGCCCCTTGTCGGCCAGGCAGACCAGGTCGGCATCCCGCACAATGGCGCCCGAGACGCCGTGCCACCCGTCGAGAGCGCCGGTTTGGACAATGCTCGGCGCCGGGAACGGCGGCTCCTGGATCGTATTCGCCGGCGGCCGCCAGCAGAACCGGTGGCAGGCCGCGCCGTCCTCGTGCTCGCCGATCAGGTTCACGGCCAGGGCGCCATCTTCGAGCCGATGCTCGGCGACGACGGGGATACGCGCGGCGCCGGGCACGACGCCCAAGTCGAGCAAGGCGCCGCAGCTTCCCTTGAAGAGGCTGACGAACACATGGCTCGCCGCGCCCGAGGTGGCGCCGTAGACGCGATGCCCGTCGGCACTGGCGGCCAGATGGGCGATCCGGCACTCATCGGGCGGGATCGGCATGGCCTCGTTCGGCATGCCCAGCGGCAGCGCGACGAAGTGTCCTTCGGTCGCAAACCCGGCATTCGGTTTTGGCTCGGTCAACGGCATCGTCTCACCCCCACCATCTCGGCGCCGGTTCGTTCGGCCCGTTCGCGCGCGCGCCGCGCACGGCGATGCGATAGAACCCCGCCGGCTTCGCCATGATCTTGCCCATGTACAGGTTGCCGGCCCGGTCCGCCGCCGCGCGCGCAACGTAATGGTTGCGGCCCGCGCCGCCCTGGACCGTGCAGAGCGGCTCGTGTTCGAGCGTGCCGGTGTCCATGCGGCAGAGCATCCCGCGCGTGCGCGGCGGCGCGGCGCCGTCCGCCCGCCATTCGGCCCTGACGTAGTGCAGCTTGCCGTCGCGGCCGAAGACAAGCCCGCCGACATGGTCCAGGTTCACGCCGCGCGGCCGGCGCGGGTCGCCCGTTTCCGTCAGCGCGCCCAGGTCCTCGAGCCGGCCCTCGGCGCCGTCGTGCGGCCAGAACCGCGCCAGATGCGGCCGGCTCTTCCACGGAACCATGTAGACGGCGCCGGAGGCCGGCTCGCGCACGGCGTCGTACAGCACCCCGTGCCAGGCCGTCTGGCAAGGCTCGTGCGGATAGACCCAGCGCAGATCCTCGATGCGGTCGGCATCCGGGTCGTACCGGACCATGCGCCCGCTGTCGATGCAGGTGCAGATCCGGCCCCTGTCGTCCGAGAACAGGCACTGCGTGTTCACCGAGCCGAGCCGCCCGAGATCGTGCAACTCCCCGCGCTCGAGGTCGTACCAGACGAAATGGTCGCGCGGGTACGTGACGGCATACAACCGCCGCCGAACGGGGTCGAAGCACAGGCACCGACAGCCCTCGCGCGGGATCATCAGAACCGCATCGAGGACCTGGTCCCCGGCGGTATCGTAGGTGACCAGGTAGGCGCCGCGGAACGCGCGCGCGGCATCGTGCCAGGAGCCCACGGGATTGTAGGTCCGCTCGCCCTTCGGCGGCCCGCTCAGGTGCGTGGCGCAATACAGCCAGCCGCGTTCGGGGTCCGGCGCGAAGCTGTAGTGGATCTTGCACTGCGTGGCGCGCCCGCTGTCGCGCAGGTCGCCCGTGACACGGTCCAGATCGAAGAGGTACTCGAGCGAGTCGTCCGCCTCGCGATAGCGCACGACGCTGGCCGATTCCCCGCCGGTATGCTCAATGCAGCAGGCCGCGTAGATGCGCCCGTCCGGGCCGGCATGCAGGCTCCAGCACGAATCGGACAACGGGCGTTGCGCGAACTCGTGATACGCCACCCGATAGTCCGGGTGCGTCACCACCGCCTCGAACGTATCCTTCTCGCCGCACTCGGTATTCATACGTCTCCCTGCAACGTTCATTCACGACACATTTGACAATCCCGGTCGCGGTCACGGCTCCCCCAGCACGAACACACGCGTCTGGGCGTCCGCCGGCAGGCGCAGCGCGCGGCCGGCGACCCCGTCGAAATTCTCGAGCACGATCTCGCGCGGCCGGCCGTTCGGCGGCGGGGTCTTCTCGTCCTTGGGCCGTGTGCCGTAGACGGCGTTCGGGTCGTAGGTGGCCAGCACGTGCAGCGGCCCCAACTTGACGTGGCGGACCAGGGGCATCCCCTTGACGAACCGTTCCACGGCGCGCGGGTCCCGCCTCGGTTCGCCGTGGCGCAGGATGTATTCGAGCGGCTTGGCCAGGGCCAGGCCCTCGATCGCGCCGGCCACCGCCTCGGATTCGGCGCGCAGCAGCGGTTCGAGCCGGTCCTTCGGCATGGTGAACACAGGTTGCTCGGGATCGCGCTTGTGCCGATTGGGGTTGCCGCCGGCCGTGGCGAAGCGCTGGAACGAGACCTGACCGCGCTCGTCGATCTCGGTGACGGCGACCACGTCGTAGCGCTTGAACAGCGTCGGGCGCGAGGCGCCCCGCGCGCGCAGACTGAATTCACGACCGACCATGATCTCCGGCCACTGTTCCGCGCCCGTCGCGCCATGCGCCGTGCTGGCCTTGGCTCTCACGAGCGGGCGGGGCCGGTGATGGTTGCCCGTGCCCGACCAGTTCCAGAGCACGACCCCGTCGTTGCCCAGGAACAGGCTGAACAGGAAGAGCGCGCGCTGGTCCTCGACCGGCAGCGGCATCTGGTTCCACCAGTGGTAATCCGCGCTGCCTCCGTGCAGCAGCGGCCAGAGATAGGGCCGGATCGGCCTGCGGTTCTCCGCCCGCAGCGTGTTCACGCAGCGGTGCAAGTAGTCCTGGTGGGCCAGGACGTACCCGACATTGCGCGCATCCCAGTAGAACACATAGTTGTCCGGGTAGAGCACATCCTGCGCCGGCGCGGTGTGGATGCCGAGCATGGACCACTGCCAGTCGCGAGCCGGGTCCTTTTCCTCGACCGGGTTGTTGATCATCTCCCACCAGCCGCGCTGAAAGAGTTGCGGATAGACCCCGATGGATGTCCAGCCCGCGCGGCGCGCGGCCTCGACCAGGAACGTATGGTGCCGGGCGAAGCCGAGATAGTAGGTCCGCTCGAAAGTCTGGCGCGCCTCCTCCGACGCGTCGTTCGGATACCACGCCTGCTTGCGCAGTTCGCCGGGCGGCAGCGCGGAGGCCTGCTCGATGTCGATCATGCAGATGGCATTCGACTGCGCCTTCCAGGCCGGGTTCGATTCCAGAATCTTCGCGAGCGCATCGGACTCGGCGAGCCGGTCCCAGCGGCCCCAGGGGATGTCGTGTTTTCTGAAGAAGTCCTTCCACTGCAGGAAACAACCCCACTGCAGCCAGACGGTGCCGGGCGGGAACCGTTGCTTCCGCTCGTGCGAGAGCTGGTACGGCGCGAGGACGGAAAACCCGTGGGTGAGGGCGTACTCGAACATTTGGTGGTTGCGCCAGCCGCCGTAGCTGAATTCGCAGGTGAAGTGTTTCAAACGGAAAGGTGCGATCCCTCTGGCGACATAGGGCGCCCCGGCGCCCAGATCGTCGCGCATGTTGGGTTCGTACGCCGACGGCGCCGCGCTCATCCGCGGCGGGGCGTCGTCGAGCCGCACGCCGCGCAGGTCCTCGACGGTCAGCGATTGGCGCGTGTCCAGCGCCAACTCGCCGGCGCGCGGGAGCGGCACGACGCGGAACCGCGGGCAAACGGCCTGGAGACGCCGCAGTTCGGCGCGCGCCTGCGGCGGCAAGTCCGGGGCGCCGGCCCGCGCGGGAAGCGCGGCCGCCAGCACGGCGAGGCAAATGGCGAGGTGTTTCATGGCTCAGACCGGGTGCGCAAGCAACTCGCCGACCAGTTCGTCGAGCGGACAGGTGGCTACGCAGACGTACTTATCGGCGCCGCCATAGTAGACGAACAGCGTCCCGTCGATGACCACGTTGCCGCAGGGGAAGACGACGCCACCCCCACCGTAGCAGCCTTTCGTCTCGCAGTCGGCGGTCGGTTCCAGAATGGGTTCGGGCAGCCGGTGCGTGACGCGCGCCGGGTCGCTCAGGTCAAGCAGCATGGCCCCCAGCCGGTAGTGCTTGTCGGGCCCGACCCCGTGATAGATCGTCAGCCAGCCCGGCTCGGTGCGGATGGGCGGCGCATTGCCGCCGATCTTGGTTTCCCACGGGTAGGCGGCCTTGGCCAGCAGGCGGCTGGCCGTGTAGTCCCAGTCGAGCAGATCGGCCGACGTGTTGATCCAGATGGCCGGCGCCGCAGTCCCATAGGCCGCGCCCGTCCAGGACATGGGCCGGTGCAGCATCACCCATTTGCCGTTCACCCGCTCCGGCAGGAAGAACACGTCGCGGTCGTCCAGCGCGGGGCTGGTGAGCCGGCCGGCCCGAATCCAGGTACGGAAGTCGCGGGTCAGGGCGAGCCCCGTGGCCGTGAGGTTCGAGCGGACGTTCGCGGGAAACTCGGCCGGATACGCGGGTCGAACCAGCCGAGCCGGCCGCTGCTCGCGGGGCAGCCAGTACTGGCCTGGCGGAAACATGCGGCAGGCATAGGTCACATAGTACCAGTCGCCGATCTTGACGATGCGCGGGTCCTCGATGCAGCCGCCGTCGAACCCGCCCGGAACCGGCCCGAATACGGGTTGGTCCGAAGCGGGCGTGAACCGATAGCCGTCCACGCTGCTGGCCAGGCCCAGCCGCACGACGTGTTCCGCGTCATGCCCGGCGGCGCGATACAGCATGAACACCGTCCGCGCATCGGCGTCATACCAGGCGCCGGGATTGGTCCGCACCAACGATTCCCACGGATGCGCCGACTCCGGCGCGAGAATGGGATTGCCCTCATATTTCCGCAGCAGCATGTGTATCCTCCCCCATCGAACGGAAACGATCCCGCCATCTGCCCTACCGCCCCTCAGACCGGACACCAAGCGACGGTTCCGAGGCCAAGCCCATGATCGTGCTCAGATGCGCGGCCAACCGCCCGCCGCCAGCCCGGCACAGAGCGCCCCGATCTTCGCTTCGGCCGGCATCATGCCTCCTCCGACCACGCATCGCCCTGCATACGGCTCGCGGGACGCTCGCCATTGGTACCACCTCCGGCTCAGCGTCCCAGAACCACCGTTCCGCGCCCGTCAGCCAGCAGGCGATGTTCCAATTCGACCGCCGTCCCGGCCCCGGCGCGCGCCGTCCGCAATTCCACGTGCCGTCCATCCGGCATCGCAAGCCCCGCCCGGTGCCACGCGCCGGGCAGTTCCAGCCGCGCGTCGCCCGACGATTCCAGATCCAGCTTCCGTTCGCCCTCCCCGGCCGGCAGCCCGGTACAGGCGAAGAAGCTCGGGATCGTCACACGGTCGCCCGGCTGAACGGAATAGACGACGAACGGGTCGCCCTGGGCCACCTTGCCCGGCGGCGGGTCGGTCTCGACGGAGAAGTTCGACCGGTCGCACGAGACCATGGCCGTGTCGTAGCCCGTGCGCGGGAACCGGATACGGCGGCCGGCGACATTGGTGCTGTGAATGAACAAATGGAACTGGCTGTCGCGCTGCATCTTGCGCGGCTTGGCCGCACTGATGTTGAGCACGTACGCGCGCTGGAGAATGAACGGCGGCGTGCCCGCCAGATCGATCCGCCAGAGCCCAGCCGGTCCGGCGGTGACGCGCTGGATGGTGTAGACCGACTGCTGCCCGGCGAACTGGTGCCACACATAGACCTGACGATTGCTCAGCGTGCCGTCGGTCGGAATCGGCCGCGCGGACCTGACCAGCAACGCGCTCTCCGTCGGCCTGCCTGTCAGATCGCCGACCACGCCGGCCAGCGTCGCCTCGCAGCCCGGTTCGAGCGTCACGCCCCAGCCCAGGGCCTCGAACCGCGTGCCGTCGTAGAGCGCGAGCCGGCCGGCGGCCGGCAGCGCGATGCCGAGCCGGCCTTCGAGACGCACGCCGCCGGCCTCGAACGGCGCGCCGTTCAAGGTCGAGACGCAGACGCCGGGGCCGGCCGCGGTCTTGAGTTCGCACAGCACGCCGCCGCCCGCCGCCAACGGCGCGGACGCGGCGACCTTGAAATCCGTCAGTTCGGGGGGCAGGTCCGGCGTGCGCCCCTCGAGCGCCTGCACGAACACCGATTCGAGGCCCGGCTCCGGCGCGGTGCGCGTGAAGATGCGGAAATCGAGCGCGTCCTTCAGGCCGACGGTCGCGATGTTCATCTGTGCACGACCGGTCTTTGGGTCGTTGACCGTCATGTAGCCCGGCCAGGGGCCGCGCGCGGAGATCAGCTCGGATTGGGCCGGGCCGCCACCGGCATGGCTCCAAGCCGCCAGCCGCACGTCGTGCAGCAGATCCGGCCACTGCTCGTAGTGGCGGCGGTCGGCCGCGGAGGTGGGGATGGCGCGCGAGGGCTGGATGTGCCATTCGCTGTGCCAGGTGTCGTCCGGCATGGCGTGGCGGCGCAGGCCGGTGACGAGTTTGCCGGCCGCTCCGTACCCTCTCACGGTCGCGCCCGTCAGCTTGTCGCGGCCCTGCTCGAGAGCGAGGTAGTCGCTCCAGCTCGAACCGATCGGCTCACCGCGGCCGGCGAGCGGCGCGGGCGTGTCGGCCGGCACGTGCACGAACAGGTCGTGCCGCGCGCCGCCGCGGATGCGGAAGATATCGAGCACCAGCGCGCTGCCGCCGGGCAACGTGATCATCGCGAGTTGGCGCCGATACGTGTCGACCTTGTTCGGCCGCTCGGCGAACAGCGACGCGCCGTCCACGTCGAGGAACTGCGCCCACCAGCCCGGGTCGGCCATGCCGGCCGCACCCGAGAAGCCGTAGACGCGGCAGAAAGCGGAGTCGACCTGCAGCCAGTGGTCGACCATGGCGACATTGTGCGCCTCCGGCTGCATCGAGTAGCCGTACCGCCACGGGCCCCAGCGTTCGTTGCCGGCCGTCGGCGGCAGGCCCAGCAGTTCGTAGCCGAGCTTGATGTCTCTCCAGGGCGGCTTGTCGGGGCCGATAGAATAGACGCAGTAGCCGAAATCGGGCAGGCACTCGACCCCTTCGTGAAGCAACTGGTAGCCGAGCCGGTCGTAGTGCGAGTGCTGCCAGGCGTTCTGATGGCTCACGATCAGCTCCGTGCGCCGGCCGGGCGCGCCGCCGCGCAGCACGCTCATGCCGTAGAACGGAAAGAACTGGCTGGCTTCGTACCGCTCGTAGGGCAGCTTGCCCGGTTCCGGGGCGGGGTGGCCCCAGCGCTTGTCGTATTGGGGGCGATAGAATTGGCTGTGCGCGTCGGCATGCTTGCTGGTGATGTTGTACAGCGTCGTGATCGGCTTCCAGCCCAGCCGCCCGAGTTCCTTCATGAGCGGGAACCGCTCCGCGAGGTCGACCCCGCCGTAGTGGCGGTTGAGCCACGCCAACCCCATCATGGTGCCCTGCGTCATCGCGGCGTAGTTGAACGCCGCGTCGCCCGCCATGGCGTCGGGGAAGGTGTTGTTCACCATGTACGTCTCGACGATGTCCAGCCCCTTGCGGAACACGGCGGCGTTGCGCGTGGCTATGCCCAGCGGGACGGCGCCCTTGATGTACTCGTGCGCGGTGTTGCCCTGGCCGCCCGGCGTCGCCATCGCGAGGAAGCTCATCTCATCGAGGCAACGCTTTCGGAACCGCGATTCCCAGGCGGTGGCGGCCCCGTATTTCTTCGTGCTGTAGGCTCGCACGTCCGGCAGGTCCCGCACGATATCGAACGCCGCGGCGATCATGCCCATGTCGCCGGTCATGGCGTCGGCCCAGCCGCCCTTGTACAGCTTGGCGTAGGTGTCGTCATAGATATCGACGTACCAGGGCGGGTATTGGTCGCGCGACATCGCGTGCAGATAGGGCTGCCGGCCGGCGGCCGAACGGTACTCCGCCGCGGTCAGGTAGCGCTTGTGGTCCGGGCCCCGCGCCAGCCCGTGCGCCTTGGCCAGGCAGTAGAGCGGCAGCCCGGGATAGACCTCCGCGATGCGGTCGAGCACGGCCGCCAGCGTCACGGCCGCCGCGCGGTCGTCCTTCAGCAGCACCGCCGCGAGCAGGTCGGGGATGACTCTTCGCATGAGAATGATGACGCGCGCGCGCCAGACTTCGCCGGCCGGGCAGAACCAGTTCCGCCGCGCCGAGTCGTGTTCGGGGCCCGCGTTCTTGAACTCGGGCGGCACGTAGAAGCGGTAGGCGCGGGTCGTGCCGTCCAGATGCGGAATCGCCTCCGTATGGTTCGGCCGGGCCGGGTAATCGGCCGGCATGTCCTCTTCGCGCGCGTAGACGATGTTGCCGCCCGCCGCGCGCGCCCGAAACGGCGTCTTGACGAAGTCGTCTTCGCTCATGTGCGCGCCGCCGAACGGCTTGCCGGTGAAGGGGCATCGCCCCCACTGGTGCGGCCGGCCAGGGTCGCCGGTGCAACTGACGGGCGCGAAATCCCAGATCAGCTCGCGCCAGCGTTCGAGCGGAACGGATGTCCACTTGCCGACCCGCTCGACGTGGACCTCGCCGTGCACGAACCACATGTACTGGGCCTTGTGGCGGAGCCGTTCGTCCAACTCGCGGGGGAAGACGCGCTCCGGCATCCTGTACTCGATCCCGCGGCCCGGCATCTGATCCAGAAGCGCGCGATCCGCCGGCTGGGCGAACGCCGGATGGGCGGCCGCCCCGGCCAGGCAAAGCCCCGCGGCAAACGCAACTGTCTGCGGAGCCGTGCGGAAGCGGTGGGTCCTCATGTGTCGTCTCCTTAAGAACATGCCTTTCCAGGATTGGCAATCGAATCCGGTCCGGCGGCCACGCTCAAGACGCGACGGTCAACATCGAGTGGGCTCAGGATAACAGACGGGGACCCGCCTTTCGACTACAGGCCTTATTCAACGCTGCACGGCTATTGGTATATACTACTCTATCTCATCCAGAGCGAAGCGTCAAGGGGTATTTTCGTTATCTCCGCACGGACCGGTCTGAGCATAATGGCCGAAAAGACCAGAAGAAAAACAGACAGGGCAAACCTGATCTCTTTCATGATTCCCGCCCCGGCCGTCACGATGCCGCGCGCGAGTTGCAGAGCTACATCGAGAAATCGACGGGCGCGAAACTGCCGATCAGAAGCCAACTCGAGAACGACGGGCGGCCGGAAATCGTCGTCGGGGCCGGTCGGATCGCGGCCGGGCTCGGGGTCACGAGCGAGGGGCTCGGCCACGACGCGTTTTTCATCCGCACGGTCGGCAACCGGCTCGTGATTCTCGGCCGGGACGACCCGCGTCGCAGGGACACAGGAAGCTGTACCGGGCCGGCGAGAGACGACCCGCGGTGCGTTAGCGTCCATGCCCGTGAGGCGTGATTCCCCCTCCCGTTGCCGCAAGCAAGGGCCGGCGGACATCAACCATGCCGATCCGCAAATCCTCCTTGACAAAGGTATGCTAACTCGTATATATACAAATGCGTATTAGTACAAGGATGTATACGATGCAGGCGATGCATTTTGAATCGAGTCGGCCGGTGGACGGCGTGCTGTTCGTGGATCGCGAACAGGAACTGGCGCGCCTGGACATGGTTCTGGAGAAGCTGCTCGCCGAACGCTCTTCGTTCATTGCGTTGCTGGGCCTGCGCAAGGTCGGGAAGACCAGCCTCGTGCAGGAGTGGATGCGGCGCAGCCGGGCGCAGGGCAAGCAGGTGGCGTTCGTGAATGTTCCCTGTTGGGCATGGTCCGATCCGCACGATTTCTTCGTGGAATACCTCCGGCTGACCCTCAACGCGGCGTTTTCGGTGACGGGCCTGCGGCAGGAGGCCGGGATCCTTCCGTTTTCGAGCAGGCCCAGCCAAGAACTCGCCTTTTCCAAGACGGCTGCCAGACGGGGGATGAACGGGATCGACACGGCCCTGAGTCTCTACATGGACCGCGCCAAGATCGAACCTGACGCCTTTATGAGGGAAGCGGTACGCATGGCCGGAACCATCGCGCGTCAAGACGGCGTTCGCTTCCAGTATGTGTTGGATGAATTTCAGACCCTGCGCACCTATGACCAATTCTCGGATGTCAAGAACCACTTCGGCTCGGTGTACGCGTTGTTCCGAGAGGAATGGCAGAAACAGAAGGGCTGCAACTATCTGGTATCCGGATCCGCCATTACGCTCATGAAGCAAATCCTCGATGAACCGTCCGCGCCCTTCTTCCAGCACTTCACCCAGTGGACGCTCGGGGCTCTGCCCCGGGAGGACGCCGCACGGATGTTGGCCGACTTCTCCGAGCGATCGGGCCACCCGCTCGCCCCGGATACCATTACGGCCGTCGTGGATACGCTGGGAACGAATCCCTACTACCTCCAGACCGTGGGCGAAGAGATTGTGACGGAGATGCGGCTGGAGCCGGGCGACCCGAACGGGTGGAAGCGCGCCGTTCAGAAGGTCCTGTTCGATGCGTCGGGAAGACTCTATCAGTACTTCGAGAAGCTTCACGTGTCGATCACGGCCGAGTCGTCCATCCTCGAGAAAATCGTGTTCGCGCTTGCCGACGGGCCCAAGATCGGCGCCGACATCGCCAGGACGGCCGGCATGCCCCAGAACCGTATCAGTCCGAAGCTGCCCTTGCTGCAGAAACAGGATGTGATCCTCAAGCAGGACGGCGTGTACGCGCTCGCCGACCGCTGCTATGCCGTTTGGCTGAGAGTGGCAAGGGACCCCAAATCGACGGCGGCTGCGCCGGGTCTTATCGGGGACGAATCCGAAAAACGCGTTGCCGCGTCCATGGCCGCGCAGGGCCTGCATCTGGTGTATCAGTCCCGCGCGAGCCGAGGGGCGTTCGACCTCCTGGCCATCTATCAGCACTTCGAGATCGGCGTGCAGGTGAAGAAGAAAGCCGGGTATCCAGTCTACATTTCCGACAGGGAACTCGGAAGAATGCGTAAGGATGCCGAGACGCTCGGTTGGCTCGCGCTGGTGGCGTTCGACATCAAGGGTGAAATCCATTACCACTCTCTGAACTCGGGCGCGAAAACCCGGCGTGGCCGTCGTTTCGATGAGGCCTCCTGCCTGGCGCATGTGCTGGACGTTCTCGACGAGGAATAGCCTTCATATCTTGCGGGATTCCTGCCTTCTCTCGGAACGAGATTCGGCGGACATCCTTCATTGCCGCCCGGGCACGCGCGATAGCCCTCGTCTATGACTGGTGCTACGACCGCCTGACGGCTGAGGACAAGGCCGCGATGGGGGCATCCACGGAGTATATGCGGCACACGCTCATAGGGAGTCTCCATGCCCTCGAGGCATTCCGGACCGCCCTGGGCAACGACATGTTCATGCCCGAGTTTGCGAACTTCACCTACGGCACGCTGTACGCAACGTGTCCGGACAACACGATGCTGCGAACGGGCGACAACCATTTTCCCGGCGCCGGCGTATGGGAGCGCAAGTACCTGAGCATGCTCGCCTCCAGGCATCGCAACCCGCACGCGCAATGGTACGTCAATCACATGACAAAACCCATGGGCGGCAACGAGGCCTGGTACGACATCCTGTGGTACGACCCGGCCGTGCCGGAGATGCCGCCCGATGCCCTGCCGCTGTCGCGCCATTTTCAGGCCACGGGCGTGGCCGTGATCCGCACCGGCTGGTACGAGCCGGACGCCACGGTGGTGAGTTTCAAGTGCGGCGACTTGTTCTACGAGTCTGGGCACGGCCACCTCGACCAGAACAGCTTCACCATTTACCGCGGAGGCCATCCGGCCCTCGACAGCGGCGGCTACGATTTCCACGCGACTACGCACTACTGCAATTACTACGAGCGCACCGTGGCGGATGATCACCGCGTTGATCGAAGGGATGACATAGAGCCGGTTCTTGCCCGCACCCAGCGCGCCGGCCGCATCGGGGTAGTCCTCCCAGTATATCCAACCTCCCGGCGAACCGGAAGGCGCCCTTTCTCCGGGCGAAATGCTGTGCCCGTCCCGGGCGTTCATCCAGAACGTCAGACCGTATCCGGCATTCACGGATCCCGGAGAGAGGCATTCGTCGAGAAGTTCGCCGTCAACGATCTGCTCGCCATTCCATGCGCCGTGCTGCGCGACAAGTTGGCCAAACTTCGCCCAGTTGCGCGCGGTCAGATAAGCTCCGTTCGGGATGTGGGGATTCCCCGCGCTATTCCAACCAGGCCCGGGCGCGGTAGCTGTGCGAGACGTCCGGCGCGGCGTTGGTGTAGACGACCGGCTGGCCGAGCCCCGCGATCCGGTCCAAGCCCGGCAGC
>JAFGHX010000032.1 GCA_016929905.1 Kiritimatiellia bacterium
CGCCGTCGTGCCTCCTGGCTTCCGCCGTCGCTCTGCGAGCTATGGCGGACAAGTCGTCGGGCGCGGCTTACTCGAGAACTTACTCGAGAACTTACTCGAGAACTTGCTCGAGACAAGTTCTCCAGACCCGTTCTACTCCAACTCCAACGACAAATCCACCGCGCGCGCCGAATGGGTCAGGCATCCGAGCGAAATCGCGTTGACACCGGTGCGCGCCACCTCCTCGACGTTCTGAAGCGTGATGCCGCCCGACCCCTCCAGCCTGCAGCGCCCGTCCGCCGCACGAACACAAAGCCGCATCGTCTCCGGCGGCATGTTGTCGAGCAGGATCCAATCGGGGTTCGCCTGCAGCGCGTCCTGGAGCTCGTCGACGGATTCCACCTCGATCTCGATCGGGAGCCCCGGCCTGGCGGCGCGTGCGGCGCGGACCGCCTCGGCCAGTGTGCGGGCCGTGCCGCCGCGCCAAAGCCGGCGGTGGTTGTCCTTGATGAGTATACGGTCGAACAGGCCGATGCGGTGGTTCCTGCCGCCGCCGCAAAGGACGGCATACTTCTCGAGGCGACGCAGGGTCGGCGTCGTCTTGCGGGTGTCCAGCACGTCCGCGCCGTACGGCTGCGTCCGGCGCACGAACTCACGGGTCAACGTTGCAATCCCGCTCATGCGCTGCATGAAGTTCAGAGCGGTGCGTTCGGCGATCAGGATCCGGCCGGCCGATCCGCGCACCACGGCCACGGTGGTTCCGGGCGCGACCGCATCGCCCTCCGCCGCCCGGCTTTCCCAGCCCAGAGCAGGCTCCACATACTGGAAGACGAGCCGCGCGACAGGGCTGCCGGCAAGCACGCACGCTTCGCGCGCGATAATCGCGCCGCAGGCCTGTGCCTCGGGCGAGACCAGTGCCTCGGTCGTCGCGTCGCCGGTGCCCACGTCCTCCTCAACGGCGCGGCGCACCAGCTCCGCCACGGCCGGGTCGTTCGACAGGTCGGGCAAGTTCATTTGGCAGGCAGTGTCGAGCGCCCGGAACCCGCTGTCAAGCGCCGATTCCTACGAGCAACCCATGGAATTCCCGCAGTTGTAACAGCGGTAGCAGGCGCCGTTGCGTACGGTGATCGCGCCGCACTGATCGCAGACGGGCGCATCCTCCATGAAGTGTTTGAACTGATGATCGACCCGCGTCATGGGGTCGGGTGCGCCTGCGCCGGCGGCGTCCGCCGGCGCGGGGGCGGCCTGCACCCGCGCCTCGGCCGGTGCGGGGGCCGCGCCGTGGACGGATCCGTTCGGGAACGTGAGATCGAGCCACCGGAAGATGTAATCGACCAGCGATTTCGCCATCTGGATCTGCTTGTTCGGCGTCCACCCGCTCGGCTCGAAGCGGCTGTGCGCGAACTTGCGGATCAACTCCTTCAGCGGCACGCCGTACTGCAGGCACAGCGAGATCGCGACGCCGAAGGAGTCCATCATTCCGCCGACGGTGCTGCCTTCTTTCGCCATGGTGATGAACAGTTCGCCCGGCGTGCCATCCTCGTACAGGCCGACGGTGAGATAGCCTTCATGCCCGGCGATATCGAACTTGTGCGTGATCGAGTTGCGGGTATCGGGCATCCGCCGGCGGAAAGGCCCTTTGACAGCAGCCGGCGCGGCCGACGGCTGTTCGCGGCCCGTGCTGACGGGCTGGACGCCCTTGGACCCGTCCCGGTAGATGGCGAGCGCCTTCAACCCGAGCCGCCAGCCTTCCATATAGGCATTGGTGACGTCCTCGACAGTCGCCTCGGTGGGCATGTTGATGGTCTTGCTGATCGCACCGGAGAGGAACGGCTGCACCGCGCCCATCATCTTGATATGCGCCATATAGGGAATGCAGCGCTCTCCGTTCTTCGGCTTGAACGCGCAGTCGAAGACATTCAGGTGTTCCGACTTGAGCCCGGGCGCCCCTTCGATCGTGTCGTGTTCGTCGACATGCTTCGCGATGCCCTCGATCTCGTCCTCGCCGTAGCCGAGCCGTTCCAGCGCCGGGCGCAGCGACCGGTTCACGATCTTCATCATGCCGCCGCCGGCCAGCTGCTTGTACTTGACCAGCGCGATGTCGGGCTCGACGCCGGTGGTGTCGCAATCCATCATGAAGCCGATCGTACCCGTCGGCGCCAGGACCGTGACCTGCGCGTTGCGGAACCCGTTTCGGTTGCCGGCGTTCAGCACGCGTGTCCATAGCTCGGTGGCGGCGTCAAACAGGGCCGGCGGGCAGGCGGCGCGCTCGACATCGGCCAGCGCGTCGTGATGGCGCTGGACCACCTTGAGCATGGGGTCCCGGTTCGTCTCGTACGCGTCGAATGTGCCCTTCACCGCGGCGATCTCGGCCGAGGTCTCGTACGCGAACCCGTGCAGCAGCGCGGTCAGCGCCGCGGCGTAGGCGCGGCCCTGCTCGCTGTCGTACGGAATGCCGCGGCTCATGATCAGCGCGCCGAGATTGGCGTAGCCCAGCCCGAGCGGGCGGAACCGGTGCGAGTTGGCGGCGATCTCCTCGGTGGGATAGCTCGCGCTGTCCACGAGGATGTCCTGTGCCAGGATGAAGATGCGCACGACGTGCCGCAGCCGGTCCACATCGAACTCGCCGTTGCCGTTGATGAACTTCATCAGGTTCACCGACGCCAGGTTGCATGCGCTGTTGTCCACGAACATGTACTCAGAACAGGGATTGCTCGCGTTGATCCGGCCGATGGCCGGGCAGGTATGCCACGCGTTGATCGTCGAGTCGTACTGCAGCCCCGGATCGCCGCAGGCGTGGGTCGCCTCCGCGATCTTCTGCAGAATCGCACGCGCCTTCTGCGTCTCGACCGGATCGCCCGTCGTGACCGCGTGCGTGGTCCAGTCTCCGTCGTTTTCGACCGCGCGCATGAACTCGTCGCTGACGCGCACGGACAGGTTCGCATTCTGGAACATGACCGAGGAGTAGGCTTCGCCCGTGAAGCTGCCGTCGTAACCCGCGGCGATCAGCGCCTGCGCCTTGCGCTCTTCCTCCACCTTGCAGCCGATGAAATCCATGATATCCGGATGGCCGACTTTCAGGCTCTGCATCTTGGCCGCCCGGCGCGTCTTGCCGCCCGACTTGATCACCGCGGCGACCTGATCGAACACGCGCATGAAGCTGAGCGGGCCCGAAGGCGTGCCGCCGCCGGAAAGCTTTTCGCGGCTGCTGCGCAGCGTGCTCAGGTCCGTCCCGGTCCCGGACCCGTACTTGAACAGCATGGCCTCGGCCGACGCCAGGCGCATGATGTCTTCCATGGTGTCGTCAACCGATTGAATGAAGCAGGCCGAAACCTGCGGGTGTTTGTAGGAGTCGGTGCACCGCTCGATTTCGCCCGCTTCGGCGTTCCAGTGGAAGCTGGCCCGGTTCTCGGAGGACAGCCCGTAGATATGGAACAGGCCGAGATTGAACCAGACGGGGCTGTTGAACGCGCCGTACTGGTTCACGCAGACCGCGCAGAGCTCGTTGTAGAAATGCTCCGCGTCCTCGGGCGTGGCGAAGTAGCCGTCGCTCAGGCCGAGGTCGGCGACGGACCGTGCGACACGGTGTATGATCTGGCGAGCGGAGGTCTCGCGGATCTCGGTCCCTTCCGAGCCGTAGAAGTACTTGGAGGAAACGACGTTGGTCGCCAGCATCGACCACGCCTTCGGCACTTCCACGTTGTCGAGTTCGAAGACGGATTTGCCGCGCCCGTCGGTGATCGAGGCATGGCGCGTCTCCCATTCGATGTCGTCGAACGGGTGAACGCCCGGCCGGCTCAACAGGCATTCGACATGCAGGCCCTGCGGTCTTTCCGCGCGGCCCTCACCCGCCGGCTTCCGCACGCCTTTCGGGCGGGCGGCCTTTGTCTTGTCGGCCTGTTGGTCGCGTATGACCTCAAGAGAATCACGTGCTTCGAGCATGAGGGAAGTCCTCCAAGAACGCCACGCACAGCCGATCCCGCACCGGCATCACCATTTTCCCGACCGGCTGTACGAACCGTAAGGCAGGTTGACAGATTGGCGTGACGTACAACACGCGCCGTACCGCGTCCGCCGGAACACGTCTGGCGCCAACGCCATTGCGACGTCACGGCGCGTAGCTTGCCACAAATCGAAAACCATTTCAAGCCTGAGAACACAGACTGTTCATTTTTCCCGTTTCGCACGCGCCTGCAGCACGATTGGAGCCCCTTCCAGCTCGAAGGCCTCGTGGAAGCGGCGGGTGAGATAGCGCTGATAGACGGGCGTCAGGCGGCGGGGGTCGTTGACAAAGAGCAGAATGCGGATCGGCCCGACGCCCGCCTGCGTGGCGTAGTAGATCTTCAGTCGCCTACCCTTCACCTCCGGCGGCAGCCTGGCGGCACAGGCCTCGGCGAGGGCGCGGTTCAGGGGCGCGGTCGGGATCTGCGTGCGCAAGCGGCCCGCGACGCGCTCAACGGTTTCGATGCTCTGCCGCACGTTATAGCCTGTGTGCGCGGAGACGAAGACGACCGGCACGAAATCGAGCCAGGGGAACGTTCGGGCCAGCGCCGCCCGATACGCGCGCTGGGTGGTCTTGCCGGCCAGGTCCCACTTGTTCACGAGCAGCACGCACCCTTTGTTCCAGCGCAGAATGCAGGCGGCGATCTTCTTGTCGTGCGCGTTGGGGCCCTGCTGCGCATCGAGCACGAACACCACAACGTCCGCGGCGCGAATACTGCGTTCGGCGCGCGCCAGGCTGAAGTGTTCGAGCGACGATTTGACCCGGCGCGCGCGTACGAGGCCCGGCGTGTCGGTCAACAGGTAGTGTCGCGCCTGCGCGCCGCGGCCGATGCGGAACGGGATGTCCACACTGTCCCGCGTCGTGCCAGGCTGTTCGGAGACGATCAGACGCTCGCTGTTCAGGACGCGGTTGATGTAGGAGGATTTCCCCACGTTCGGATGCCCCGCGACCGTCACCCTCAACGGCTCGCCGTCCGCCGGGCTGTCCGTCGCGGGCAACGCGGCGGCGACCGCCTCGAGCAGCGCGTCGAACCCGCGATTGTGCAGGGCGGAGACGGGAAAGACCGGGAACCCGAACGCGAGGAACTCGTCGGCCTGCTCGTCGAGGCGCGGATTGTCGGCCTTGTTGGCGGCCACAAACACCGGCCGGCCGCCGCGCCGCGCGCGGCCGGCCGCATAGGTGTCCAGCGGGGCAAGGCCCGCCTGCACGTCCGTCGCCAGCACCACAACGGCCGCGTCGGCCAGCGCCTGCTCGATCTGGCGCTGCATGCCGGCCTGAATCCGGTCGCCGGCCGGCGCGGAGCCGAATTCCGCGATTCCGCCCGTGTCGATCAGCTCGAAGGACCGTTCGCCCCAAAGGACCTCGGCGGCCAGCCGGTCGCGCGTGACCCCGCTGTGCTCGTGAACGATGGCCGCGCGCCGCCCGAGGAGCCGGTTGAAAATCGCCGACTTGCCTACGTTCGGCCGCCCGATGATCGCGACGGCACGGCGTTGAACTGTCTCGGACATGGTCGGCGCCTCCATAGAACGCACGGGCGCTGGAAGGGTGGAAGAATGGAAGAGTGGAAGGATGGGATGGATGAAAGCATGGAGAAGAGCCCGAGCTCAGGAGGCCGAGCTATCTCGCCAAGAGCGGCTCATTCCGGCCTCTGCGCTCACGGCCGCCCCCCCGTCCTTCCCCTCCTCCGTTCTGCCCTCTTCCGAATCATCAATTTCGAGTTTCAAGTTTCAAGTTTCGAGTTTCAAGTTTCGCATCACGCCTTCTCGAGCTGCCGGATGCCGTCGGCCACGTAGAGGATCCCGGAGACGGCGGTGAAGAAGCTGGCCGCACCGAGCACCCAGGCGAACCCGCTCGTGCCGAGTTTGGCGAGCACCCAGACGATGAGCAGCATCTGAGAAACCGTCGCCAGCTTGCCCGTCACGCGCGGGCGCACAACCACGTCGCCGGCCATATGGTGAATGATCAGCGCGCCCAGGATCAGGACGACGTCGCGGCTGACAACGAGCAGGAAGAACCAGATCGGGATATTGGGCTCGAACACCGTGGCGGACGGGCGGCCGAGCACAATGATGGCGGAAAGCAGCAGGGCCTTGTCGGCCAGCGGATCGAGCAGTGTGCCCAGCCGCGTGACTTCGTTGCGGGTGCGGGCCAGGTATCCGTCGAGCGCATCGGACAACGCCGTGCCGAGAAAGACGACCATGGCCGCCCAGCGGATGACCCAGTTGGGCTCGCTGCCGTCCGCGGCGCCGACGACATAATACATGAGGAGCAGGATGAACACCGGCACGCAGAGGATGCGCGCGATCGTGATCCGGTTGGCCAGCGTCAGGCCGTAGCGATGCTCGCGCTTCTCCGTCACGTGCCCTCCTTCTCAAGTTGGCTGAGCGTTCGCGCCATGCGGGCGGCGACCCGTTTGCCGCCGAGTACGTCCAGCATTTCGAACAGGCCCGGGCCCTGCGAAGAGCCCGAAACGGCCACGCGCACGGCGTGGATCAGGGCGCCCGCCCCCAGCCCGGCGGCGTCCGCCGTCTCGCGCAACGCCTGCTCCGCCTCGGCGGCCGTGAGCGGATCGGCGCCGGCGTACCGCTCGCGCAGCAGGCGCACGGCCTCCGGAACGCCGGGCTTGCCCAGCCGCTTGCGCATCGCCTTCGCATCGCAGGGGTAGTCCTCGGTAAAGAAATAGGGCGCCTGGTCCGCAAGGTCCGGATAGCGCTTCACACGCACCTGCATCAGGGCCAGCACACGCCGGAAATAGACTTCCGGCTCGATGCCCGGCCCGTAGTCGGCCAGGCTGCCGCACATCGCGCCCCACAGCCCGCGTTGCTCCAGCACCGCGCGGCAATGCCGTGCGAACGTCTCCGGCGACTGCGCGCGGATGTACTCGCCGTTCATCCACAGCAGCTTTTCCATGTCCATCCGGGCCGGAGCGGAGTTGATTCGGGCCAGATCGAACAGGGCGACCATCTCCTCGCGCGTCAGAACTTCCCGGTCGCCGCCGGGCGACCAGCCGAGCAGGCTGAGGAAATTAAAGAGCACGTCAGGCAGGTAGCCCTGCTCCTTGAAATCGCCGACGAACGCGGCGCCGTCGCGTTTCGAGTACGGTTTGCCCTGCGCGTTGACGATCATCGGCAGATGCGCGTAATGGGGCACGGCCGCCTCGAGCGCGCGGTACAGGGCAATGTGCCGGTAGGTGTTCTCCACGTGGTCGTCGCCGCGCAGGATGTGGGTGATCCCCATCTCGATGTCGTCGACCACATTGGCCAGATGAAAGACGGGCGTGCCGTCGGAGCGGACGATGACAAAATCCTTCATGTCCTTCGCTTCTTTGCGCAAATCGCCCTTCACCTCGTCGTGATAGGCCACATCGGTGCCCGGCATCCGGAACACCACGCACTCGCCCTGCCCCGTCCCGCCCTTGTCCTCCTTGTAGGCGTGCCCCGTCTGTAACAACCGTTCGGCAGCCTGCACGTGCGCCGCCAGCCGCGTGGATTGATACAGCGGCTCCTCGTCATAATCCAGGCCGAGCCAGTTCATCGCGTCGAGAACCGCCCGGACCGCTTCCGGCGTCGACCGCTCCCGGTCCGTGTCTTCGATCCTCAGCAGGAACTTGCCGCGCTCATGGCGGGCGAACAACCAGTTGTAAATGGCCGTGCGGATGTTCCCGATATGGACTTCACCCGTCGGGCTCGGCGCGAATCGCACGCGTACGCTCATGACTCCTGCCTTCCGCATGCCGGATACCGGATGCCGGATAGATGTTAGGTGTCAGCCGGCTGACGATGGGCCGCCGGCCCGTTCGATCTTCGCCCATGAATCGCGCAGGGCGACGGCGCGGTTGAATACCAGGCGCTCCGGGGTTGAGTCAACCGAATCCACACAGAAATAGCCTTGGCGCAGGAACTGGAAACGCGAGCCGCGGTCGGCCGTCTTGAGGCCGGGCTCCACTTTGCAGCCTGTCACGACCTCCAGCGAGCCCGGATTCAGGCGCGCCTTCCAATCCGCGGACTCGTCGGCCTCGCCCGGCCCGGCCTCCGAGAGCAGGTGGTCGTACAGGCGGACCTCCGCGTCCAGGGCGTGGGCGGCCGAAACCCAGTGCAGGGTCCCGCGCACCTTCCGCCCGTCCTCCGACCCGCCGCCCTTCGTGGCGGGGTCGTAGGTGCAGCGCAATTCCCGGATCGCCCCGCTCTTCTCGTCCCGGACCGCCTCCCGGCACGTGACGTAGTAGGCGTGCTTGAGGCGCACCTCCATGCCCGGTGCGAGCCGGTACCACTTCTTCGGCGCGTCCTCGCGAAAGTCGTCGCGCTCGACATAGAGCACGCGCGAGAACGGCAGCTTGCGCGTGCCCGCGCCGGGATCCTCCGGGTTGTTCTCCGCGTCGAGTTCTTCGGTTTGCCCCTCCGGATAGTTCTCGATCACGAGCCGAAGCGGGTGCAGGACCGCCATGACGCGCGGCGCCCGCTTGTTCAGATCGTCGCGCAGGCCGTGCTCCAGCCGTGAGACGTCCAGAACCCCTTCGAACTTGGTCACGCCGATCCGATCGCAAAACGCGCGTATGGCCTCCGGCGTGTAACCGCGGCGGCGCAGCCCGGACAGCGTCGGCATGCGCGGATCGTCCCACCCGCTGACGAGCCCTTCCTGCACGAGCTGGAGCAACTTGCGCTTGCTCATGACCGTGCGCGTCAGGTTCAGACGCGCAAACTCAATCTGCCGCGGCCGGCACGGCACGTCCAGATGCGCCAGGCACCAGTCGTACAGCGGGCGGTGGTCCTCGAATTCCAGCGTGCAGATGGAATGCGTGATGCCCTCGATCGCGTCGGAGAGCGGATGCGCGTAGTCGTACATGGGGTAGATGCACCAGGCGTCGCCCGTGCGGTGATGCGCCTGCTTCAGCACGCGATAGAGGGTCGGATCGCGCATGTTCATGTTCGGCGCCGCCATGTCGATCTTGGCGCGCAGCACGTGCGTGCCCTCCTCGAACTCGCCGGCCCGCATCCGCCGGAACAAGTCCAGATTCTCCGGCACGGACCGGTTCCGATAGGGGCTTTCCCGGCCCGGCTGGGTCAGCGTGCCGCGGTATTCGCGGATCTGGTCGGCGCTCAGGCTGTCGACGTAGGCTTTCCCTCTCTCGATGAGTTGGACGGCGTATTGATAAAGCTGTTCGAAGTAGTCGGAGGCGTAGTACTCGCGCTGCGCCCAGTCGAATCCGAGCCAGCGCACGTCGTGCTTGATCGATTCGACGTATTCCACCTCTTCCTTCGACGGGTTCGTGTCGTCAAAACGCAGGTTGCAGGTGCCGCCATAACGCTGGGCGAGCCCGAAGTTGAGGCAGATCGATTTCGCATGCCCGATATGCAGATACCCGTTCGGCTCCGGCGGGAACCGCGTGGCGACGCGGCCCCCGTTCTTGCCCGCGGCCAGGTCGGCCTCGATGATTTCGCGAATGAAATTGGCTGCCGGCGCCTCGCCGGCCCCCTCTGCCGCAGCCGACGGCTCGCGCCCGGCCCCCGCTCGTGTCGAATCGCTCACCGCACACCCTCCCCACACGAAATCCTACACGCTACCGAAGAATTCACGTAACGACAAGCAGAATGAGAATGCTCGATCCGCCGCCGATCAGGGGCCGATCAGGGGCGCCGCGCCTGTTCTTGACAGCGGCCCGTCGATTTGGGATAGTGCCGCGGCATCGGAAAAACGTTGTTCCGTAGCTAAGGAGGACTGAAGGATGAGACGACATGGGATGCTGTTGGTTTCGCTCTGCCTGGCCGCCGCCGTCACGCTGTGCGCCACGCACGCACCGGCCATGTGGGGCAAAGCCAAGACGAAGACCGAGGACGGCAACGCGCAGATGGATCTGCCGGAGTACAAAGGGCTGAAACAGGCGATCGGCGTCGCCGACTTCGAGAACGAGTCCGGCTGGGCGGGCCGCTGGGATATCGGCAAGAACCTCACCATGATGATGGAGTCAGCCCTTTTCGATACGGGCCGGTTCGTGCTCGTGGAGCGCGAGAAGCTCAGTGAGGTGATCAAAGAGCAGGACCTCATGGCCAGCGGGCGCATGGCCAAAGCCAAGACGGCGGCGCAAACGGGCAAGATCCGGCCGGCGCGCTATCTGGCGCGCGGCGTGATCAGCGAGTGCGAAGAAAGCCAGTCCGGCGGGGGCGGCGGCATCGCCATCAAGGGGATCCGCGTCGGCGGCGGCAAGTCCGAGGCCCATATCGCGATCATCATGAAACTGATCGACACCACCACCGGCGAGATCGTGGCCAAGGAACGGATCGTGGGCAAGGCGGGCCGCACGGCGCTTAAGCTCGGCCTGTACTTCAAGGGAGTCGGCACGGACATGGGCGGGTTCAAGAAGACCCCCCTGGCCCAGGCCGCCCAGGACTGCGTCAACCAGGGCGCGAAGATGATCGCCGTGAAGATGGAAGAGTTCCCCTTCGAGGGCAGCGTCGTCAAGGTCACGAACAGCGGCCAGATCATCATCAACCGCGGCTCCAACTTCGGCGTCGAGACGGGCCAGGAACTCATCCTCGCCGAGGACGGCGAGCTGCTGACGGACCCGGACACCGGCGCCGTGCTCGGCAAGGAGGAAGGCAAGGTCATCGGGAAGATCAAGGTGAGCAAGGTCGCCGAGACCATGTCGTACTGCGACGCCGTCGAAGGCGAGGCCAACCCGCCCACGGGCACCGTCGTCAAGGCGCAGTAGACAGCCGCACAACGCGACCAACCGGGGCGGTCGTTCGACCGCCCCTTCCGGTCCCGGGTGTCAGACGCTCCTGACACCTGAAACCTGACACCTGAAACCTCCGAACACGAGACTCGAGTCGCCGTCGAACCGTCATGGCATCACTGGAACCCGATCCGAAACAGCTGATCGCGTTGGCCAACTACCGCATGCCGTTCGGCAGGTACAAGGGCCGGCATCTGATCGACCTGCCCGAAGCCTATGTGTGCTGGTTCGCGCGCAAGGGGTTCCCGACAGGGCGGTTGGGCGATATGTTGCGGATGGTCCACGAGATCAAGATCAACGGGCTGGAAGAGCTCGTGCGGCCGTTTCAGGCGCGGGAATGCCCGGCACGGCCGGCGGCGGGAGCCGACGAGGGAGGATCGGAGATCGAGGGTTGAGGATCGCGCGGCGGAGCGCACCCGGCGCGAGCGTGTCTGCCGTTGGCCGTCATCGGTGGTGCTGCCCCGCACGGGATCCTGGGCCGTACGGCGGCAGCAGGCGCCGGAACCCGTGGCCCAGGACAACAGCCAGGAACAGGGCGTTTCTCACGATCAGTCCCGGCCAGAAATAGCGTACCGGGGCCATGGGCCCGCTCCGGCCCGCCCGTTCGGCCAGCCTGTCGGCCACCCGCCGCAGCAAGGCCGTCGAACGCGGCCAGTCCGCGATGCCCCGAATCCAGTCGACGGGGATTCCGTCTTCACCGACCGTCAGGCCGGCCAACCCGCCCAGGATCGCGCCGGTCGTATCGGTGTCGCCGCCGCATCGGAACACGGCCGTCAGAGCGGCTTCGAAATCGCCGTAGTGCCGGTGCCAGGCAAAGAGCACCACGGGCACGGTGTGGTAGATGTAGCCCGTCACGCCGCGCGCCAGGCCAAGCGTGTCGGCGAACGCGTCGACCGGCACCCCCGCCTCGAGTGCCCCCCGCAAGGAGCCGACGAGCGCCGCCCATTCCGCATCGCCGCCGGCCGCCGCGCGCAGCAGGCTCTCGAACGCGGCGAGAGAGGGCGGCCCGCCGCGTTCCTCACGCACAATCCAGGCGGCAAGCCGCGCGACGGCGCGGGCGCCGATTTCGGCTTTGGGATCGGTGTGCGTGATCCGCGTACTCAGCCCCACGTAGCGGTCCAGTTGCCCCGCATCCGCCGCGAAGCAGGCGCCCAGCGGCGCCGCGCGCATGGCCGGGCCGTTGCCCGCCGAGAACACACCGCTGCGCGCCGGCCCGAACCCGACCCACAGCCGCAGAATCGCGCGTGCGGTGGCCAGGCCGATGCCGGCCGGCAGCCCGAGCAACCATAGCCGCAGGCACCAGGCGAGCCGGCGCAAGAACCGGTCGGGTGAATCCGTGGCCAGCAGGCACTGCGCCGCAAAAAGGGCGTGCTCCGTGTCATCGCTGATCATGCCGCGCCCGCACAGGAAGCGGTGCCGCCAGCGCCCCTGGAAAAGCCTGGCGTTGCGCGCGCGCACGATCCCCTCGGCCGGCAGGCCGATCGAATCGCCAGCCGCCGTACCCAGCAGCATGCCACGCAGACGAGCCTGTAGGGTTGTTTGAGTTGGATTGGGAATGCGAGTTCCTCCCCGTCCCCGATGGGACGCACCCTACCCGAACCGAGTCGGGATTTCAACCTCGAAGGCGGCCTGCGCAAAACCCCACGTCCCTCCGGCGCCCGAGTCCTGCGTCTTCGGAGAGTTGACTTCCTGGCCCGTTTCCGTATTGTGTGATTGCGAACACCGGCCATTTCCGAGCGAGCGGCAGGTTCGCACGGCGGTCCGCGCCGCATGCATGGGCTGGCACAGCGCGGCTCAGCGCCGGCTCGATTGCCAATCGCCAACGCATCAGGAGAGGTATGCCATGCAGACATTCCGGGCCAAAGACGACCTGATCGACTTCGCAATCGAACGGGAGCAGGATTCCGCCGACTGGTACGAGGAACTCTCCACCCGGATGGCGCCGCCCATGAGAGACATCTTCACCGCCTTCGCCAATGAGGAGAAGGGCCACAAGGCGAAGCTCCAGAAGATCAAGGACGGCACCGGCACCTTCCCGCCCGAGCAGAAGATCCGGGACCTGAAGCTCGGCGACTATCTGGTCGCCGCCACGCCGTCGGCCGACATGACGTACCAGGACGCGTTGATCCTCGCCATGAAGAAGGAGAAGGCGGCGTTTCGGCTCTATACCGACCTGGCGGCGCTGTGCGACGACGCCGACATGCGCAACCTCATGCTCGCACTCGCCCAGGAAGAGGCGAAACACAAGTTGCGGTTCGAAATCGAGTACGACGACCAGGTGCTCGGAGAGAATTAGCCCGCTTCGGCCAGGGTGTTCAGGGGCTCCGTCGCGCCCCCGCTCACCGGCGCTGCCGCAACCGGCGTACGCGCCGCGCGCCGCAACCGAGATGCTTGCGCAGCAGGCGCGAGAGATAGTACTCGTCGGCCACGCCCACCCGCGGCGCGATCGCCTTCAACGGCAGGTTCGTCGTCAGGAGCAGGTGCCTGGCCGTCTCCAGCCGGATGCGCCGCACGTCCTGCATGGGCGTGCGGCCGCTCAGGCGGCGATACGCGCGGATGAAGTAATACTTGCTCATCCCGACCTCCCGCGCCAACGCGTCCAGCGTGATGCGCCGGCTCAAACGGGCCCGCACGTACGCGTGTATCCGGTCGACGATCGGGTCCGCTCTCTGCGCCGCAAGACGGCCATACTCGCCAACCAACGCCTGCAACAGGCTGTGCCGCAGTTCGCGCACCCCCGCGAAGTAGGCGTCGCGCTCCGCATGCAACCAGGAGATCAGCGTCTGGACCCGCCCGCCCGCGTCTGCCAGATACTCCGGCATCCCGGCCCGGTATCCGCGCCACTGGAACCCCACGTATACGCTCTCCATCGGCGCCCCACCCTCCGCCCATTCCCGGTGCACCAACCCCTCGGGGTAGAACAGCATCTCGCCCGGCCGCGCGACCAGAGTGCGCCCCCGCGCCGTCACCGCCTGGGCCCCGCGCACGACCACCACCAATTCATGGAACCCGTGGCTGTGCGCGCGCATCGACCACTCCGCCGGCACCGCCAGCCGCCCGGTCATCACCAGTTCACACGAGCCGATTAGCGGATGGGAATCCGCAAATCGGCGGGGTCCATGGCTGATGGCTGACGGTTGACGATCCAAGGCGGCACCGCTATGGCAATATTATCCCAATAAAGGCAATTCCTGATCCTGGTAACAGGCGCGTGTTTGCAAATAGGATAGCCGGTAGCGAGAAAGAGGTCAATACATGGCCAATCCGGTATTCGCCCGGCGCCGGGGTATTGGGCAATGATTCACCAGAAAACAGGGATGGAGGCGGATAGAATGAGTGCGACGGCAGAGCAGGTCGAGCGGTGGGGTGCTTTCGAATGCGTTCTGAACGGCCCGGAATCCGGAAACCCGTTCACCGACGTGGAACTGAACGCTGAGTTTCGATTCGGGAACCGGGTTGTGCCGGTCCGCGGCTTCTATGACGGGGCCGGCGAATACCGCATCCGGCTCATGCCCGACGCCATCGGACGCTGGACGTACCGGACCCGGAGCAACCGCGTCGAGTTGGACGGCGCGACGGGCGAGTTCCTGTGCACGGCGCCTGCGGCGGCCAATCACGGGCCGGTGGGCGTGGCCCACACCTACCACTTCGCCTACGCCGACGGCACGCCTTACTACCCGATCGGCACAACCTGTTATGTCTGGAATCACCAATCGGACGAGTTGCAGGCGCAGACGCTTCGGACGCTAAAGCACGCGCCGTTCAACAAGATGCGCATGTGCGTGTTTCCCAAGCATTACATCTACAACCAACGCGAACCGGCCCGGCATCCGTGTCCCGTGAATGCCGAGGGCCGAATCGACCCCTCGCGGTTCAACCCCGCCTATTTCAAGCACCTCGACCAGCGCGTTCGGGACTTGATGCAATTGGGGATCGAGGCGGACATCATTTTGTTGCACCCCTACGACCGCTGGGGTTACGCCGAGATGGACGCCATGAGCGACGACCGCTACCTGCGCTATGTGGTGGCGCGACTGGCCGCGTACCGGAACGTCTGGTGGTCCATGGCCAACGAATACGATCTGATGAAGAGCAAGACGATGTCGGACTGGGACCGTTTCTTCAAGATCGTGCAGGAAACGGATCCGCACCAGCACCTGCGCGGCGTTCACAATTGCCGCGGGTTTTACGACCACAACAAGCCGTGGGTCACGCATCAGAGCATCCAGCGCGCGGACATGGCGCAGGTCTGCGAGTGGCGGACCGCCTGCCGCAAGCCGGTCGTGGTGGACGAGTGCCGCTACGAAGGCAATATCCAGAAGAACTGGGGCAACATTCCCGCCCGCGAGATGGTGCACAAGTTCTGGGAGGCCACCGTTCGCGGCGGTTACGCCGGCCACGGCGAGACGTATCTGCACCCGGACGACACCCTGTGGTGGTCGCACGGCGGCATCCTGCACGGGCAGAGCCCGGAACGCATCGCGTTTCTGCGACAACTCGTCGAGGACGGCCCGGCGACGGGCCTGGAGCCGGCCGGGGTCTGGCAGGGCATGCCGGCAGCGGGAAAAGCGAACGCCTACTATCTGGGCTACGCGGGCAACGCGCAGCCGGCCAAGGCGCTGCTGAATCTGCCCGAGCCCGGCGCCTATGCCGTCGACCTCATCGACACCTGGGAGATGAGCGTGACGCCGCTCGACGGACCGTTCAGCGGCAAGTGCGAAATCGACCTGCCCGGCAAGCCGTACACGGCCCTGCGGATCCGGCGGCGGGCAGATTGAGCCGGTATCGGCCGCCCGGTTGCCGCTCGGCCCGCCGCCACACAAAAAGCGCCGGCGCCAAAATAAATTGCTGCACCGGCGCCCGAAATCTAGTACAGGAATCCTGTCCAAGGCAGACTTCAGAGACCGCTCGCGGAGCGGTGCTGCAACTCACGAGGGCAGGATCCGAAATGACGGGTACCATTTTCGACATCCAGCGCTTCTCCCTGCACGACGGGCCCGGGATCCGGACGACGGTCTTCTTCAAGGGCTGTCCGCTGCGCTGCCTGTGGTGCCACAATCCGGAGTCCGTCTCGCCGCAGCCGGTCCTGGCCTTCTACCGCGACCGCTGCGTCCGATGCGGCGCGTGCGCGAAGGCGTGCCCGAACGGCGCGCACGAGCTGCGGGATGACGCCCATCTCCTGCATCGCGACCGGTGCCGTGCCTGCGGCGCGTGCGCCGCCGTCTGCCCGGTCCGCGCGCTGGAACTCGTGGGCCGCAACGCGACGGTGGCCGATGTGATGGCCGTCGTGGCGCGCGACAGCGCCTACTACGCGGAATCGGGCGGCGGCGTCACCGTCTCCGGCGGCGAACCGCTGATGCAGCCGGCGTTCCTCGCCGCCTTGCTCCAGGCCTGCCGGAGCAAGGGGTACCACACCTGCGTGGAAACCGCCGGTTTCGCGCAGGGCAAGGCGGTAGAAGCGCTGGTTGAACTGGCTGACTGCATCTTCCTGGACTACAAGACGGGCGAGGCGGAGGCGGCGCGGAACTGGATCGGACAGCCCTGCGACCGGATCCTGCGCAACCTGGCCTTGATCTGCAACCGGCACACGCACGTGCACCTGCGCTGCCCGATCGTGCCGTCGGTGAACGATACGGACGCGCATTTTCAAGCCATTGCCGATCTGGCGGCCCGGTATCCGAACATCCGGCAGGTCGAATTGCTGCCGTATCATGATACGGCCAAGGCCAAGTATGAGCGGTTCGGACTGCCCAATCCGCTGACGGGGATCGCCGTCCCGGACACGGAAGTCAAGGAGCGCTGGCTGGCGCGCCTGGCCCAGCTCGGCTGCCGCAAGGCGGTTCTCGGGTAGCACACGAAACGGCTCGGGCGGGCGGCTCACCCGCGGCGTCATGCCTTGTGGATCGGCAAGCGCATTCGCTGCCTTCGCGTCTTGCGCACCGTCACCGTTCCCGCGCGCCCGCGCAGGTCCAGCAGCACCCGTTCCCCACCCGCGAGCGCAAGCGGCGAACCCAGGCGCACGGAGCCCGGAATGATCTCTTCCGGCCCGACCGCCGGCCTGACTCGCCAGGACCGGCCATCGACGGTCATTTCCGCGATTTCGTCCGGCACGCAGAAGACGAGCGGCGCCCCGTCGGCGCGGTCGCCGCCCGGTTTCAACGGCTCGAGCAACGCGAGCCAGAGCCGTTCCAGCCGGCCGAGCACGGCGGGCGGCAGTTCGGACCGGTCCTCGATCACGTGCCACGGGAACTCGTAGACGTCCACGCCGCGCGAGGCGCGGTACAACGGCCATTGCGCCCCGATCCGGCGCTCGGCCCCGAGACAGTACTCCAGGAAATCGCGGATATGCGGAGCCAGAACCGCGTGTGCCTCGGAGCCCGCGATGCCGCGGTTGCGAAGCTGCCGGAGCCGGAAATAGAGGTTGCCGACCTGCTTGAACGTGCCCGCCGCGATTTCCAGCCGCGTGAACCATTCCTGCAACTCCTTGCCGCCGAGGGACCGGTTCAAGTGCCGGCCGGCATTCAGCAGTCGGAGTGCCGAGCGGCACAAGGCTTCTGCGTCTTCCTTGTCCTTCACGCAGGCGGCGATCGTGCTGTTGGACGCCGCGCGCAGCGCGTCGTACGCGCGGCGCAGCTTCTTGTTCTCATGCATGAACATCATGCGCCAGCACGTCTCGCGCTCGTCCAGCTCGCGGTCGATCGTCTTGAGCGCCGGCGGCTGATTCAGGTGGGTCAGCAGGTGAAAGCCCTTCACGTAGAAGACGCGCTGGGTGATCTCCTGCGTCTGGCGCAGCATCTTCTCGGCAACGGGCGCCAGCTTCGCGCCGTACCGCGCAGCGGTCCACTCTTTCCAGAGTGCATCGACGTCCGAACTGGGATCCCACAGACAACGGCTGAACGAGACGATATTGAACTCGTTCGGGGTGTCGAACGTCATCACCGGCGGGCCTTCGGTAAAGAAGTTGCGCCTGGAGTGCTGCAGGTGATAGTCGAGCCGGCCGACCGCCCCGGCCAGCTTCCGCCGCTGCGCGCGGCGCAGGCGTTCCTGATAGAAATCCGGCAGCAGGGCCGGCACATAGCCGAACCCATTGCATTCGGGCGTGAGCGTGAACTCCACGATCTGCCGATTGCGCGGGAATGCGCCGAGCAGCGGATTGTCCTCATACTCGACGCCGCGAAAATCCACGAACGTGTACTTGGTCATAATGACGATCTCTTCCGGCAGATCCTGCAGCGCGAGCCGCATCACCGCCTGCTCGTGCGGGGTCATGTTGTAGCTGCGCACCTGCAGCCCTTTCCCGTACGCGCGGCACCCGTCCCAGATGGCACCGAGCAGGATCCGGATGTGCCTGGCCGCCTCGGCAATAGCCTTCGGGTCGCCGGAATTCACGTCGTCACGATGGAGCAGCTTGATCCCGCCGCCGACCTCCGAAAGCGTCAGGTTGATCGTATCGACCTCCGGGACCTCCTCGAACAACTCTTCCGCCTTGTTGCGCACCAGTTCGCGCGCCGCCGCGCCGCTCAAGCCCTCTTTCCGGACCGCCGCGAGGATCTTCTCCTTCAACCCCGCGGGCATGATCAGTTCGTGGTTCCAGATGACGAGATCGAGCCCGTGCTCGTGGCAGCTGCGGCCGATCTCGCGCAGAGCGTGCAGCCGCTCGATCCGGCCGCGGTCGACGTCGCGCAGGTAGTGCTGGTAGACTTCCGGGTAGCGCCGGTACCGGATCAGCCAATCGATGTCGATCCCGCCCTCGTACCCGCCGCGGCCGGTGAGTTGGAGCGCGTTGATCCCGTAGTGCGGCGCACGCACGATGGCGCGTTTCGTCGCGGCCACCAGATCCTCGAGCGACTGGTCGAAATTCCCGCCCAACGGCAGCCCGCCGTTCGCCTGGAGCGTCATCGTCGACCATTGCCGGATCGGGAAGGCCGGCACGCGGCGGATCTGCCACTCACCCGCCCCCACCCGGCGCAGCGGGACTTCGTCCACGAGGTGGCACACCCCGTACAGTCGCGCACGCGGCGTGTTGCCGAAGATCGACAGTCGCCCGCGACTCGAGCGGATGGCGAAGCCGTCGGTGCCGAGAGCGGGACCCGCTCCGCAAACGCCGGCCGCCGGCGCATCCTGTGGGCCGACATGAATCGCCGCCAAGCCCGGTCCGAGGGAGCGGCAACACGTGAACCGTTCGCCGAGGAACTTGCGCAGCAGCTTGCGTGCGGTCCGGTCAGCCGGCTCGTTCGCCGCGTCACGCACGCTCGCCACTGCCCCTTGCTGCACATGCGTCTTCATTGTGGCCTCCACCGTCGCCCGCGCGACGTCCGTGGCGTCCGCCTTCCGGCGGGAACACGGACAAACACGGACAGACACGGACTAGCACGGACCATCGCGATTCCTCACAGATACTTGCCGAAAAACGCCACGGACCGGTTTCCGCCCCAGGCGTGCTCGCCGGGAAACAGGTCCAGTTCCAGGCGGTCGGCGGCGCCGGCCGCCTGGTAGATTTTCTCCACCTCGCGATACGCCGGCAGCGCGGAATCGATGTGGAAGGTCGTGTCCTGGATCCCGATATCGAGCAGCAGGGGCAGCGGCGCGAGCAGCCCGTGCAGGTCAGGGATATCGACCAGCTTGTAGAGGCCGGGCGCCATCTGCGCGCCGCAGATCCCGCCGCGCAGGAACCCGCAGTGCAGCCAGGAATCGGTGTAGCAGATGATTTCCGCCGCCTTGAACCGGTCGTCGCACAGCGCCATCCACTGCGTCATCACGCCGCCGTAGCTCAACCCCATCACGCCGAGCCGCGACGGGTCGACGCCCGGCAGCCCGGAGACGAAATCCACCGCCGCCCTGCCGCTGGCGATATTGATGGCGAGCGGCGTGGTCCCGAACATGGTCGCGCGCAGGTAGTAGAGGTTGCAGTCGCCCTGCTGCATCTTGTTCGGCACATCGCGTTCGCCGAACCCCATCCAGTCGATGGCGAACGTGACGTAGCCTGCCTGCGCCATGCGCCGGCCATAGTCGTAGTTCATGCGCTTGATGTCGTGGCGCAGCGCGTCGCTCGTGTCGTTGCCCATCACCGGCTCCTTGCCGAATTGGCCGTGCCCGTGACAACACAAGAGCGCCGGGCGCTTCTCGTCTCTTTTCACGCCCTTCGGCATGTTCACCAACAACGCGGCGGAGAAGTGCGGCTGCGTGTCGATCAGCCAGCGCTGGCGGATCAGGCCGTCCTGTTCCCATTCCGCGACCCGTTCCGGGTCCGGCGGCACGCGCGCCGGGAACTCGCCGAGACAGGCGATGACCTTTGGCAGGACGTCGGCCTTCCAGGCATCGAAATCCGCCTTCGTCTCGCCGCTGAAGCTGTGGGTCGGCCGGTGTGCCAGCGCCATTTGCCGAAACATATCGTTAGGCACGAAATTTCGCGGACTCATGGTGTCGCCTCCAAGTCGATAGTCGTTGTGCGGGCGCGGCTCGCGAGACGCTCGCCCTCCATCTGACGCGACGTATGATGCGCATGGCAGACGAGCTGGCGGCACCCGATTGACTCAGCCCAATTGCCTGGAGGGCGAGCGTCTCGCGAGCCGGGCTCTCGGTCGACCCGCGTTTGCCGTTCTACGCTACGCCCTCGCACGTCCCTCCCCCCGGACGCCGGTTCTCTGGCGTCAGTAATAGTTCACGCTCCCCTTCGGCATCCACGAGTAGTCGCTGGTCAGCACCACCGCGTCGAGATCGAGCCCGGCGCGTATCCCACCGATCGTGACGGTGTGTTGACCGGCATCGAGTTTCAGGCGGACCGGCCGCGAATCGAGTGCGAGGTAGTTGGGCACGTCGGTCCAGAACCAGCGGTAGGCCTTGTCGACCTCGCCCCACATGGATTGCGCGACGCGCGCGTCGTACCAGCCGACCTTCAGGCGCGGGTTCGCGATTTCCTTGCCGTCGACCGAGAAGGCGGGCTGGACCTCCCTGTCGCGGCTACGCAGGCGCAGCCAGACCCTGTACTCGCCGGGCACGCGCACGGTGACGGGCCAGGAAAGGCTGGCGCGCTTGGCGGGCATCTTCATGCGGTCCTGCATCTGTTGGCGCGCGTCCGCCGTCACGGTCCCGGGCCGCCCGGCTTCCTTGTCGCCCGGCAGCCGCATCCCGGCGAATCGGCCGCCGGAACATTCCGTGTCTTCGCCGAGGAAGGCCACGGATTCGCCCTTGCCCGACTCGTCCCGCTGCGCCGTCTCGGCTTCGAGCAGGATGAGGTCGGTGGCCTTCGGCGCGGTAGCGACGAGTATGGGTTTCGCCGGCTGACTCTCATTGCCGGCGCGATCGACGGCGGTAACGGCGTAGGAGTACCGTGTCCCCGCTTTCAGGCCCCAGTCCACAAGCCGCGGCTCGTGGGGCGACCCCACACGCATGCCCTGCACGGGCACCGCCGGCCGCTCCGGCGAGGCGTAGACGTTGTAGTACGCGACGTCCGGCTCGGCGTTCGGCGCCCACTGCAGGAAGACCTCGTGCGGGCCGGCCGCGGCAGCGGCGAGGCCGGCGGGCGGGCCGGGTGCGATCTGATCGGCGTTTCCCGCGCCGCGCGGCCGGTCGTCGGGGCCGGAGGTCAGCGCGAGCATGTCGATGCCAAGCGCGTTGGTCAGCGCGATCAGCGCGACCTCCACCGAACCGGCGGCGACACGGACGGGCAGCGGCCGGCCAGCCTGATCGTTGGCACGCACCCATTCCCAGTTCCGGCCCGCGGCGCGCACCGTGCCGCCGCCCCCGTCCGCGACGACCGTGGCCGCCCCTTGCCCGGCGTCCGATTCGCTGCGCACACGGACCCAGAGTGCGAGCGGGCGCCCCTCGAACCGGCTCGGCACACGGCATGTCCATACCAGCCGGCCGTCCTGCTTCTGCTTCGCGCGCAGGTACGGGTCCTGCGCCACGTAGTGCCAATTCGCGGCCGATACATCGCGCCGCTCGACAACGGGCGTTTCCAGCGCGAGCAGCTCAGCTTGGGCGAACAGGCGCAGCGGGACCGCACCGCTGACGCCGTGCTCCACTTCCTCGCTGTACGGGCTCGCCAACCCGGAGTGTTCCACGGCCGTGACGACATAGTAGCCCGGCCGCGGCGCATCGGCCGGCAGCGGCCATGTTGTCGCGGCTACCGGCTCGCGCGTGAGCTGTGCGTACGGCCCGCCGCTCTGCGTCGCAGCGTGGACCAGATAGCCCGCCACTTCGCTGTGGTGTTTCGGCGGCGCCCAGTTAAGCGCGCCGGCCTCGACGCGCGGGTTCGCCGGCGGCAGCGGCCGATGCGCAATCATGAGCATCATGTCCGTGTTGTCGAACATCGTCGTCTTCGTCACGATCTTCGTGCCGTCCGGGCTCGGCTGGCCCCAGGCCATGGCGTAATAGTCCAGACTCACCGCCTGATGGAACCCGAGGAACGCGTAGCTGCGGCCGTCGCGCCAGACCTTCACGAAATGCAGGCCCTGCTCGATGATGAACCAGTCGTCCGACGGGCCGAACGTCGCGTAGCCGTTGCACCCGATGAACCCGCCAAGGTTGCGCAGCGGGGCCGGATCATACACCTTCTCCGTATGCCCGTCCGGATGCGTCACCTCCCCGCTCGCATTGATCCGGTACAGTTCCGACGGGCTCGTGTGCCCGTGATGCGACGGATGCGCGTTGTGAAACCCGTGCTTCTTGCGCTCCGTGCCGCCCGTGCAGACCAGCGAAAGGCTCCCATCGCTTTCCAGACGGTAGATCCCGCGGTGCGCCGTGAGGATGATGTTCGGATGCGCGCGGCTGAAGAGCGGCTCGACCAGTTCCTGGCCGTCCGGTGCCTCGAACACGACCTCCTTGCGGTCGGACCCGTCCAGCTTCACCGTGAACCCGGTCTTGTTGTCGGACTGGATCAGCACCAGCCGGTCCGACCATTTGCCGGGCCTGATCAGCTTGCCGTAGCAGCCCCATTTCCATTTGCCCAGTTCCGTGAGGAAGCGCTCCTTGCCCGTCTGCACATTCAGCTCATAGAGCTTTCCCGGCTCGCCCGAGTAGTCGTAGTAGAAGATGTCGCCGTCCAACGCGGACCAGTGGTAGCTCTGTGAACGGTGCGTGGACGTCGGGACGATGGCGCCGCCGTCCGTCCGCGCCGCCCAGCGCCGGTGCTTGGTCTGGCCCCGCTCGTAGCGGTCGGCTCCGAAATCGATCCACTTCCCGTTCGCGCTGAACGTGAACCACATGTTGTGATAGGTGTGGCATTCGTTCGCACGATCACGGGTCATCAGCCAGATCTCGGTGCCGGTCGACGAGTCGTGAAAGACCGTGCGTTCCCGGCCGGCACACTCCTTTTCGGCGAGCAGTTCGTCCGGCTTGATCCCGGCGCGCCGCGCGGCGAGTGCGTCCAGGCCGTGGTGTGGGAGCGGGTCTTTGATCTGCCAGGTCAGGTAGTAGGGCTGCGCGCCCTGCCCCTGCTTGACGATTTCGAGCCGGCGGAAACTGACCTGGCGGCCCTTGGCCGGCTCGTCCGCGCTGAAGCAGAAGCTGACCTGCGGATTGGGCGCGGAGAATTCAAGCGAGACGGCCTGCCACTCGTCGCGTGCGCCGCCTCTGGCGTAGATGGGAACAGTCCCTTCCTGACCGCGCACGGACACGCGCACCTGCAGGCCGCCGGCCACCTCACCGCGCACTTCCGCGCGTGCGACGTAGGTGTCGTTGGGGCGCACCTGCACGGTCTGCCACATGGCCCCGCCGCGCCCGCGTGCGGCTGTCACGGTCACCACCCGTTCCCCGTCTTCAGTCGTCATGGCGTAGAACGGCGAATCCTGCGGCTGCCCGCTCCAGTTTGGATAGAACCCACGCGTGTCCGGAGTGCCGGCGAACTGCGCGTTCCGCAGCAGGTTCCGGTCCTCGAAATAGAGCCGGCCCCATTCGCCCGCGCCGCCGTAGGTGCGTACGGGCGGCCATTGGCAGAGGCGCGCGGACTCCTGCGCGACGCCCGGCCGGAACTCCGTCCAGACCTCACGCCCGAGCTTGAACGCGAGGAAGTCTCCGCGCACCGGCGCCCCCTCAACACCGCACTCGCGCAGCGGGATACGGATCTCGGCGGTCCAGGAGTCCGGCCCCACACGGGTCTGTGTCTGCCAGGCCGAATTCCATTTCCGGCCGGGCGAATTGGACAACAGGTACTGGTGATCTTCGCGCACGTCCTTCGTGTTGCAGATCAACTGCAGATACTCGCCCGATTCGCCGGTGTGTTGCACGAAGATCTCCAGGCAATCGTCCTGCCAGACGTCTTGATCCGGCCGGCCGAGCGCCTTGATCTTGGCCGGCGCCGGCTCCGCACACCAGACGGACAGATAGAGGTTGTCCGCGTCGTACGCCGCCTGCAGCCGCGTCTCGCGCACGGGGTCGTTGCCCGTCTTCGGGTCGATGAAGTTGGCGATGCGCGGGGCGTGCTGCCAGAGCGCGTCGCTCAGGTCGCCGTCCAGCGTCGGCGGGCGGGCGGTATGTTTCGCCACCATTTCGTGCGCGGCAAGCCGCTCGGCACCGGGAGCAGGTTGCGAGGACCCCTCTTCGCCGGGCCTTCGGCGGGCAGGCGCCGGCCCGCCATGCGCTCCGACCGACAGGCCCAGCAACACACACAGGATGCCGCGGGCCGCCTTTCCGCGAGTGTCACGCGTATGCCAGGTTCTCAGCATTGTCTCCGCCTCCCTCTCCTGTGTCCAATCGTCAATAGTCGATCGTCAATCGTCAATGGCCACGCCGGTCACGGCAAACAGGATCGGCTTCATGATCACATCGGGTTCCTGGGTCAGGAAATCGAGCGTGGCGATCGGCCTCGCCGGGTGCGGGTTCACCCACTCATAGGCATAGAGCGTGATGTCCGCGCCCGAGCGTGTGTTGCCGAGCCAGACCGGACGCGCCTGCGGGACATAGGCCGGGCGCGACAGGCCTTCGCGGTTGTGGTCCCACTCCATGATGTTCTTCTTCCAGACCAGCCGACTTTCCGCCGAGGTGCCGTCGGCATAGTTGATCCTGTAGGCGCCCGCGCACAGGGGTCTGTAGTTCCAGCTGATCAGGTCCGGGATCGTCGAGAGCGCGTGCAGAAAGACAAGGCTCGCCGCACGCCGGCCGACCGGTATCCCGGCCGTCTGCCCGGGTAACGTACGGCCCGCGGTTCCGGCGCCCTCCAACATGACACAGTTCGGCGCAATGGCGAATGGCACGCCGCCAAGCTCCTGCAAGCCCTGCGGGAGACGCCGGCAGTCGTAGGAGGGGCCGAGGTCCAGCCAACCGGCGCCGTCGCCCGGCACGTCGTCCCGGAGTGCCCGGTTCGCGAACCGGGCGAGGTCGAGTTGGAAGAACCGCGTCGCGCCGTTCAGCGACGGGAGGCGGTAGTACCCCTCCTTGCAGGCCTCGAAGTTCAACAGCGCGCGGCGCAAGCGCCCGGAGAAGTCCGACGTGAACGCCTTGGGCGCCGTGGCCGCCAGAGGCACGGGGTGGTCCGGCGACCACATCTCTTCAGCCCAGTAGGCGATATCCGGGTAGAACGTCGCGCCATAGCCGGTGGCGTAGTACGTGTCTTCGTTGTCTGAACGCTGGCCCCAGTTCGTGATCAGGTGCGCCCAGACGCGATCGCGATGCGACGTGAGTTCGCCAGGCGAGCCGAACGTACTGTAGCCGGACAGCACTCTGACTCGGTGCCCCTTCTTCACGAAATAGTCGAACGCGTCACGGCCCGTCCACACGGAAATCACGATATCCTTCGGCAACTCGTCGCGGAACTTCCAGAACGTGTGGTAGGGTGGACTCATCTTCTCGACCTTCTCCCGCGTGAAATGAGTGCTGTAGAGCATCATGTCCGTGCCCAGCTCCTTGCAGAGCCGGTAGTTACGCATGATCAGGTTGGTGAACGCCGCGTGGGGGTCCACCCCCTTGTTCCGCTCGCTCATGCACCAGCGCCCGTTCTGGTTGATCTCGTCGACCCCGCAGTCGATCACGCGCGGCTGGAACACCTCGACCGCGTCCCGAAGCGCGGCATAGACGAGTTGCTCCGCCTCCGGCAAGGTCGGATCGATCGCGCAGCCGTGCCCGCCCGGATGCCGCTTCTCGCCGGGCTTCTTCTCGATGTAGTCATGATGCGACCAGAACATCCATTTGCCCGTGATGTCGACGGACGGCACAACATCCACGAACCGATCGCGGCAGTAGGCCACGACCTCCAACGCCCGCGCTTTGGTGCACCCGCCGCGCGCGCCGAGTTTTGCGGCGTGCCCGTCTTTCACCACGCCGGACGAAAGCACCGCGTTGATCTTGTGCCGGGCGAGCGCCGGGATGAGCTTCTTGTAGAAATCGCCTGAGCGCTCGTCGGTCACGAAGGTATAGGCCTGCCGCAGTTTGACGTGCGGCCAGTCCCGAATCTGAAGGCCCGGCAGCCGGACCGGATTGCCGCCCAGCTGCTCGATCAGCTGCATCAGGGTCTGCGTGCCGTAGAACACGCCCGCGTCGTCGCTGCCCACGATGCAGACGCCCTCTTCGTCGATGCGCATGCCATAGCCCTGCTCGCCCGGGTCCGACGGCGAGACGCGGAGCGGCTTGCGCCGGACGAGTTCGGTTGAGGCCCCGTCGAGCAGCGGCGCGCAACCCAACACGATGCTGCCGCCGGCGGGCCGCGCCGCGCCCGCCGCCGCCACCGGCAGGTCCAAGCCGGTAGCCTTCCGGATATCCTCGGCCAGGAGTTCCGCGGTCCGCCGCGTGCGGGCGCGCGCGTCGGCCACCCGGATGCCGGTGCCCGCGCTCAGTGCGAACCCGCTGGCGAGCTCCGCCACCTCGCGCGGCTGAGGGGAGACCACGCAGGCGCCCCGCCCCTGCACGATCGGAACGCTTCGCTCCGATACCGGCGGGCGTTCCGCGCCGGCCTGCAGCGCCAGCGCTTTCGTCTTGCCCGGGTCGTGCCCGTCGATCGGCTCGCCCCAGATCTGGACCTCCGCCACACTGACGTCGCGCGTGCCGCTCTGGACCCGCACCCGCACCTCGCGCGCGGCGGAATCCAGATCCGCCAGCCGCACGTACGGGAACCGCTCCGCGGCCGCCGAGACGACGAGCCGGTCGGTCGAACAGCCGACGAGCACGAACCGCTTCGCGCCTTCCGGCCGCACGGACACCAGCACGTTCCGAATCTCGGCCGCGGAGCTGAGCACCTCCACCTGGCGGACGAAATACTCCTTGCCGAGATCGAACTGGATGTCGATCCCCTGCATCCCGGTCTTCCCCGATATGCTGACCTTGCCCGCGACCAGGCTGGCCGCCGTCGCCGCATTGTCGGTCAGGACCCCTTCCGAGAACGGGATCGGTTCCGTCTTCTTCGCCTTGTCGCCCGAGGCCGGCACGAACGGCACGGTCAGGCCGGGCTCGAAATAGCGGTAGGTCCCCGCCACCCGCAAGTTTCCCTGTCCCGTCGGGCTGTTGCCCGTCAGGCAGCGCAGGTTCGGGTCCACCCGGGCCGGGTTCGCCACGACCTCGACATCGTCGAACTCGAGCACGCCGGTCGCACGCCCATATCCGACGGAGCCGAGAATCGTCGTCGTCTTGCGTTCGCCCGGGTTGAACACGAATTCGCGCACAGTCCAGTCCTGCGCTGTGCCGCGCACGGCGTGATGGACCTGCGGGCTGACGCCGGACGCCATGAGCCAAGCCGACCCGTCGATGGCGTGCCGGACCCGCATCCGCACGCGGTAGCTGGTGTGCGGCTGCAAACGAAGCGCCTGCCCGACCGAGATCGAGCCGGCCCGGTTCGTCTTGCGGATCCGCACGAACCGGTTGCCGCCTTCTGCCCGCAACCCCGCTTCCCCCTCGGCGCCCTTCGCAGAATTCACGGACCAGCCGGCGATCGTGTCGCGCCCCGGCGCGCCCGTCTCGAAATCGCCGTTCGCGATCAGGTCCCGGCTCTCGAACGCGACGAACCGCATCGCCATCACGTTGTCGAGATGCTTGGTCGGGTTCCGGCCCCAGGTGCTGTACTCCGCGGTATGCGGCGAGCTGGCGTAGTTCTCGCGCATGAAGTTCATGCGCCAGACGTGCCCGCACGCCGGGGCTTCGACCCCCAGCGCCTTGAACGGCACCGCGATCTCCACCGTCCAGCGGTCCGCGCCCGTGTGGCCGGCGGCCTGCCAGCCGCCCTCCGGGTTCCAGGCCTTGCCCTGCGCGTTGGCGTCGTGGCGGCTGCCGAACACGTTGGCGAGCAGGTGATAGTAGGTGCCGGGCTCCCACGGCTCCGGGTCGAGCATCACCTCCACGCAGTCGTCGCTCCAGACCGCGTCGTCATGCTCGCGCTTGCGCGCCCGCAACCGCGCCACGTTCGGCTCCAGGCACTCGAACCCGATGAACAGGGCTTCCTTCCCGCAAGCCAGCAACACGCGCGTCTGGCGTCGCGCCGGCGCGTCGGCGCCCAGCAGATGGAAGTTCTCCAGACGAATCGCCTGCCGCCACACGGACTCGCCCAGCGTGCCGTCGATCAACGGCGCGTCCGTGACGCGCGGACAGACGAGAACCTCGTCGTCCGCACCGCGTGCGCCTGCCGCGGAAACCAGAACCGCCCCCACTACCGCCAACAGACATGCCTTCTTCATCGCTGCCTCCCATTCCGGCCCTATCGCTACATGTTCGCCCGGATCCGGAGTGAACCTCGCGCCTGACCGCGACGCGAACCCGGCCCACATACCGCCTGCTCACCTGCCGGCACTCGGCAGGGCGGGGGCTTGGCACATTCGCCCCTCTCGAACTTGACCCAACCCATTCAGCCTGAAACTCGCCGCCTCGAACGGACAGGCGGGGAACAGTTCCACCCGCCCCTGCCAGTCCTGGATCAGCATCTCGTTGACCGCCTGCGTGAACAGGCCGTAGACGGTCATGAAGTACGGCATCCGGCCGAGCCGCGTGTTCAGCCAATCGGGCGCGCATTCCCGGAACATCAGATACGGCGGCCGGGTGTATTGGTACTGCTCGTCAAAGAGCATCTGCACATTTTCCAGAGCGCGGTCCGCCTGTTTGAGCCGCGCCATCGCGATCGCCGTGTAGGCCGGCCCGAAACTGCAGCAGCCGTGCCGCACCTTCCCCTTCAGATACTCGTAGGTTGTGAGAATGTCGGCTGGGGCGACGCCGACGTCGAACAGGACGCCCATGAACTGGACCGGCAGCTTCGTGGTGATGCCCGGATCGCCCTCGTGGTAGAGATAAACCCCGTCCGCGCGCCTGAGGATGTCGAGCGAGAGCTGCCTCGCCTCGCGCGCCCAGCGCTCGAGATTCGGGTCCGTCAGGCCGGCCTGGCGGCCCATCCGCACGGCCATACGCAGGCTCAGCTTCGCCGCGGCCAACACGTCGAAGATGTTCGGCTTGTCGACCAGCTGCCCGGATTCGCCCTGGCTCGCGCTCGGCACATAGCGAATGCCCAATCCGGCGCCGGCCGGCTCGAGCAGGGACGAGAAGAACTCGGCGATCCCGGCGACGATCGGATAGTACTTCTCGACCAGCGCCTTCTCCCACCCTTTGGCGTTGAGGAACCGTTCGACCAGGAAGACGACCCAGCCGTTGACGTGGTGTTCGTGCATGCACACGCTGTGGTGCTTGTGGCCGGGAATGAAAGGAAACATGCCCGGCCCGCCGTGCCAGACGTAGCTCGCGCCCTTCTTCCAGAAGAACGACCGCGCATGCTCGCGCGCGACGGGCAGCACCGCCAGCAGCCAGTCGAGCGACGGCTCCACAAGATCCGCGTTGTTCGTGGTGAGCAGGGGCCAGAGCTGGTAGACCCCGTCCTGAATGTGGTAGCCCACCCCGAAAGCCGGGAATACGCCGGCCAGGCCCGGCTCGCCCGAGGTGCCGTCCCGCACACGGCGCGGCATCGAACAGATCAAGTAGAAGATACCGCGCTTCCACATCGCCTCGATGCGTTCGTCGGAGAGGGCCAGCGCAAACCGCGCCCAGCGCGCGCTCCACCATGCATCGTTCTCCCGGCGCAGAGCCGCATGCCCTTTCGCCAGCGCCGCCGCAAGCCCTTCTCGGGCCAGCACGCGCGGTTCGCCCAGAGCCCGGTGCCCGTAGGCCACATACACGGAACAATCCTTACCGGCCGGGATGATGACTTTCCCGTCCCGGACCACACCGCCGTGCGTGCCGACCGCCGCCGCGGCCGGGCAATAGGCGTTCGAACGGCTCTCGACCAGAAGCGTGCCGTCCGCCTCCGATTTCGAGAGGTTCCCGTCCACACGCAGGACGGATTCGCCCCCTCCGCGCAGGCGGTAGACCAGCACGCTCTTATCCGGATGAATGAACAGCGACGTCTCGCAGCGCCGGCCCTTGTACGTGTACGCGGTTTGCAGCACACCCGTTGCATAGTCCAACGCCTGGCGGTGCCCTTCAACGGCGAACGGGAATGCATCCTCTTCGCGGCCGATGAAGATATCGAACGCATGGTATCGGGTCAGCGCGGAGCTGTACCCTTGCCCGCTGTCGCGCCGCTTCCGGAATTGCGCCGCGCTGGGCGGGCTGAACGGGTACCGGTCCGGATCGAATGTGACCTCTTCCCAATAGTCCTGCGCGATCAGGTTCGTGAGCAGTTGCGTGCGGATGTCGTCCTCTCTGTGGTTGCCATAGGCGAGCTGGTCGACCGTCGTTCCGCAAAACGGGTCGAACGTGCCGCCGATGTCGCCGTTGCCGATGTAGAACGGGATGTACGAATCGAAATCGGCCATATCGAGGTGCTGTTCGACACTCGCCGCTGCGCCGCTCACGATGACCTCCCCGTTTCGTTCGTGTCCGCGATCGCGGCCAGTTCGGCGTCCGCATGGGCGGCAATGGCCGACAGATGCGTCGTGCTGATGCCCCCCGCGCCGATCATGCCGAATCGTACCTTGCCCATGGCTGCCGTTCCTTTCCCTGCCCGCGCTCGTACGCTCCGAGAGGGTCACCCGTCGAGCAGTCCGCTGAGAAACGCAAAGGCATCCTTCAGTTCCCGGGCGCGCGCCGCGGGCGTCTCGCCCGGCGCGCGCTCGACCGAGATGCAGCCGGCATACCCGTACTTCACGAGTGTGGCCACGATTTCCGGGTAGGGCACCTCGCCCTTGCCCACCGTGGGGAAGACGGACGAGCCCTGCCCGCCCACCTGGTCCTTGGCATGCACGTGCCCGATGAACGGCACCAGGTCCGGCAGGCCGTCGAGCGGCGAGGCGCCCTCGTAATAGCGGATGTTGGCCGGGTCGTAGCCGATCCTGATGCGCGGATGCCCGATCCGGCGAATCAGGTGCAGAGCCGCCGGCACGGTGCCGGTCAACCCGCCGTGCGTCTCGAGGCAGATCGTGAGGCCGAGCCGCGCCGCCGTCTCGCCGGCCTCGCCCATCGCCGCGCAGAATGCCGCCGTCTCGCGTTCGAGCAGGTCCGTGTCCTTGTCCCGGGTCGACACGGTGCCGGTGTCGAACACGGCAACCCCGAGCCTGGCCGCGCCCTCCAACTTGCGGAGAAACAAAGCCAACCCATCCGCGGTCGTCACGCTGTTCCCGCCCCCGGCGGCGACAGCCGTGAGGCCGTGCCCGGCCAGTTGCCTGCGCAGCGCCCCCGCCTGGTCCGTCGTCAACGTCTCCAGTTCGAACGGCAGACGGCCGGGCGAGACGTACAGCGCGACGTTCTTGAACCCGGCTTCGGCGCCGCTTGTCAGGAACCGGTCAAGATCGGGCTCGCAGAGGTTGAAAGCCGCCAGCGCGTTGGCCATGTGTCACTCTCCGTTCCCATGCAGGTCCAACCACCCGAACCGAGTTCGCTCCTGGAACCCCGCGAACGTGGGCGACCAGGCGGCGAGTGCCGGGCCGTTCTGCTGCCCGGTCCACCGTTCGCGACAGAAATTGGCGCGCAGCGCCTCCACCCCCGCCCCGCCAAACTCAAGGGTCTTCCAGGGCACGGCGAGTTCGACGGTCCACTGCTTCTTGCCGGCGTCGATCTGCACGGCCGACCGCCACTGCCCGCGCCAGCGCTCGTCCTCGCCGTAGTAGAGCGGGTCCAACTCGTCTTCGATGAAGCCGCCCCGTCCGTCGTAGCGGCCGTTCGTGAAACTGACGATGAGGTGTACGTACTTGCGGGAGCCCTCGGCCGGGTCGCCCAGGAACAGCTCGACGCAATCCTCGTTCCAGACGCGCCCTTTCTCGATTTCGTACGGCTTCCGCTCCATCGCGTCGATCAGCGGCTCGTCGACGGTATACGCCACGTACAGGGCCTCGGCGTCCCAGGCGGCCCGGACCCTGGCCGGCACGTCGAGCGGGCGGCCGCTCGTGTTCTCAAAGGCGACGAGCAACTCGCGCGCGTCTTGCCAGAGCAGTTCGTCGATGACGCCGTCGATTCGCGGCGGGGCAGGCGCGCGCAGCGCGCCCGCCTTCATCACGCCGTGCCGGCGCACGAACGGGAGCATGGTCCCGAAATCGATCGTGAACGGCGCGCCGAGCCGCCCGCTGCGGCCGGTCAGAAGCTGCCGGCGCAGGTCATCCGGCCCCGTCCGCAGGAACGGATCGCGCAGGCCGGCATCGCGGTAGGCGCCCGCCTTCTGCCGCAGCAGTTGCGCGTCGACCCAGGCGGCGCGCTCCGCGACGGCGCCGGCCATCGCCTCCAGATCCTCCGGCGAGCCGGAGCCCTGATAGCGGCGGTGCGCCTCGAACCCGCGCGCGGTGAGCGCCGCATATTCGATGGCCGGCCGCGCCAGGTCGATGCGCACGCGCAGCGTCGTGTCGTCGCCCGCTGCCGCGTCGGCCTCGTCCAGCAGGCGCATCGCCTCTCCGCATCGGTCCAGCGGCCAGCGTGAGAGGTAGATGTGTTCCGCCTTGCGGCCGCCGACAACCGGTGTCGCCTGCACGTCCTCGATCAACCCGTAGAACGCGCGCATGGGTTCGGCCGCCGCGCCGTAGAAGCCCGCGTAGAATTCGTTCAGGACCGCCGCCGGGTCCGCGTTGAGGTCCATGCGCAGCCGGTAGTCCAGATAGTATTGCGGCGCCTCGACGCCCCAGTGGCTGGGTGCGCCACAGTAGTAGACGATCCGGATGTTGTACTTGCGGAACAACGCGAATGCGTCGATGAGCGCTCTCTGCGAAAACAGCGGCGCGTCACCCTGGCTGCCCGCCCACCAGAAGTACACATAGGCGCTGAATTGCGTGTGGTTTGCGTTCCACGGCACGTACCCGTCCCCGCCTTTCTCCAGCGCGTCGAGATTGCACAGCTCGACGATCACGTTCTCCGGGTACTTCCACTGCGCGCGCGCACGCGCGGTCGGGCCGTAGGCGGTCGGCATCAGCTTCTTGGCCGGGTTCCATTCCCGGATCGCCTCCGCGATGCGGCTGTGGAACCAGTAGACCCGCTCGCCCAAATCGCCGAGTGCCCGGCATGTTTCGCATTCGCAGGGCGCACAGCTCGAACCGTAGCTGTCCGGATGGCCGAGTTCGAGAACGTCGGCGCCTGCCAGTTCCCGCTTCGCCCAGTCGACCGAGATCTGGAGCACGTCCGGATGCGTCACGCAGAGCGAGGACCATTTATGGTTCGAACGCTTGCCCGCTACCAGCGCGAAGTATTCCGGGTGTTCCTTGAAGTACGTTTCGACCGGCACCTGCAGATGCCAACTGTGCCCGCCGCAGGTGCGGACCTGCAGCCCGGGCGCACCACGCCAGCGCGGCCGCCACGCCATGGCATAGGACGGCACGCCCCACAGCACGCGCTTCTCGCCCCGCACGTCGATGGTGTCCGGCACGCGCAACGTCGACTCCCGCGGCACGACTTCGCCCGAGCGGCCCGGCATGAACCAGCGCACACCGCCGTAGCGCTCCAGGAAGTCGACGACGCCGTTGTGCGTGCCCAGCAGGCTGCGCACCGTGCCGCCCGGCAGATCGACGTCGCGCCCGGCGATGAGAAGATAATTCTCCCCTGACTTGATGCGCCAGTTGTCGTATTTCAACTCTTGCGGGTCCAGGCCGTATTGCAGAACCAGGCGCGATACGCCGAGCACGACGACAGGGCCTTCGATCGGCTCGAGTTCCGTCTTGACCGGCAACGGGACGCCGGCGATCTTCTCGATGTACGCGTTCAATGTGCGCAGCCCTTCGCGAACGCCGTTCGATTCGCGGGCCGGCACAACGATCGTGGCGCGCGGCGCACCGCGTTCGACGAGCGTGAACCCGAACGCAGCCGGCGCCAGCGCGGCCATTCCGCACGCTATCATCATCGCCCTTCGCTTCATGTTGCCTTCCTTCCCAAATCGAATACGACATCACGGCCTTGCGCCCCGAAGTTTTCGGGGCCGCCGTACTTCTTGCACCCTTTGCACGGATCCACCGCACTGCGCTCGCCGTCCGTCAGCGCGCCCTGCGCGAACGGGATCGGCCCGTTCTCTCGCGTTGACTCTCCGCTGTCCGGCACGAACGGAACGGCCAGGCCTGAACGGTAATAGCGATAGCTGCCGTGCAAACGCGCGTTCGGCGGGCCGGAGGCGCCGGCGTTGCCCGTCAGGCACAGCCGGCCAGAATCCTCGCCGGCACCCGCCGCCCAAACCCAAGTCAGACTCAGCACCACGCGCGAAGCGAAAGTCAGAATCCGAGACGACAGCATGGCCAGTTCTCCCCAGCTCGACGAATGTTCTGCATGTTGCCCGCGCGGCGTTTCCGCCGCGGGCTGCCCTGCCGCGAAACGCATGGAAACAGAAAACGGTCTGATTCAACTCGCGCCCGGCGCCGCCGGCCGCGCCGTGGACTGGCGCGCGGTCAGCACGGGGCTGATCGTCTTCTTCCGGAACCGGCCCGGTTTCCCTTCCCTTGCCAGTCCCGCAAAGAGCATCTTCACGGCCTCGCGCGCCATCGTCTGCCACGGGAAATAGACGGTCGTCAGCGAACAGCCCGGCAGATAGCCGGCCACCTGCATGTCGTCGAATGCCGCCACGACCACGTCCCCGGGCACGCGCAGGCCCGCCTCGCTCAAAGCACACATCGCGCCGATCGCCGTCTCGTTGTTGTAGCCGAATACGCCGTCGGGCGCTTCGCCGTCGGCCAGCCGCCGCCGCATGGCGTCCGCCGCCTGCCGATAGCTGTGCGCATCGCCGACCAGGAGCCGTTCGTCGAAGGCAAGACCACGCGCTTCGAGCGCCTGGCGATAGCCCGCCACACGAGGCTCAACGCTCCGGTTCGACGGATCACTGCAGATCATCACGATCCGGCGCGCCCCGCACGCCAGCAGATGCTCCGTCACCAGCCGGCCCGCCTCAAACCGGTCGCCCATCACCCGGTCCACCGGGAAATCGAAATAGCCGTCAACCGCCAGGACCGGGTACCCCTCCTCGACGAGGCGCCCGACCCGCTCGTCTACCGCCGGCTCGTGCCCCTTCAGAAAAATGAACCCTTCAACCTGGCGCGCAATCAGGTCGTCGATCAGCGCCAGAACATCCGGTACGTGAAACGGAAGCTGATGGAACAGGGTGCGGTAGCCCTTCTCGTGAACCAGACGCACCATCTGCAGGGCGGTCGCCAGCGTGTCCTCTTCGCGGGCATAACGCGTCAGCAACGCGATCGTGCGCGTCTTGCCGCCCTTCAACAGCTTGCCGTACACGTTCGGGATGTAGTCCAACGCCCTGGCCGACTCCAGAACCTTCTCCTTCGTCGCAGCCGACGCGTAGCAGTCCGGGCGCCGGTTCAGGATCTTCGACGCCGTCGTCGGGTCCACCCCACTCCGTTTCGCCACATCCTTCAATGTCGCCCGCTTTCGCACCGTATCACTCCATTGCTAGCAATCGATTGCTACAAGGGTAGCCGAACGGGCCGGAAACGTCAAGAGCCATTTTGCATTATGAAACTCTTGCAGGTTGGCCGGGCGGCGATGCGTAGGGACTGGCCCGAAAGAGGCGCAAGAAGCGCGAGCGGTTGAGATAAGCACCCGGAGGCGATTCAGGTAAGCCAGCAGGAGCGATTGGGGTAAGGATTAGGCGGTCGGTCCAAAGACAGAATGTGTGCCTTTCTGCTATCATGAGATTTGAACCGAAGGCGAAGCAGGCAACCGGCTGCAGGCCCGGCCCGCGGCCCGGAGGCCGGCGGTCAGCGAGGAACTTCGGGTCTTCGACAAAGATTACGCCAAAGATTATGCCAAAGAGTCCTGGAAGGAGGACCCGTTATGAGTTCCACACCGTTCGCCGTCGATGTGACCCCCGATTGGGAAGGGCTGGTGAAGTGCATCCGGCGGGAGGGTACCCCGCCGCGCGTGTTCCACATCGAGCTGTTTCTGGACGGGGAGGTCCAAGGCGAGATCTGCCGCCGCTACGACGTGCTCAACGGAACGAAGCGCGACACGCCGGACTACGGGTGGCGCCGCGTGACGGCGGTGCAGGAGTTCGTGGGCTACGATTTCGTGCGGTCCCGGGTCGGCGGCCTGGAATTGAAGAAGAACAACCTGACCACCTCGGACACGGCCGCCTTGGCCCGTCAAAGGGGCCGCTCGTTCACCGACGAGCACAGGGGCCCAATCACGAACTGGGAAGAATTCGAGAAGTACCCGTGGCCCGACTTGGCAAACGCGAACACCCGGGAACTGGAATGGCTCCAGGAGAACCTTCCGGAGGGCATGTGCATTGTGGGCAGCGGGCTGGCCTCTTTCGCAGAGTGGATGTGTTGGCTGATGGGCTACGAGACGCTCTGCTATGCGCTCTACGACCAGCGCGACCTGGTGAAAGCGATCACGGACCGGCTTGTGGAGATCGACAGGCGCAAGCTGGAACTGGAACTTCAATTCGACCGCGTGAAGATCATCTGGGGCCACGACGACATGGGGTTCAAGAACGGCACGCTTGTCAGTCCAGGCGATCTTCGCGAATTCGTGCTGCCGGGCCACAAGCTGATGGCCAAGATGGCGCACGATGCCGGCCGGCCCTACATCCTGCATTCGTGCGGCAATTTGCACGAAATCATGGACGACCTGATCGACGACGTGCAGATCGACGGCAAGCACTCATTCGAGGATACGATCGAGTGCGTAATCGCGGACAAGGCCGAGTACGGCGACCGCCTCTCGCTGCTCGGCGGGATCGACGTCGACTTCCTCTGCCGCTCGAGCGAGGAGCAGATCCGTAAGCGTGTCCGCGAAACGCTCGACAAATGCCAGCCCGGCGGCGGCTACTGCCTGGGCTCCGGCAACAGCGTGGCCAACTATATTCCCGTGGACAACTTTCTGGCGATGGTGGATGAGGGGCGTAAGTACGGGCGGGGATAGCTAAGAAACTTGCTCGAGTAAGTTCTCGAGCAAGTTGGGATAGCGACGAAATCGCCAACAGGCCACAGGGTTCCCTTCCCGCCCGTCTTCATGTATACTGCCCTTGCCATGCGTAAGCTTCGAACCATCCTCGCCCTGGTCATCCTTCTCCTGGCCCTGACCGGCTGCACCAACGTCTGGCGGAAGCTGGTGTCCATCTTTCGCGGGCCGCCGCGGGTCGTGCGGCCCGTGCGACCCGCCTACGGCAACCCCGTCGCGGATGCGCTGTTGGCTACGAGCGGCGTTGCGAGCACGAATCTGGCCGGGAGCATCTTCCTGGAGTTGAACGGGGAGTGGGTCGTCATCCTGCCGGAAGGTTTGTGCGTCAAGACAGCCGATCTGGCCCGAGGGGCATTCGATCATCTGCTCGCGGACAGAACGCAACGATTGCTGTCGGAAACGGTTCTGACCAGCAACGAAGTCCGCGCGGTCCTGCTTGTCCGGCCCGGTACGGCCGCGGAGGCACAGGACTCCGTCAAAGCGCACCTTGCGCGGAAGGCTGTTCCCGTGAGCCTGACGGTGCCGGCAAGCGACGTGCGCACCGACTATGAGTGGATTGACCGCGAGTTGGGCGGCCGCGCGCACGAGTCTCTATTCATTGATGTGTACGACCCGGCCCTGACGGGTTTCCCGGAGTTGTATCTCATGGATCGGCACGCTATCCCCCAGCCGCTGAGCGGGGAGCAGGCGGAGCCGCAGTAAAAGCGGCGTCTCGCCGCTTCCCCGGGCCGAAGGCCCGGCTACCCCCCGACGGCGCGTCGTGTCGTCGGGGAGGAAGAGCCGGGACGGCTCTTCTACCCTTCCCCCACCCTCACCCGCGCCCCATTCACCACGCGCTTCCGCACAATACGCGGGCGGCTCAGAGCCTCGCCCGGCAGTGCGAACCACACGGAAAACTCACCCGGCCAGTCCGACTGGATCCACATCTCCGCGGTTCCGCCGTTCTGGGTCCATTCGCCGATTTCCACGCCGCCCATGGAGAAATGGCGATCGGTCCCCAAGAGCACCGGTGCGCGGCCGGTCCAGCGGGCAAGGCGAAGGACCCGGGTCCCGTGCGCCGGGACAGGAACCGGCCTGACCCGTTCACCCCATCCCGCCACGCCGACAAGACGCCGCTCGAAGAACTCCCAGACGAGGAAGACCTCGCTCTCTTCTTCCGGCGCCCGGATCAGGAGCGCACCGTCCAGCGTCAGGTCAAACACCCGCTCGGCATCCTCGCAATTCATCAACGCCACGGTGTACCACGGCTCGAGCCCGGCCGCGCGCGGGCGGACATGCGTCACGTGGATCGCCGGGATCCGGCCGTTCGCGAACAGGTCGACCGGTACGGATTCGGCGCCCAGTGCCGGCACGCAGTGCGGGTAGAGTGCGGCGCGGCCGGCGTCCAGCTCGCACATCCGCTCGGTGAAGCAGACCAACCCGCCGCCGAGATACTGGTTCGCCGTCAGCGTCTGCGCCTCTTCGTCGCTGAGCAGGCCGAGACTCAACGGCCGCTTGTCGGCCGGATCGTCCCTGTAGGGGGTGGCGCGGCGCCGAACCATGAGCGCGTCCGGGTCCTGGTGCCAGAGCCGGTTCATCCACCAGCGCAGCAGGTTCTGCCGGATCCGGGTATCGGCACGTGGGTTCATCCAGCACGACCGCACGTCCGAGCCGGACCGCTGTCCGTTCGCGATCCCGACGCTCGGCAGGTACAATCCGCCGCAGATCAGCATATAGGCGTCGGGGCCCAGCGCCGCGCGGATCGTCTCGAACCCGCGCCGGTAGGCTTGCGCGCGGGTGGCGGTCGGGTCGTGGAACGCCGCATCTTTGCTCATGGCCACCGCGCGGGTGAAGTCGAACTTGTGGTATGTGAACCCCCACTCGCGCCGAAGCCGGCTGTACAGTGCGCGCAGCCAGTCTTGAACATCAGGCCGCGTGGGGTCCAGCACGAGGTTGTCCGCGCCGCTCATCGGAAACATCACCCGTTCGCCGGCCGTGTCGCGCAGCAGCCACTCGTCGTGATTCGCGGCCAGATTCGAGTCCGTGAGGGCGAGGAACGGACAGGTCCAGATCCCGGGCTCGTAGCCCATGCCGGAGATGCGTTTCGAGAATTCCGCCACGTCCGTCGTCCAGTCCTCGCGTGTGACCCAATCGCCCCATCCCTGTTCCCAGCCGTAATCGATCTGAATGGTGTCGATCGGCCATGGCTTCTCGGCGAAACAGGCCAGTTCGTCCTGCACGTCGCGATCGGTCAGGTGCCGGCCATAGAAGTACCAGGTGCAATACACGTTCTTTGGCGGCGGCGGCGGCGCGATGCCGTGGAAACCGGCAACGGCCTCCGCATAGGCTCGAACGGCCCGAAAATGATTGTCGTCCGCATCGAGCAGCAGCCAGGCGGTCGCACGCCGGGCACCGTCGGGCACGAGGCAGCCGTCGAACTCGCAAACCGCGGCCAGCCCGGCCAGGTTCACGCGCCGCTCGTCCATGAGCACTTCGATGTACGAGAGATGTTCGAGCTCGGAAAGGAACCCGAGCAACAGTGTGCCCGGCCCTGCCCCGTGCCCAGCCTTGAGCACTGTCATCGGGTCATTGACGAGCCGCCGCGGCGCGCCGGCCGCGACGAGGTCTCCGCTCTCGCTGCCGCGGCCCGCGGCGTCGAGCAGATTCTGATCCGCGCCGCCGAGCGAGACGACCACGGGATGATCGTTCTTGTACCGGCCGTTCCGGAACATCTTCCAGGATCCGGCCGGTCCGGCGCCGAGCTTCAGAGACTCGGCGCCGTCGACTTCCAGGACCGGCCAGTCGCCCAGATGCAGATCGCGTCCTGTCCGGTTCTCCAGGATCACCCGCACCGCGATACGGGAGCCGCCGGCGGGCAGGAAGATCTCACGCGCCATGTGCAGCCCGTCGGTCCTGAACCGGTCGCTTGTGACCGTACCGGTACCGAGCCCCGGAACGTGTGCTTCGCGCCTGTCGCGCTGGTACCACGTCCAACCGTCGAGTTGGCGGCCGGCGCGCATGGCGCGATCGTTGGGTTGGAATGAGACGGCAGGGGCGCCGAGTTTCCAGCGCAGCGTCACGTGTTGGGACTGCGCCTGGATGCCGGGGAGTTCTCTTGGAATCGAGATATTCACGATAATCGCGGTCTCCGCAACTCGGGGCGCGCGCCAACGCCATCCTTCAGCCCATGCGATTCCGTTCCGGCTCCCGGCTCGCGAGACCCGCCTTCGCCCGGAGGCTCCGGCGAGGCAGGCGCTCGCCCTCCATCGTCTGGGGCGCATGACGCGAATGCATGACGAAGCTGTGCCGAGCCGTTTGCGTTACCCCATCCTTCCAATCGCCGCCAGGTCCGCGTCGGTTAGCGCCTTATAGTTGAAGATCACGACGCCTTGTGCCCCTGCCCTTTTCAGCGTCTGCACTTGTTCGACCAGCGCCTCGGTCGTCAGTTCCGAGTTGCTGCTCTTCTTGCCAAGCCCGTCCCAGACCGCGCAGCGGCCGTCCACCAGCGCCAGATTCTGCCGGATCTTCAGATCGACCCGCCGCGCGAAATTGTCGTAGTCCATCGGGAACAGGAAATCCAGCAGTCCCTTCTCGACCCAACGCGCCCAATCCTGCGCGTTGCTGAACAGCCAGGAAATGATCTGGGCGGAAACGGCCGCGGACAGCTCGATCCCCTTCTCGCGTGTCAGCGCGCGCATCTGCTCGACAAACGCGGTAACCCTGTCGCAGCGCCAGTTCACCCACTCGCCATAGGCCGGGTCCTTGCCGGCAAGCGTCGTGATGTCCAGCCCGCGCGCGGCCATCTGCGCTTTGCAGTATTCGCAGCGGCAATGCTCGCCCGTGCGGATATAGTCCAGATGCAGGCCGTGCACGGGGTAGCGCTCGGCGACGCTGCGGTACAGCGCCAACTCGTAGGCCTGCACCTCGGGGTGGCAGGCGCACGCCCATCGGATACGCCGTTCTCCTTCCAGGACGGCGGCGAGTTGCGGCGTCTTCTCGAGCAGCGCGGAGTTCGCGCCTTCCGGGAACACACACATCCAGGCGTGCACCTTCGCCCCGTGTCGGTCGGCCGATTCGGCCAGGACCTTCAGCGGGTCCCAATCTGGGTATGCCGGGTTCACGTGCGCGACGTCTGTCTGGAAATCCGCGTAGCCGGGCGGGTTCTTCACGGAAACCACAATCAGGCTGAACCCCGCGTCCGTCAGTCGTTCCACGCTCGTGTCTACGGCGTCCGGGCTGTCGCCGAAGTCGTAGACCCTGTGCGCCCACGTGCCGAAGCCGAACGGCTTGCTCATGCTGCATGCCTCCTTCCGCCCGATCCTATCCACGGATTCCTCAACGCATTCCGGGAAGCGGCTCGGCGCCACGCGGACCCGGGCCCTGCCGTTCACTCCTCTCTTCCCGCTCCCCCCCTGAACTCATACGCCCCGATGTCCCACGCCGCGCCCTGCGGCCGGGCAGTCCCCTCGAAATCCGTTCCCACCTCGGCCAGAGGCGCCCCGGCATCGATGGCGGGCGAGCCGGGCCGCAGCCGGAAATCCGCGGTGTCGGGATTCGCGAACAACGGGTCGGCCGTCAGATTGGTGCCGAGCGTATACGTGAAGTCCGACCCCTCCCAATCGAGGCGTGTCAGCCCGTGCCTGTTGCCCCAGAACAGGTTGTGTTCGATCACCACGCCGCCGCCGCGCGCATGGTAGGAATCGATTCCGAACACTTTGTTCCGGAAGAAGATATTGTTCCGGATCCGGATCCCGTCCACCGGCTTCCACAGCCAGATGCCCGGCTTGTCGTTGAACGCGAAGACATTGTGATAAACCTGCAGATTCGACACCGTCTTGTATCCCGCGACTTGCAGGCCCGCCCCGCCGTGATGGGCGAGGATGTTGTTGGCCACGAGTTCGTCGTCCCCGCACAGGTACAGTCCATGATCGTGTACGTTGTTGGTGCGGCCGTTGTGGTGGATGTAGTTGCCGATATGACGATGCGCCTTGGTGCCGGGTCCGGTGTAGATCCCGCCCTTGCCGTAGGTGTCGGCCGGATCCGCGTGGTTCCCGTTGTGATGGATATGATTGTTGATGATTGTGTTATGGCTGCCCCAGATTTCCATGGCGCCGGCAGGCCCGTTCTTCATTTCGAACCCGTCAATCGTGTGGTAGCTGCCGGAGAGAAAGATGACATTACGACGGTCCGCTCGGTACTCGCCGTCCAGCACGGCGCCCCATTTCTTTTCCGATTTCAAGGTTATCCGCTGCGTCGCCGAGCCGCTCCGGTTGTTGAGGTGCAACCCGTATTTCGGCCGGTAGTCGGTGTAGGTGCCCGGCTTGACGATGATCGTGTCGCCGGGCGAGACCTTGCCGTAGGCGTGCGTGATCGTGCGGAACGGCTGTTCCGCGGTGCCGGGCCCGGCGTCGTTCCCACTCACGGCCACATAGTAGGCGGCGGCCCGCACCGAGAGGACTGCTGTCAGCCAAAGGGCGACCGTGCGCAAAATCAGCGGCGTTCCGACACTCATACGTCCTCTTGCGTTTCCCGCTACGTTCACGCGCAGGCCGTGGGGGCCGCTCTACGATTACGGACGACCCGCCTTCGCGCTTCGCCTGCTACGGCGAGGCACGCGATTACGGTTGACGATTTCCTGCCCCATCATCTCCTGCCGAACTCCCTGTTTCAAGGATCAGCACCCAGTCGTTTTGACCGGATCCGTTGTCCCCGGGCGAAGTGAAATCCCCTACGCCGGAGTTCGGACATTCATCGATTCGGATGTAGGCGCCGGTAGCGGGATTGTACCAACTGGCAGAGATCCCTGCCCGCAGGCGGCCCATAGCCGCCGTAATCGTTCGGGACTCCCTTCCGGTGGGAGGAAGATAGGCCATGGCCAGACTCCCGTCCCGGGTGCGCGCGGCGGCCACGTAGTCAAATCCGGGCGGATTGGCGGCCGCCTTGTCAATCACGGCTTTGACCCCGTATCCCGCGGTCACGAACTGGTGGGTGTCGTCAGGGACGAGGTCGTACCAGGCCCGCCCTTCAAAGAGACCCAAGACAAATTCCATCTGCCGGGTGCCTGGCAGATTCAGATCGGGGGCGAGTGGGTTGTTTTCGACGCCGTAGAGGTGCCCGGCGGCGCCCGCAAGAAGGGACCAATAGGCTTGCCTCCGGCACATGTAATCGGGCCAGGGATCTTTCACGCCGTCGCCGTCGATGTCAAATCGCGCCTGTCCCTCGTAATACGACTCGCCCATGATCACCGGGAGCGGGTTCTTCATACCCGCCTGGTTATCGCAGTGCCAGCCTTTGAGGCACCCGTAGTAGGTCAGCGAAGCCGGGTACGTCATCTCAACGGTCACATCGCCGGCAAACAGCTCGATGTCCCGTGAAAGAGTCGGGACGCCAGGTTCGACCGGACGGCGCCAGTGCGCGCATTGCAGGGCTTTGTTCTCGCCCGAAGCCTGCATGAGCCCTTCCATGATCCGGTGCTGGCAGACGGCCTCTTCGTCTGTGGGAACTTTGTCGCCGCCGAATATCCAGATGATGTTGGGGAACCTGCCGAACAACCGGCCCAGGAACTGCCCGAACGCGCGGCATCTCTGCTCGCCGTTGGCGACAACCTCGTCCTGGAAACATCCTGTCTTGGGGTAACCCAGCCAACAGGGGGCGATCATCACAAGCAGATTGCGCTGATGGCATTGGTCGATAAGCCATGCAAGGTTGTCGAAGTACGCGCGATCAACCGAGCCGAAATCCCATACTCCGGCCGAAATCTCGCGTTGGAACGGGGCCAGCCCGTCCCGATCGCGCGCCAGAACCCCCTTGTCGGATTTCCCCATCGAAATCATGGCCAGCGTGTTGAATCGTTTGGCCACCCGGTCGTCCAGGTATTCCAGAATGCCCTCGCGGCTCAAAGGAGTCCGACGGGACGATACGACAGACCACATCCACATGGTATCGCCATGCAGCAGAAAGGGGCGGCCTTGCCGGTCGACCAGGTATCGTCCGTTTTCGCTGACACGAAGCGGAAAGACAGGTGCTCTTCTCATTGTCACTCCCTGATTGTGGACAAGCATCCCAATGCGGGCTTCGCCCGCAACCCAGAGGTCAGAGGTCGGAGGTCAGAAGTCAGCAGCGCTTTCCGCATACACGGGTCGTCCATCTGACCTCTGACTTCTGACATCTGACCTCTCTTCCTCCCTTCCGCACCATCCGGGGCATTCTCACGGCGTCATCAACTCCTCGCGGCGCAGGTCGGCGTCGCGATTCTTGCGCGCTTCGTCCTGCTCGGCCGCCGAGGGGGTCCGCTCGAACGTCATGGTCCACGGCTCCTTGTAGCGGCTGAAGCTGCTGGCGTTCAACAGCAGATCGTTGCGCAGGGTTCGTTCGACGCCCCTGTGTTCCCCGGTCGATTTGCGCAGGAACGGATTGACCAGCCCGCGTTGCTTGTAGTAGCCGGCGTCCTGTTTTGCCAGGATGGCATCGATCCAGCGGGTGCGTTCGGCGACAACCGCGCCAAGCCGCGCATGGCTCTCGGTGCTCTTGGCTGCGGCCAGATATTCTTCGTAGGCCTTGTACCCGGCGTACATGAGCGCGGCGTACTCAATGCTCGGCCGGCTCAACTCGATGCGGGCTTTCACGTCCGCGTCGTCGCCCGCCGCCTGCGTCGCCTTGTCCAGCAGCGCGAGCGCGCGGCCGGTATTCTCCGGCGGCCAGCGTCGCAGGAAAATGTCTGGGCTCTTCTCCTTCCAGCGCGGCGGGTCGGCCTCCCGGAAGGCCAGCCCCTGGCAGTGGTCGATCCACTCGAAGAACTCGCGCATCGTGCCGGCGGCCGGCCCGTACATATCGCGATAGGCCTCGTTCAGGATCCGGTTCGGGTCATCGTCCCAGTTCATACGCAGCCGGTAGTCGAGGTAGTACTGCGGCCATTCCACGCCCCAGTTTGCGGCTGAGCAGCAGTAGTAGACCAGCCGCATGTCGAACTTCTTCAGGTTCTCGAACGTCTCGATGACGCGCTTGATCGAGAAGTGCGGCGCCCACGACTGCCGCCAGGGATACCAGTTGTAGACGTAGGCGGCGTACCGTTTATGGACCTTTTCCCAGGCGCTGCCGGGGTGCGCGGCGATCCCGCAGCTCTCGATCAGTACGTTGTCCGGGAACCGCCAATCGGGCCTCGGTTTGCCTGTCTCCTGGTAGGCGGTCATCACCAGCATCTTGCCCGGCCTCGATTGTCGGACCGCCTCCGCCACCTGTCTGTGGAACCAGTAGATGCGGTCCTTGATCTCGCCGAGCGCGCGGCACTTCTCGCATTCGCACGGCGGGCAGTAGTCGCTGCCCTCCCTGTACCCGTCCGGATGCGCGACTTCTATGTAGTCGTACTCGTCCAGCAGCTTCTCGGCCCAGGCGATCTTCAGTTTCAACACGTCGGGATGCGTGACGCAGAGCGAGCTCTGCCAGTTGTCGTTACGCTTGCCTTTGACCAGCGCGAAATACTCGGGATGTTCGGCAAAATACGCCTTCACCGGTATGGCGGCAGCCCAACTGTGCCCGCCGTGGCTCTTGTAGCGCACGCCGGGCGCGACCCGCCAGCGTATGTAGCGGGTGTTCCAGCCGCCTCTCTTGAAGTTGGGGTCGCCCCACAAGACGCTCTTGCGCCCGCGTACGACGATCGTGTCGGGCACCGCCAGCGTCTTGCGCGAGCGCACGAACTCGCCCAGCTCGCACGGCATGTAGGTGCGCACCCCGCAATAATCTTCCAGGAACGCGATCACGCCGTTGAACGTGCCGATACAGCTCCGCCAGGCGTCCGGGCCCCAGTCCACATCGCGCCCGACGATGACGAGGAACTCGCGGCCCGACCGAATGAACCAATCGTCGTATTTCAGGCCGTCGGTCCGCACGCCGTAGCGCGCGAGCCCCGCGCACGGGCCGAGCAGCACGACCGCGCCTTTGACCGAACCGCCTTCGGTCACGACCGGCAGTTCCGTGCCCGTGATCCTGCGCACGTACTGGTTCAGGTACTCGACCCCCGCCTTCACCCCGAACGACGGCTCTTTTGGCACGACGATCGTGGCCTTCGGCTGCCCGTCCTCGACCAGCGTGAGCCCCTCGACCGAACAAGCGGCGGCGAACAGCACGATCAGAGCAAACAGATGTCGTCTCTTCATCATGGCACCCTCCCTCATTACATATTCGGCGCGAGCCCCGCCGCACCGCCAGTTCCACCGGTTTCAGCGCGGCCGAGTTTGACCAGCGTCTTTCCGCTCGTGGCATCCATGAAGACGGAATTGTAGACCACGGCTTCATCGCCGGGGCCGAGATCGTAGATCAGTACCATGCGCCGTCCATCACGGTCGACGTCGGGAAAATGCGCCGGCTCGATAGGCCGATCGAGATAGATCGTATACTCGTCTGTCTTCGTGACGCGGTAGTGTGCCTTCAGATCCTCGCCGGTCGCCAGCGCGCCGTCATAGTACCCGTGCGGGGTCGCGCCGCCGGAGGCGGGGATTCGGGGTGCCAGTTCGCTGACCAGGTGCGTTTTGTCGGCGCTGAACTCCGTGATCTTCGCCCGGAAGATGATCCCGTTGAGATCCAGCCCGACGACATAACCTGGAGGCCGCACCTCATCGATGTGATACGCCGTTCGGTGCGGCCCGTTACGGAAGTGGATAAGTTTGCCGCTGAGGCTTCCGTCCGCCGGCAGGTTGTCGGCCAGCGTTACCGTATTGCGCAGCAAGTCCACCGCCGTAATCCTTGTGCGCAGCGACGGCTGTGCGTTCAGGATGCCCGTGCGCCCCTTGGCCAGCGTCCGCCCGTTCGCCAGATGGGCGCAACGCATCTTCCCGCCGATCTCGGACCAGTACCCGAAGCGGCCCCGGAAGACGAACTCGCCGATGCGCAGATCGCTTTCCGGCTCGGCTGTATAGATGAAGGTGTCTGTCCGGTCGCCGTCCATGCGCACGCGCACGGCCACGGGCGCGAATTCGCCGGCACGTGCGCCTTCAACCACGAGCCGCTCGACCTCACGGATGAACGGCGTGCCCGTGTGCGGCTGCCAGAGGGCGACGAATTCGCTGGCGCCATCCGCCCGTTCGTCCTCGGCGAACAGGTAGCGAAGCGGCGAGATATCGGGCTTGCCGCACACGGCCGTCACGTAGCCGCGGCCTGCCTGCCCCAGAATCCGGAGCCGCATATGCGCCTCGCCCTTGTCGTACGACCAGTCGGCCCACACATCGCTGTCGGTGCGCGCGGTCTGGGGGCGCAGGAGATTCCTCGTACACCACTCCTTCTCTTCCTCGGGTCCCAATGTGAGATTCGTTTCAAAGGCGTCGAACGCCGGCCCGTGAAAGCAGTACGTGCGTACGGCGCCGCCCGCCATTCGAAAAACGTCGAACAGGTAGACGTTGCCGCCAGGCGCATCGGCCAGGCACACGGCGCGCCGATACACGCGGTTGGCGAACCCGTTGGGCTCGGCCGACACATCGGCAAACGCGGCTTCCGGAGCGCCGGCGAACATCTCAACCGCGCCTTTGGCGATGCCGCCCTTGCGGTACTGCCCCGTTCGGTCGATCATGCCGGTGTTGTGATGTGCCACGAAGCTGGTGTTGCCCAGCGGGTGCGCCCAGCACGGATATCCGAGCTCTGGCGCAACCACCGTCCCGCGCGTCCACATTTCGATGTTGAGGTTGTCCTGATGTGCATGGCCCCGGCCGTAGCCATAGCGCAACGCAATCGCCGCCCGCTCGCGCAGGTCGGTCGCGTGCGGGCGGGATTCCAGGAACACGAACCCTATACCGTCGAGCACCCGGCTCTCCAGCGGCGGCTCCGGTGCGAGCCGCCTCACGTGTGTTTCCACCGCCGGCCAGACGTCCGGCTCGAACAGCGGAGGCGCGTGCCGGCCGCTCTTGTACAAAGCCCGGGCAATGCCGTCTCGCGGAAGCCGGCGGTACGCGCGGGCATAGGGCGTCCGCAGGTGCGCGGGAATACCCTTCGGAAAGCGGTTGCCTCGGATGCTGTCGCCTACGTCGCCGTAGCTCGGCCCGAACTGCCCGGCAGCGACCATTTTCGGCCACAGGTCGAATTCGACGTGGAATTTGGGATAGAGCACCGGATCGTACATGTTGCAGCGCGTCCCCCATTCGGCCGAACCGATGCGTGAGAGGATCTCGGCCATGTCCGATTTCGCATCGAGCCGCCCGTATGTGTAGGCCAGGCCGCTGATCAGCGTCGAGCCGTCGCGCGCCAACGTGTTGATCTGCGTCTCGTCGTCGAACCCGCCTCGGTTCACGCCCGTATTCCAGGCGTGCGTGAACAGCTCGTCCAGCCAGCGGTCCGAGCTCGCGCCCATGTTCGCGCACAGCACGTATTCGGCCAGATCCTGTTCACGCGAGCCCTGGTCGCCGCCCGACAGCCAACGCCGCATCCAGTCCCAGCCGACAAGCTGTACCAGATAGGTGTCCAGCAGCGCCCTTACGTCGTCGCCCGACCGGATCGAGGGGTCTTTCCCCTGCAGAAACTGGACCAGTTCCCGATCCCGCGGGATGGCGTCGAATATCGCGTCGTACGCGCACAGCGCCGGGACCAGCACAGTGTTGCGTTCCCAGTTCCCGTCCGCCAGGGCGCGGCCGCCGGCTCGGCCATCGCGGGCTTGCGGCTGCTGCAAGCCATAGTCCAGACCGGGGTAGATGTAGGCCATCCGGGCCAGCAGGACGCCGACCCGATGGGCGGCATCCCGGTCGCCCAGCAGCAGGGACCGCAACGCCATCCTCCGGATACTGTATCCCGCCCACAGCCACACGGCATGGTGATTGTAGTACGCGATCCAGGCGTGCAAATCCTTGCGCTTGCCGCTGCCCGGGTCATATCCCCACCCGTCGTCCGGATACTCGCCACCGGTGAAATCGTCGTTCGCGTAGTCGTTGCTCGGAAAGTACCTCTTGCAGTCCGGGCACTGGCTCTTGAACGGAGGCCCCCCGCCTCTCGACCAAGCATAGAATCCGCTATGCTTGAAGATCTTCTTGCCGCAGTGCGGGCATGGCCAGGTGCCGTACACCTGACGCGGGACACTCCACGACGGAAAGGCGTTCCACAGCTCCGCGTCGTTCATGCCGTCGAAGCGGGTCCGCTTCTTCAGATCTTCGGCCAGGCTGGGGTAGGCCGCCATGTTGGTCTTGGCGGTCGCGATCATCCGATCGGTATAGTATGAGCGGCCGCGCTTGCGCGCCAAACGGTCGATGCCGGGCACAAGCGCAATCTGCTCCTCGATGTCCTGGCGGTATGTTTTCACCGTCAGGGGCACGGTGATAGCTGTGGCACCGGCCGACGAAAAGACGATCTCGCCGCCGGAAATCGCGCGCTCGGCGCGAAAGTAGAAACGCGTGGCAGTGCGTCCACGGCCCGGCTTGGTGCTGTCGAGGAGTTTGATCCCGGCCGGCATTCTCACTTCCACGCGGACTTCCGGCGCGATCCCGATCTCGACCCAGAACACCTGCTCCATAACCGGTGCCAGACGGACCGTTGCCTTCGGGTTTGCCGCATAGGGGTTCACCAGGCACCCCTCCCTCCACGCAACGAACGGCGAGTTCGCCCCGCTCGGCAGCCCCCGGGCCGCTCGATCGCTCCCGTCGCTCGTCGCGGCCCGCATCAAGAGCGCCGTGACCGGAACGAACGCCAGCGCCCATCTGAGTGACGTTGATCCCATACAGTCGCACCTCATGCCTTGAATCCGATCATTTGGGAGTTGCCACCGCGCCGATCGAGAGCAGCGAAACGACCGTGCAGCCTATCGACAGCGCGACGTTGAGCTTGCTGGCTCCAGTCCTTTTTGTCATGGGTATCCCTCCTCGCGCCTACCCGGACGTTCTATCTCTCGTCCGCTCCGGAATCCCACATCGTTGGGCGATCCCGGCTCGCGAGACGCTCGCCCTCCAGATGGGGCGACGTGTCCCACAAAGCGTCATCATCGAATTCCAATGGAGGGCGAGCGTCTCGCGAGCCGAGTCTATGGATCGACTTGCGTTCGTGCCCTCCGTTCCTACTTCACCACCCCGCGAATCCGCCGGAGCTGGTCGGTGCCGGTCAGATACATATCGGCCCCGACGAAGATGAAATTCCCCAGCTTCTTCACGCGGCCGACCGGTATGACGCGCCCGTCTTCGGGGTTGATGCGCACAAGCGCGTCCGGCGTGTGGGGTTCCGAGTCGCCGCGGCCGAGGAATGTCCAGATGTGCCCGTCCGGCCCGAGCTGATAGCCGCACTGGTGCGGGGTATGCGAAGTCACAATGGCGGGCTTGAACGGCAGCGTCTTGCGGTACAGGACCGTACCCGTTCGGATGTCCGCTGTGTACAGGATGCCGCCCACCTTGTTGTCGGGATCGTCGGCAATACCCATGAGGATGCCGGGCCGGACTTCAAGGATAGGCCCCGTCCTTTCCGCACGGAGCACCGGCTCGATTTCACGCACGAACTTGGCGGTCTGCGTATCCCAGACAAACAGCTTGCCCTGTGGCGACCGTGTCCAGTTGTTCATGGCATCGCTCGTCGCGGCGGTGGAGACAACGATGAAACGCCGGTCCAGCGCGGCGGCCAGCCAGAACGTGCGGTATCCGATGAACGGGCGCCATATGCCGCCTTTCTCCCCCGTCTTCGGGTCCACCCAGCAGAACGTGCCGCCCTTGTAGGCACGCACACCCCAACCGCACAGGTAGAGCTTCTCGTCGGCGCCGACGACGGCGCTCAGCATTTGGATCGCGCGATACTTGTCCAACCGTGCGAGTTGGCGCGGGTTGCTGTCTCGGCTGTATAGCTTGGCCGCGGTGCGGCCCGGCGGCACCCCCTTCGCATGGTTCCAGGGCCGATCCGGGTCATACACACACGTCTCGCCGTAACAGTAGCCGGTCCAATAGATCTTGCCCGCGTGCACGAGGCAGGCATAAGCCTCTGTGCCGCAATGCCCCGTTTCGGTCACCGCGCCGGTCGCCGGATCGAATAGCGAGCCGCCGTGATGACCTTCCGCCTTGCAGAAGATGCGTCCGTCCCGCAACGCGGCCAGGCACTTGAGGCGGATCGGGTAGGACTCGAGCCCCTCGAGCTCGACCGCTTTCCATTCGCACGGTGCCGGGGCGTCGGTCGGGCGGTACCAGAGCCTGGCCCGCCCCGTGCGGTCGGGCACCATGTCGTCCCAATGCACTTGCGGCCGGGTCGGCAGAGCCGGGCGCGGATCTGCCGTGGGCGTCCATGGCCGCGCAGTGCCCGTCTTCGGGATCGCCGCGCCGGCGTGCAGCCAGTATGTCTTCTTCTCTTTCGCGTCGATGGTTGCCTTCACTTCGACCGCCGGGCCGTTCAACAGGTGCATAACGCCGCCCGGCTCCGTCTCCAGCAGCACTCTGTTTTCGCCGGACTCGATGTTCACGGCCACCAAATGGTACGGCGTGAACCCGCTGAGCGTGTAGATATACGTTTCGTCCGCTTCGATACGATTGTCGGCCCAGACCCCGCCCCTGTGTTTCGGCCCGACGGCGCCGTACTCCCTGACCTTGCCGGTTTTCGGATCATACGAATAGACGCCCACCTTGCCCAGTTTCTCATAACTGCCGGCCCCGTACAGTCTGCCGTCCGGCCCGCAGGTCAAGGGTCGCCGTTCCCCGCTCAACCCCGGCACGATCACGCCCTTGTCTTCCATCTCATTTGCTGCGGGATCGTAGGCGAGCAGTTGCATGCCAGCAGGAATGCCAAGCTTCTCGGCTTCGCGCCGCCCGCCATAGTACCAGTATGCCGAGGCGATGTAGTGCTTGCCGTCCGGTCCCAGCGCCTGGCCGGACATATGGAACTGGCACCTGTCCGGAAATCGCAGTTTCTTCGACGTGCCGGTGCCCAGGTCGATCGCATACAGCCAGGTCGGGCCCTGGTATTCCCTGTAGTACCACTGCAACACGTCATAGGTCCTGCCGTCGGGATTCGGCACGAACGAGCGCCACTCATAGCATTGGACGTTTCGCACGACCACGCCCAGCTCTTCCGGCTCGATGAGCGGCGCGGCGCGCAGCGCCTGCTTGAGGTCCGGTTGCGGCACCGCTTCCCTGGCCGCTACCTGTGAGGCGGACACACCGAGCATGGCACACGGCGCGAGAAGACGTGCAGCCCCGCGTAAGCACGCAAGGCCAAGCGAAGCCTGCAGCCCAAGTAGGCCGGGCGTCCTCGCCCGGCCCCGCGCACGGCCGAGGGAAGGCCGGGCGAGGACGCCCGGCCTACTTCGGTTGCCGGCAACGGTCGCCTTGAAGTGCGTACGCCGAGGCGCACAGCGCATCCCTCGCATCAGCGGCCCCCTTCCCGGATTGGCCACACGTCCACGCCGGCGCGGGCTATTCGCGCGGCACCGTTCCCGTCACGGCGAACAGGATCGGTTTCATGATCGTCTTGATATCCCGGGTCAGGAAATCGATGCCGGCAATCTCCTTCTCCGGGTGCGGGTTGACCCACTCGTAGGCATAGAGCGTGATGTCCTGGCCTGAGCGCGTGTTGCCAAGCCAGACCGGCCGCGCCTGCGGCACATAACCCGGCCTCGACAGGCCGGACTGATCGTGATCCCACTCGACGATGTTCTTGCGCCACGACAGCCGTGTCTCCGCCGAGCTGCCGTCGGCGTAGTTGACCCGGTAGAAGGCCGCCTTCGTGGGTTCCTTGCTCATGTTGTACAGGTTGGGTACGGTCGAGACGGCGTGCAGGAACAGCAGGCTGGCCGCGCGCCGGCGCACGGAAATGCCCGTCACCTCACCGGGCAGCGTCCGATCCGCAATTCCCGGCCCCTCCAGCATCACAGCTTTGCCGGGCAGATCGAAGGGCACCCCGCCCAACTCACACCGTCCGGTCGGGAGGCGGCGGCAATCGTAATACGGGCCGAGATCCAGCCAGCCCTTGCCGTCGCCGGCCACGTCGTCACGCAGCGCCCGGTTCACGAACGGGTTCAGGTCGACCTGAAAGAAGTCCCGATCCCCGGTCAGGGACGGGAACGTGAAGCCGCGCCTGAGCGCCTCGAAATTCATGATCGCGCGGCGCAGATGCGCGGCATAGCCCGGCGTGAAGCGTTTCGGTTCAACCTCCGCCAGGCGATCCGGCTGGTCGGGCGACCACATCTCCTCGCCCCAGTAGACGAAGTTGGGATACCCGAAATACGTGGGCCCGTTGCCGTAGAATGTGTCCTCTTCGGCGTAACTCAGCCCCCAATGCGCCATGATCTGGCCCCAGAGCGGCTCGCGATGCGGCACAGAGTCGCCAAAAGCCGTATAGCCGGTCCAGCTGATCAGCCGATGCCCTTTGCCCCGCAGGTAATCGCGGCTCTCCTGGCCTTTCCAGGTGGTGATGATGATGTCGCGCGGCAGCGTCTCGCGCAGCTTCCAGAACGAGTTGTAGGGCGGGTGGAACTTCTCTCCACACTCGCGCGCCAGCATGGTGTCGAGCATCGTGACTTCCTTGCCGAGCTTCTTGCAGAAGGTGTAGTTGCGCATCACGAAATCGGCCCAGGCCTTGTACGGGTCGGTGTTCTTGTTCCGCTCGCTCATGCACCACCGGCCGTCCTGATAGATTTCGTCGATTCCGATATCGATGATCCGCGATGGAAAGACCTCCGCGGCGTCCTGCAGCGCCTTGTAGACGAGCTGCTCGGCCTCCGGCAGCGTGGGATCGATGCAGATGCCGTGCCCGCGCGGGGCGCGTTCTTCGCCCGGCTTCTTCTCGATGCAGTGCTTGTGCGGGCCCCAGTACATCCACTCGCCGACGACGCTCACCGTCGGAATGAGCTGCACGAACCGGTCGGCGCAGAACGCGCCGACCTCCTGCGTCCACGCCTGGGTCGGACTGCCGCCACCGGCGCACTCGGATACGCGCCCGTCCTTGAGAATGCCGCGCGCGTACAGACCGTTGTACCGCTGCCGGGTCAGCGCACGCAACAGATCCTGGTACCAACCCTCAAAGCGCATGTCCGTAATGTAAATGTAGGCCAGTCGCAACTTCAGGAACGGCCAGTCCCGGACGAGCAAGCCCGGCAACGGCACGGGCTCGCCTCGGATTTGCTCGATCAGCTGCATGAGGGCTTGCGTGCCGTAGAATGCGCCCGCATCATCGCTGCCGACGATGGTGACCTGCCCGGGCGCGATCTTCATCACATATCCCTGCTCGCCCGGATCCGTTGGCGTGACGCGGACTCCCGCGTCCTGCACCGCGCGCGCGAAGGCTCCCGCCAGGGGCACACGGCCCAGCACGATGACCCCCTGCCCGGTTCCGGCGCCGGGCTCTGCCGCAATCGGCAATGGCCAACCGGTCGCGCGCTTGATGTCCTCCTGCAGAATCTCCGCCGTGCGCAACGTCCGCGCGTCGCCCGGATTCGCCGGGACGATCCGGGTCGCCTTTGTCAATACGAACCCCCGCTCCAGCCTATTGAGCTCGCGCGGATACGGCGACAGCACGAAACTGCCCCGGCCTTTGACCAGGGGTACGTCGGCGGCCGACGGGACAGGGGCTTCCTTCCCCGCCTGCAACGCCAGCGCCTTGACGGCGCCGGGCTCGTGCCCGTTCATGGGCTCGCCCCAGATCTGCACCTCGGCCAGGCTCAGTGGCCGGCCACCCGTCTGCACGCGCAGGCGCACGTCACGCGCGGCCGAGTCCAGATCCCGCAGGCGCACGTAGGCCAGCGCGTCGTCATCAGGCCCCGCAACCAGCCTGCCGAGCGAACACCCGACCAGCGTGTAGGTGTCCCGCCCCTCCGGGCGCACGTACGCGAGGACATTCCGGATCTGCGCGGTCGACCCGTGCACCTCAAGCTGGCGCACGAAGTAGTCCTTGCCGAGGTCGAAGACAACGTCGGCGCCTTGCACCCCGAGCCGTGAGCTGATGCTCACTTTGCCCTGCGTCAACAGAACCGCCGAGGCCGCCCCGTCCGTGAGCATCCCGACAGTGAACGGAATCGGCGCCCCGTTCTCCGCCTTGTCTCCGGATCTGGATCGGAACTCCACGTCCTGGCCGGGCTCAAAGTAGCGATAGCTGCCCTCGACCTTCCGGTTCCCGTCGCCGGTCCCGCTGTTCCCCGTGAGGCAGAGCAGGCTGGGATCCCTGTAGTCGGGCACGGCGGCCACTTCCATGTCATCGAAAAAGAGAGTCCCGACCCCGCGGCCATAGCCCAGGTGGCCGGAGACCGCCGTGCTGGCTTTCCCGCCCGACTTGAACCGAAGTTCGACCGTCTCCCACCCTTTCGAGCGCCCATCCAGTTTCTTGACCACTTGCGGCGGCGGGCCGGGCCACGCGAAGATCCAGGCGGGCCCGTCCATCTCGTACTTCACGCGCGCGGTCAGGCGGTAGTCGGTGTTCGGCTGCAGGTTGAGCACCTGGCCGAGGTCCACGTGCCCTTCGCGGCTGCGCTTGCGCAGGCGCGCGATCCGGTTGCCCGACTCGCTCTCCAGAACGATGTCGCCGTCGGCCCCGTCCCGCAGCGCCGGCCGCCAGCCGGGAATATCGTCCCCCCCGCTGCCGTGGCTCTCGAAGTCTCCGTTCACGACCAGGTTCCGGCCCTCGAATGCCACAAACCGCAGGGACATGGGGTTGTCGAGGTTCTTCGTCGGGTTCGCGCCCCAGGTGCTGTTCTCGGGCGACGCATAGTTCTCGCGCATGAAATTCATGCGCCAGACATGCCCGCGCGACGGCGGCTTGACCCCGAGCCCTTGGAACGGGATCTCGATCTCGATCACCCACCTGTCCGCCAGCTTCCGGGCCGCGCTGCGCCAACCGCCGTCGGGATCCCATGTCCTGCCGCGCGCATCGGCGTCGTACTGCTGGCCGAGCGCGTTGGCGATGAGATGATAGTGGGTGCCCGGTTCCCACGGTTCCGGGTCCAACATCAGCTCCACGCAGTCGTCGTCATACACCGCACCGTCATGCTTGCGATCCAGGTGCCGCAGGCCGCGCATGTTTCGCTCGAGACATTCGAAGGCGACGTACAGGGCCTTGTGGTCAAATCCGAGCCTGACCCGAGTCCGCTGCTCTGCCGGCCTGTCCAAACCCAGCGCATGGAACCCGTCCAGAACCAGCGCCTCCCGCCACGCCGCGTCGTCCAGTTGTCCGTCGACGACCGGCGCGGCGTTCAGGCGGGGACAGACCGGCGTTTCCGCCGGCACGCCCGCCCCGGATACCGATATCGCGCCAAGCAGACCAGCACCGATGAGCAAACGGAGCCTGTGCATGAGTGCCTCCTGTTCGTCCGCGCGGGTGCGCGAGTTGACTCGTAACATTGATCGGTTATTCCGGCGGTCGTTGCAAGCGATTTAACGCAAACCACCTCTGCGCTCACGCCGAGGCCCGGCGCAGTTCCGCGCCCGTGCGCACCTTCAGCCGCGCGGCCCCGGCATAGGATTTCGCCGGGATGCGCGCGCCGTTCTTCAGCCGCTTCCTCGCCTCGCGCACGGCCTTCGCGTACTGCGGCAACCAGCGCGCCTGCGCCGCGAGCAGTTCGTCGACCATCTGCCAGATCTCGGGCGGGTTGCACACGGCGCCCACAAGCGGGTCCATCATCATCGCCTGGCGCAGCAGCCTGTCGTCGCCGCCCACGGCCGCGGCCACGGCCAGCCGCTGCACGTTGATGCTCGCGTTGCAGACCGCCGCGCAGCCGAGCGGCAGATCGCCGACCACCGGCGTGTTGATGCCCGTACGATCCACGTAGCCCGGCACCTCCACGATCGCGTCCGGCGGCAGGTTCGTGATGATCCCGCCGTTCGGCACGTTGAAATGGCCGCGGTACACACGGCCCGTCTCCAGACTCTCGATAATGTGCGAGCCGTGCTCGTGACTGCGGCCTGAAGCGGCGTATTCCGGCGCCGGCTGCTTCATCCATGTCGCGAAATCCGTTTCGAACAGCTCGCGCTGCTCCAGACACACTCGCAGAAAACCGCCCGTCTCGCCGCGATTCCAGGCGCGCATGTCGATCCACTTCCTGATCTCATCCGGCCGCTTCCGGTACCAGGGCAGATACTCGCTCAGATGCCCGTTGGATTCCGTGCTGAAATAGCCGAATCGCCGCATCATGTCGATCCGGACCTTCTCCGCACGGCTGTACTCCGGATGCCGCTCGAACGCCTGCAGCAGCCGGCCGGTCAGGTCCTTGCCCTTGTGGGCGACCCGGATGAACCACGTCTGGTGGTTGATGCCGGCCGCCACGATGTCTACCTCTTCCTTCTTCAAGCCCAGTACGTCGGCAATCTTCCGGTGCCCGCCCTGCACGCCGTGGCACAGCCCGATCGTCCGAACATCCCCGTAACGGTTTCCCGCCCACGTCATCATCGCCATCGGGTTGGCGTAGTTGAACAGCAGGCAGCCCGGCGCCGCCACGTCCCGAATGTCCCGGCAGAAGTCCAGCAGCGCCGGTATGCCGCGCTGCGCGTACATGATGCCGCCCGCGCAGAGCGTGTCCCCCACGCATTGATCCACACCGTACCGCAGCGGGATCTCGATGTCCGACCTGAACGGGGATAACCCGCCGATCCGCGCAACGCAAAACACATACTTCGCGTCCCGAAGCGCCTCGCGCCGGTCCAGCGTCGCCGTGAGCTCCGCCTCCAGCCCGTTCGCCCGGATATCCAGGGCGCAACGCTCATACACCATCTCCAGATTCCGCTTGTCGATGTCGGTGAACGCCAGTCGAACCGCGCGAAACTCGGGCACCGACAGAATGTCCTCCACCAAGCGCCTCGTGAACCCGATGCTGCCCGCCCCGATAAACGCCACTTTGAATTTCATCATGAAAACCTTGTTAAGTTCGACCTTCTGTGCTACCCTATTGCATGGCAGACACGGTTTAAATATGAAATTTGTGCGGCGAATTGTAAATCCGTGCTATGCCAGTAAATTGACGAACTCAAGCGGAGAGGATCGGGCGGCAACGCGTTCTGCCTGCGCAAGCCCGCGCTGTTCATGCCGCGGGCCGGGGGATTTGCGGGGGAAGCCGGGCCGGCGATACGCCATGGGGGAATGATGGGAACAATTGTAGAGCCGGACTATGAGAAGGCCATTCGGGATGCGGGCGCCGTCTTCGACGGTCTCGAGGCGTCGCCGCGCGGGTTCGCGATCACGTTTCTGAGCTGGCTCTTTCAGGACACGGACAACCGAAGACTGATCGCCTTCCGCGAGCGGTTTCATCTGGACAGAGTCCTCGACGAGGCGCAGGACGAATGGCAGGCCCTGTTGGCCCTGCGCAACTGGGTCTATATGCAGAACGACAAGGGCGGCAACAGGGTTTCCGAAGAGGTTCATGACGTGTATAACGAAGACATGTTGCTGGCCTGCAACGGTGGCGCGTCCTTCTTCTGCACGCACTACCAGCGTCTTCTTGTTTCCGTGCTCAGCGCCATGGGTTGGGTGGCTCGCCGGGTGGCAACGGACGTGGACAACGAACGGTGGAAGGTCTTCAACATGCACGCGGTCAACGAGGTGTGGGTGAACTCGCTGCGCAAATGGGTCCTTCTCGACTCGATGTTCGATATTCATTTCGCCCGCCGCGGCGTTCCTCTGTCCGCCTACGAAATCCACAGGGAGGTTTTCGAAGGCCGGCGCGACGAGATCCGGACGCACAAGGGGCCAAAGGGGGAAACGACCGACTACGACGGCCGCCTGAACCCGAACGACCCCTACGGCCGGGCGACCTGCAAGGACCGTATCCCCCATCTGGACAAGTTCTTCTGGCGCCGATACCACCAGCAGAACGACGTCTTTTCGCACTGCGGCTATTACGGAAGCATGGGCACACAGATTCTTCTGATGGACAGTCTGTACGGGGGCAGGAACTGGATGATCGCCCGGACGGACGACAAGGGCGAATGGACCGGCTTTCAGAAGGAGAAGTACTCGGAGACCGGAATCGTGACCCCGTCGATCCCGGACGTCTATTTCGACGTGAACACGGCTTGCCTGGTGCCGAAGCTGTCGGATCCTCCGTTGAAGGAACGCCGGCTCTGCCTGTTCGGCGTGAGCTCCTTCACTCCGAACCTGGATTATATGGAGGTCAACCAGGACGACCGAGCCTGGGTCCCCTACGCCATCCATAGGCGGGTCCAGTGGCCCCTCCATACGGGCGACAATTCCCTCGCCGTGCGCATGGTCAACAAACTGGGCCGAAGAGGGCCGGAGACGCGACTCGCGCTGAAGAACGTACGGTTCGAGGATCACTGATGTGGGCTTCGCCCGCAACCCTGAGGTCAGAGGTCGGCGACCAGAGGATACCGGTCCAGTTCCACCGCCTGATTGCGCTCCGTGGATTCCACGGCCGCATAGACCAGCCGCATGGTCTTCAGGTAGTCCTCGCCCGTGAACTCGGGCCGCGTTCCCGTCTGCAATGCCTCAAAGAGACCCGCATGGCAATCCACAATGCCCTGGCCGCACGAATTTCCGTAGCTGTTTCGCTGTTCATCCGTAACCCATGGAAAAGGACGGATCGGCTCCGGGGTGTTCACATGCATGCCTTGGGCGGTGGATACCCGTATGGCATTGTCACCGTCCAATTCCAGTGAACCGCAGTCGCCGTCCACGAAAATCTGCGAATCGATCTTTTCGCTCAACGAAACGGAGCACAACGCATTCGGGTAACGCAGTACGGCGGTCATGATGCTTTCGCACGGCAAGTCATCCCAGCGCCGGAGGGCATGGCAATAGACGCTTTGCGGCTCGCCGAAATAGAAACGGGCAAGGTCAAACAAATGGCAGCCCATGTCCGTAATGATCGAATGCCGCAGGCTGCACGAAAAAGGCTGGGCTCCGAACAGCTCCCGCGTGGCCGATTTCAGCGTAATCTGAATCCTACGCGGGGTGCCGATCACGCCCAGATCCAACGCATGCTTGAACGCGCGAAATTGGGCGATCCACCGGAAGTTCTCATGAATGAAGAAGGGGATGCCGGCTTGCTTGCACACGCTGACCATGGAAAGACACGTTGCGTAGTCCGGGCCCATGGGCTTCTGGCAGATCACAGGGATCTTGTACTTTGCCGCAAGCGCGACCTGCTCGGCATGCGCAGGAACTTCTGTGACTATGTCAATAAAATCAAGTTCTTCGGCTTGAAGAAGCGTTTCGAGATCCGTAAATACCTTCTTGATGTTGAACTTCTGAGCCAGTGTTTCCGCTTTCGGCCGGGTTCGATTGCACAGAGCCACGATTTCGGCACCGCCAATTTCGCGCCATGCCGGAATTTGAAATTGGGACCAAAAACCCGCTCCGACAACCGCGAGCCGCATCGTTCGCCCCGAATGATTCTGGCAATCCGTGCAGGAACCCACCTGTCCTCCTTCCGTTCTGCCGAAGAGCGTTCTAGACCAGTATGCACAGCAGCCAGAAAATTCAAGACACAAGGCGAAGGGAGGCTCACGAGCGAAGCGATGCGGGAATATGTTTCCGTCAAGGCACAAAAACACTATTTTTCGCACGGACTTCATCTTTCGGTTCCGTTGGCGGTGCGATAGGTATTGGAGGTGGACGAAACGCGTGTCTGGCCTGAGGGCGGCGGTCGGGCAGGTGCAGGAAAGAGGAGGGCTGCGGAGATGAAGACGCACCATGTGCTCATCCTGATCGCTCCGTTCGCAGCGGCTTGTTCGGTTAACGGCCTGACGCTGGTCCGGGACGGGCAGCCGGCGGCTACGATCGTCGTGCCGAAGGAGCCGTCCTTCGGGGTGAAGGCCGGCGGCGAATACCTGACCAACTACGTGCACAAGATGACGGGCGCGGAGTTGCCGGTCGTGACCGAGGGCGCGAACGTGAAGGGCGCGGTTGTGGTCCTGGGCCCGTGCGCCGCGCTCGCGCGCTACGGCGTGGGGACCGACGGCCTGGAGTACGACGACTGGTTCATCAGGTCGGGCCGCGATTTCCTCGCGATTGTCGGGCGCGACGTCGACTGGGGCCCGGACGCCTGGCGGAGCTGCATCGGCACGTTCAACGGCGTCATCGCGTTTCTCGAAGACTACTGCGGGGTGCGCACCTACATGCCATGCGAACTCGGCGAATTCGTGCGCCCGCGCCGGACGCTCTCGGTGCCCGATACGATCGTTGTGCACGGGCGTAAGAGCGTGCTGTGGGGCGGGCCCAGTCTCCCGGCGGGCGGCTGGAACCGCCGCTACATCCGGTGGCGGCTCGCCCCGGGCGTGCGCTACAAGAGCCACGGCGGGCACAGTTGGGCGGCGGCCATACCGGTGAAGGACTATTTCGCCGAACACCCGGAGTACTTCGCGCTGGTCAAGGGCAAGCGCAACGACAACTGGCAGAGCTCTCTGTGCGTGACGCATCCGGATGTGCTGAAGCTCAAGATTGCCTGGGCCGAGAAACTGCTCGAGGACTACGACTGCATCGAGATCGGGCATCCGGACGGATACAGGGAGGGCAGCGACTACTGCCCGCCGTGCGAATGTGAGAAGTGCCGCGGGCTCGGCGAGATCAAGGACCGCGTGTACGGGTTCCACAAGCAGGTGGCGGAGGCCGTGCGCAAATCGCGGCCCGGCAAAATGCTGGTGATGACGGCGTACCAGGAAACCGCCGTTCCGCGGCCGGATTGGCGGTTCCCGGACAACGTCCTGATCGAGAGTTGCGGGCGCGCGGCCCGCCCCGTGAGCGAATGGGCGAAGATCCACGACCGGTACGCGGCCTACGTCTACAATTGGTACCCCTGGCGGCACTCGTTCGGGCCTCAGTTCTCGCTCAACCGGGTGCGTCAGACCTTCGAGAATCTGAAGCAGTTCAACATGCGGCTTGTCTACTACTGCTCTTCGGGGGCCAACTGGGGCGTGGAATGGCCGCAGTACTACCTGGACTACCGGTTGCGGATGAATTGGGACGACGATCCGGAGCGGATTCTGAACGAGGCCTGTCGCGACATGTACGGGCCCGCGGCCGACACCATGCGCGAATTCTTCGCCTGGATCGATACCTGCCAGGGGTTGTCCGGGAGGGAGTCCGACGATCCCGTGCGCCGCAAGGACAAGCGCGAAGAGGAGTTCCTGCGCCGCTGGCCGCCCGAAAACACCGGGCGCGCCCTGGCGCTGCTGGAGCGGGCGGTACAAGCCGCCGGCGCGGACGAAGCGGTGAAGGCGCGGATCGAACTGGCGCGGCCCAGCCTCGAATACGTGGTGCGCATGTACGCCGGGTACAAGGCTCATCGGGACTACCTCGCGGCCGGCAAGAGCCAGGAAAGCTACCGGCGACTGGCCGCCGCGGTGGGCGAACGGAACCGTTGGATTGACGCGTTCGTCGCGAAGCAGGAGTCCGGCTACTACAGGGACCGCGGCCTGCTCGATCCGTTCCAGCGCCGGAAGACAGGAGTCCATCAAGGCATCGAGCGGACCGTGAAGAGCGATCTGCTGATGAACACCTCCAGTCACAACCGCTACCGGGAACCGTGGAACATGGACTTCACAGCCACAGTCAAAACGCAGGCCGAACAGGAAGAGGCGCTGAGAAAGCAGAGAGAGGATATCCGCCGCGTGGAACTCATGACGCCCTGACCGCCGGAGCACGCCGCTCGAAAGGCAATGCGTTGCCGCTTCGCCTCCGGGAAACCCGAGCCCCCGCGGTCAAAACCGCGCCGAGAAGCCGCGCCCTGCCCACCGCCCGGTGAACCCGATGCCGCGCACCCCGGCAACCGCCACTTTGAATGCCATCATGGAGACCTTGCTCCGTTTCGACTTCCGTGCTATCCTCCGACACGGAGCGGAACGGCGGAAAGACGAACGCCGTGCGGTGAACCGGAAGACCGTGCTATGGTCAAGATCGACGAACTGGAGCGGCTCGGACTGGGAGGCAAAGGGTTCTACTACCTGCGCAAGCCCGTGCTGTTCCCGGCCATGCTCCACAGCGTGGGGCACTCGCGGGAGACGGAGCCGCGGTATGACTTCGACGGGCTGACGCGCACGACGACGGACATGGCGCTGTTCCAGTACACGCTGGCCGGGCGCGGCAGGCTGACATACGAAGGCACGTCCTACACGCTCGAGCCGGGCCAGGCGATGCTGCTGCATTTCCCGCACGCGAACCGCTACTGGCTGCCGGCGGACTGGCCGCCCTGGGAGTTCCTGTTCGTGGCGGTCCGGGGGGGCGAGTTGCTGCGGCTCTGGCCGCAGTTGGAGCGGCGCACCGGCCCTGTGGTCGCGATGGCGCACGATTCGAAGCCGGTGCGCACCGCGGTGGGCATCTTCAAGGAGGCGCTGGGGGGCGGCATTCAGTCCTCGTGCGAGGCCTCGGCGCTCGCCTATCGATTCGTGATGGAGCTGTTCGACGAACTCGTGCCCGAGACGCCGAAAAGCCCGCGTCCGACGTTCGTCGAGGACGTGCTCGAATACTGCCACGGAAATCTTGACAAACCGATCGGGGTTCGGGAGATGGCCGCCGCTTCCGGCTACAGCCGCTACCACTTCACACGGCTGTTTCAGGCGGCCGAAGGCCTTTCTCCGGCGCGGTATCTGATGATGCTGCGCATGGAACGGGCTGTCCAGCTCCTGCGCGAAGACGAGCGCAAGCCCATCGCGAAGATCGCCAAACGATGCGGATTCAACAACGTGGACTACTTCTGCAAGGTCTTCCGCAAGGCGACCGGCCTGTCGCCCGGTGCGTTCGCCAGCCAGAGGTGGGAGGTGGCCGACCGCGAGAGTCCCCGGGAAAGGAGACCTTGATCGAGAACTTACTCGGGAACTTGCTCGCCGCTAAGTTCTCGAACAAGTTCTATTGCTGGTCCACCGGATACTTTTTCTTCAGCAACTCCACAATCCCGCCCGCCCCCACGAGATGGCCGGCGCCGACGACCACGAAATGGGTCCGGCCCGACCTGAGATAGCCCTCGATCTTCGCGGCCATCGTCACGTTGCGGTCGAAGAACACCTTCTTGTAGAGGGGCTTCAGTTCGGGGTGTTCCACGAGGCTGCGGGTCAGCAGCGCGTGAAGGGCGTCGGCCGCCCCGGTCGTCCAGGCCTTGATGATGGCTTCCATCTCCGCCTGCACGACGTCCAGGTCCAGCAGCGTGTACTGCAGCAGGAGCGCCTGCTCCTTGTCGGGCAGATCGCCCAGCAGGTTGAGTTGGAACTCGAACGATTCCAGTTCCAGTATCGCCTTGGTGTTCCTGGCCTTGTCCGCGAAGTACTTGTCCAGCCCGTGTTCCGGGTCCAAGCCCAGCCGCTGAAGTTCGGCGACGGCGAGCATCTGGGCCGCGTACCAGGGCTTGAGGACCCGCATTTCCCTCATGCTCATGCCGTACTTGGCGGCCCGGGCGCTCAGTTGGGCGTAGAGTTCGTCGGAAACGTGGTCTCGCATCGTCTCGCCGCCCGGATAAAGCGCCTTGGCCTGCAAGGCCTGTTGGGTACGGACCGGATCGAGAGCGGAGATATCCATTTCCAGCACCAGCACGGGCGAGGCGGCGTAGGCGTCCTCGATCGCTTGGGCGAGCGGGTACATGTCTTTCCTGGCGAAATGGAGCGAGCCGAGCAGGTAGACCTGGCCCCGGTCCCCCCTCACGCGCCACAGGAACGACTTGTCGGCGGCGCGCGCCGCCGCGCCCTGCAGCAGGAAGACCAACGCGAGAACAGGCAGGCACGTTCGCCGGAATGCGCCGGGTGGACGTTTCATTCTGTCGGCTCCTTTCCGGCGGCGCCGCCGCCGGAGGAATCGGCGGGCCCTTCGGCCTCGTTCAGAACAGACCGCCTTCGTGTTTCAGATGGCGGCGGCGCGCCGTGGACGGCGCTTCTACCTTACCAGCAGCACGGGCACTTCCGATTTTGCCACGATCTGCGAGGTGGTGCTGCCGAGTATCAGCTCTCGAATCCGGGTATGGCCGTAGGCCCCGAGGACGATGAGGCTGGCTTTGATGTCCTGAGCGACGCCCAGGATGCAGTCTTCGGCCAACCCCTCGATCACCATGCCCTCGGCGCGGCACTCGTGCGCTTCGAGCAGTCTGAGCGCGTCGCGCAGCACGGCGTTGGCCGCAGCCGCATCCATCCCCTCGGCGACGACCAGCGTCGTCAGCGTCTTGCCGAGCGCCACGGCGAGTTCGCCCGCTACCTGCAGGCCCTTGCTGGCCACGTCGCTGCCGTCGTAGGCGACGAGCAGCGAGTCGATGGGTACGAACTGTTCCGTGGTGACCAGGCAGGGCTTGATGCTGCGCCGGATCACGCGTTCGAGGGTGGAGCCGATCATCTCGCCGCCCCACTCCCGGTGTTCGCCGCGCTGGCCGATGATGACCGCCTCGGCGTGTACCTCCTGCTCCACAATCACCTGGGCCGGATGCCCGCGTTCCAGCACGTAGTCGGCCTCGACACCCGCATCCCGGAACCGCGCCTTGAGCGTGTTGATGACCGCTTCGCCCTTCTCTTCCATCAGCCGCCGGAACCCGGGCAGGACCGAGCGATACGGTGAGCTGCCCAGGGCCGCCGCAATGTCGGCGAACAGCGGGCCCTCCATCCTGCGGGAGTCCAGTACGTGCAGCGCCGTCAGTTGCGCCGTGAGCACCTTGGCCAGGTGCGCCGCGTAGTCGCACGCGATCTCGCCGTACGGCGAGCCGTCCGTGCAGACCAGAAAGCTCTTGAGCATCCCCATCCCCCATTCTTTGCCGCGCCGCGCGGCAAGAGAGTCTTGCAGACAATAAGCCGGCCACCCGAATTTGGAAAGGCAAAAACATTGGTGTTGCGCGCCCGGAGCCGTTATCATGACCGGGTTGAGGGGGGGGCGGAGAGCGTGGCCCGATTCCGCTGCCGCCGGGCTGGTCCGCCATTGACCATTGACCATACCGATTCGCGGCTTCTGATCCGCGAATCGGCGGGGCGCGCGGGGGGGGGGAGACGAAATTGATCGACCTGCATCTGCATTCCATTTTTTCCGACGGCAGTCTCACGCCGGAGGAACTGGTCGCGCAAGGCCTGAAACAGGGCCTGACCGCGCTCGCGTTGACGGATCACGACACGACCGACGGCACGGCGCGCTTCCTCGCCGCGTGTGCGGATCGCGCCGTCGTGGCGATGGCGGGCGTCGAAATCAGCGCCGACCACTCGCCGGGCTCGATGCACATGCTTGGCTACATGGTGGAGCCGGATACAGGCGATCTGGAACCGCTGCTGGCGCGAATCCGCGACGGGCGCGACGCGCGCAACCACGCTATCCTGGCGAAGTTGAACGAGCTGGGCATCGCGGTCAGCATGGCGGACGCCAGGGCATTCGCGGGGACCGACGTCGTCGGCCGCCCGCATATCGCGCGCGCCATGCTTGAACGCGGCGTAGTCAGTACCGTCAAGGATGCGTTCGACCGTTACCTGGCCAAGGGCAAGCCGGCCTACGTCGACCGCGTGCGGCTCTCGCCCGCCGACAGCATCGCCGCCATTCGCTCGGCGCGCGGGGTAGCCGTGCTCGCGCACCCCTTCACCGTCACGCGCGATTCCGCTGCGCTCAAACGGCTGCTGCGCGAACTGGTGGATGCCGGCCTCGGCGGCATCGAGGCCTACTACTCCGAGCACACCGCGGACATGACCCGCACTTACCTGGACCTGGCGAAAGCGCTCGACCTCGTCGTGACGGGAGGCACCGACTACCATGGCGCCACCACCCCGCAACTGAGGATAGGCACCGGGTTCGGCCAACTCCGCGTGCCGGACGAATTGGTCGCGCCGCTCCGCGCGCGAAAACCGTAGAACGGCGCGTTGCCCGCACACGAGAAGCTGAGCATGCCTCGTAGCGATCAGGTCGAAAATGGGCCTAGGGGCTTGTATGTGCACGTACCGTTTTGCGACGGCAAGTGCCCGTACTGCGCGTTCTACTCCACGCTTTACTCACCGGACCGGGCCGCCCGTTTTCTGGATGCGCTCGAACGGGAACTGAAGTCGGCACCCGCGTTCGAGGCGGAGACGGTTTACATCGGGGGCGGTACGCCGACGGTGTTGAGCGAACGGGAGCTCGCGTGGCTCTGCGGCTTGGTGCGCGGACGCGTGTGCACCGAACGCGTGCAGGAATGGACCTGCGAGGCGAACCCCGGCGCGTGGAATCTCGCCCGGCTGGCCGTGCTGGCGGAAGCCGGCGTGACCCGCATCAGCCTCGGCGCTCAGTCGTTTGACGAGGTCGTCCTGCGCACACTGGGCCGGCGGCACACGGTATCGGACATTCGCACGGCTGTCGCAGACATTCGCGCGGCGGGGTTCATGAATTTCGGGCTGGACCTGATTGCCGGCGTGCCGGGCGTGCCGCGCACAACGTGGCATGAGACGCTGCGCGAGGCGGTCGCGCTTGGCGCGCCGCACGTGTCCGTCTATGCGTTGACCGTCGAAGAAAATGCGCGGCTGCCGCGCGACATCGCGCGCGGCACCGCACGCGCCCCGTGCGAGCAGGACCAGCTTTCGGCGCTCGCGCTCGCCGAAGACACGCTCGGCGCGGCGGGCTATCGCCGGTATGAAATCTCGAACTACGCGCAGCCGGGCTTCGAATGTCGCCACAACCTGGCCTGTTGGCACGGGGAACGGTATCTCGGGTTCGGCCCGGCGGCCGCATCGCACCGCGGGCTCGACCGGTGGACAAATGCGCCGGACCTCGCCGCTTACTGCGCGGCGCTCGCGGCGGGCAAGACGCCGCCGCGTGAGACGGAGCGGCTTACCCCGGCGCTCAAGCGCAGCGAACAGATCATCTTCGGCCTGCGCACGGCCGAGGGCGTCGTCATGCGCCCGGACGAGCGGGTCCCGCTGCGCCGGCTCGCGCGGCTGCGTGAGGACGGGCTGGTCGCCGATGAGGCCGGGCGTTGGTTCCTGACCGCGCGCGGCCGCCGCCTGGCCGACTACGTCGCCGTCGAATTGCTCGACTGACCGCCGTTGAAACCTGCTCTCCACCTTGATCGAGAACGTACTCGAGAACTCCCGGCCGGAGGCCGAGCCGCCTATGTCCTCCACGCTGGTTCAAAACAAGTGTTGACAAGCGCGAGCGGCCTGTCCCAGAAACAGACGCCACGCCAACAAAAAGACTTCGCTTTTCGGTGCGACTTTGATAAGAGGATAGACGGTCTTCATGAAAAACAACTCGCTCTTCCAGAAGAATCTGTTGGAGTTGATTCGCCGTACATCCACCGACCTGCCGAGCGACGTCGAACTCGCTCTGCGGCGGGCGGCGGCGCGCGAGCGGAAGCACCCGGTCGCGCGCGAGACGTTCGACACGATCCTGCGCAACGTACGGCTGGCCCGCAGGAACGATGCGCCCCTGTGCCAGGACACCGGCACGCTCACGTTCTACTGCCGCGTGCCCGCCAGCTTCGACGTCAACGCCCTGAAAGCGGCCATGCGCAACGCGATCGCCGACGCCACGCAGCGGGGCTACCTGCGCCAGAACTGTGTGGATTCGCTCACCGGCACCACCTACCCCACGAACATCGCGCATGGGTCGCCCGTCTTTCGCTGGGAGCAAGGCGCGAACAAGACGCTGGACGTGCGGCTCGTGATGAAGGGCGGCGGCTGCGAAAACGTCGGCAAGCAGTACAGCCTGCCCGATGCGCATGTCCAGGCCGGCCGCGACCTCGGCGGGGTCAGGCGCTGCGTGCTGGACGCCATTCATGAGGCGCAGGGCAAAGGCTGCGCGCCCGGCGTGCTGGGCGTCTGCATCGGCGGCGACCGCGAGGGCGCCTATGCCTGCGCCAAGGAGCAGTTCCTGCGCAAGGTGACCGAAGCCTCGCGCGTTTCAGAACTCGCCAAGCTCGAGCGCCGCATCATGAAGGACGCGCGCGAGCTCGGGATCGGGGCCATGGGGCTCGGCGGCAGTGCCACGCTGCTCGGTGTGAAGCTGGCCGCCCTGAGCCGGGTGCCGGCCTCGTTTTTCGTGACCGTTTCCTATATGTGTTGGGCGTTCCGCCGCCGCGGCGTGCAACTCAGCCTCAACGGCGGCTTGAGAAGGTGGTTGTACTGATGACGAAACGACTCCAAATCCCTATTGCCGGCACCACGGCGCGCAACCTGAAGCTGGGCGACCGCGTCCTGCTCTCGGGCCAGCTCGTGACCGCGCGCGACGCGCTGCACCGCTACCTCTACGACGGCGGCAACTGCCCCGTCGACCTGCATGACGGTGTCATCTATCACTGCGGCCCCGTCGTCGTGCCGACGAACGGGACCTGGACGGTGAAAGCGGCCGGCCCGACCACTTCCATCCGCGAAGAACCTTACATGCGCCGGCTCATCGGACGGCTGCACCTGCGCGCCATCCTCGGCAAGGGCGGCATGGGGCCGCAGACCCGGAAAGCATGTGCCGAGCACGGCTGCGTCTATCTCCATGCCGTGGGCGGCGCCGGGCAGGTGCTGGCCGGCGCCATCGAACGTGTTGCCGATGTGCACTTCCTCAAGGAGTTCGGCCCTTCGGAAGCCATGTGGGTGTTGCAGGTGAAGAACTTTCCGGCTGTGGTCACGATCGACTGCCGCGGACGCAGCTTGCACAAGAAGATCGCCGACCTGTCCCGCAAGAATCTGCGCGCGCTGCTGGCGGAAGAATTCTGATCTTCCTGTCTGCCCGTCGACCGTCGGTGCGCGGTTCGTGCAGGAACCAAGCTCATGCGTATTCTTTTCATGGGTACGGCCGAATTCGGGCGACCCTGTCTCGACGTCATCCGCGCCGAGCCGGCGGACGAACTGGTCGGGGTCGTCACGCAGCCGCCGCGCCCCAAGGGGCGCCGGCGACAGCCGGCCCCCTCCCCGATCCATGCGCACGTAGAACCCAGCGCCGCGCCTGTTCTGACGCCCGAGAAGGTCAACGCGGCCGCAAGCGTTCAGGCCATACGGGACTTGGCGCCCGACCTGATCGTGGTCGTGGCCTACGGCCAGATACTGAGGCCGGCCATTCTCGAAATCCCCGCGCGGGAATGCGTCAACGTGCACGGGTCGCTGCTGCCCAAGTATCGCGGCGCCGCCCCCATCCAGTGGGCCGTCGCCCAAGGCGAGCGCCAGACGGGCGTGACGACCCTCTATATGGATGCGGGCATGGATTCGGGCGATATCATCCTGCAGGGCACGCTGGCAATCGACCCCGACGAGACAGCCGGCGCTCTGCACGACCGGCTGGCGGAATTGGGCGCGCGATTGCTGCGCGAGACACTGGCCGCCATCCGCGACGGCAGCGTCAAACGTCGGCCTCAGAACCCTGATGAGGCGACCTTCGCCCCCATCCTCAAGAAGGCCGACGCCCGAATCGACTGGGCCATGCCGGCGGAGACGCTCCGCAACCGAATACGCGGGTTCAACCCGTGGCCTGGCAGCATCTGCGCGGTTCCGAGCCAAGGCGGGCGCACGCTGAAAATCCTCCAGGCCGCTGTCGAACCCGGTGCCGGTCCGCCGGGCACCGTTCAGGACCTGGGCGCGGACGGCCCGCTCATCCAAACGGGCGACGGCCGCCTGCGGCTGACCCTCGTGCAGCCCGAGGGCAAGAAGCCTATGGCCGGCGCCGCCTTCATGCGCGGACACCCCATGGCGGTCGGGGACGTGTTGGAGTGAGGCCCGTCTACGGTTATTCGTGTTGCGCTCTGCGTCGACATGCCCGAGAGTCGGATTCACGTCCAAAATCCGTTTGACATCTCAGCTCCCCATGCCGCATAATTCTATTTGTAGATACATCGCGCGCCCGATCCCTCAATTTCTCTCGCAAGTTGCAATCGGCGCGCTATGTGTAATTGCCAATAAGGATCTCACTGATGGCCCCCTAATCTTTCGCCCTAATCTGCCGGCACAGCCGTATCGCGGCGAGTGGCAAACCGCCGTCTTGCGCCGCGCAGGCGAACCGGACGACAAAGAGGGCCAGAACCAGCCCCTGCACGGGACGCGCGGGGGCCGCGCGCCCGTGAGGGGCGTCGTTATGCCACAGAATGGTATTGACTCAATCGCCTCAAATAACGTACGATAGTTTGTACGTCGTGCAGTCATTTGGGAGATCGTCATGCAAAGATTGGAACTGGACAAGGACATCAAGCCACTTTCGGAGTTTCGAGCGCACACAGCCGCGTGCATTCAGCAGGTTCAGCGATCGAAGAGGCCGGTCGTGCTGACCCATCACGGTAAAAGCGCAGCCATTCTCATCGACGTGGGCGAGTTCGAAGCCCTTCTTCAACGCATTGAACTGCTCGAGGACATCGAGACGGGGGAATCTCAAATCGACGAGGGTAAGGCAATTCCCCACGACAAAGCGCTCAAGATGGTCCTGAACCGGGTGCGCAAATGAGAGTTCGATGGTCGCCCCTGGCTGTCGCCAGGGTCTCCGAAATCGCGGAGTATATTGCCCGAGACAACCCCATTGCCGCAGAACGCTGGGCGATTTCCGTATTCGACCGTGTGAAGCAGGTTCGGGATTTCTCCAAAAGTGGTCGGCATGTCCCCGAGATCATACGTAAAGACATCGGCGAACTCGTCCACGGCAACTTCCGCATCATTTATCGGATTGAGCGGCAGGCCGTGTCCATCCTCACCGTTCGGCATTTCAAGCAGATCCTGCCTCTTGAAGACATTGACCGAGCGTGGGAATGAGGAGTACGGCATAACACCAGCGTCGATCGGACGCGGAATACCGCGCCGATCACGCTGAACGTTGGCAGGCAACGGAAACGACGAAGCGGAAAGGACGAGGGCCGGGGCCAACGTTCAATATTCAACGCTCAACGCTCAACGTGGGCGGAACGCCGGGCAAGCGCGGATGCTCCCGTTGGACGTTGAACGTTGAACGTTGGGCCCAAGAACAGGGAGCAGAACCAAGCTCGGCAACGAGATCGAGCCCGGTACGCCTGCCTCCTCGCTGCCGTTCGTGATCACGAACCCGGGCTCGTATGAGTTCTGACCGCTGGGTTGCGGGCGAAGCCCGCATGGGGTGCAAGCCCGCTCAACCTCGCTTCCAGAGCCCCAGCGCCGGGTTCGAGATATAGAAGATCTGCTCGCCGTCGGGCATGGTATTGAACCCGTCGGTGAGTCTCTTGGGGTCGTAGCGTTTCATGGCCTCGCCCAGATCCGTGTAGGCGTAGTGGACGGACTCGATTTCCTCCTGCGTCAGCCCGCCGGAGGCGTAGGTGATCTTGAACCGGCCCTCGCTGGACCCGTGGATGAGGTGCGCGGCGGCGCCGAGCGCGTCGCGCAGTTCGGGGTCGGCCGCGACGTGTTCGAGCACCTTGTCCGTACCGCAGTACCCGTACCTGCGGATCATCTTCTCGTTGATCTCCGCCTCCCCGAACTCCACGAGGCCGGGCGCGAGCACGAGCAACTCGCCGTCATCGGCGATCGCCATGCGGGTGCGGTAGATGGCCTTGTTCCCCAGCCAGGTGCTCTTGAATTCTTCAGGGTCGAGGTAGACGACCACCTTGTCCAGAGGGGCGACGGTCTCGATGTTCACCGCGCGGCTCAGCGCGGCAGCGCCGGCATACGCGGCCCGGTCCCGGCCGACGAAGAGGCCGCGGGTCACCAGGTTCCCCGCCGGGTTTCGGGAGCGGACGTTCAGCACGTAGACGATCGGGAACCCGGCGAGGAACGCGTCCTCCGCCTCATTGAACAGCGCCCGCACGGGCGTGTCGGCGTTGCCCATGATCGTCTCCATGTTGCAGACGGCGCCGAGAAAATGGCTCTTGTTGATCGTGTCCGGGCCCGCGGTGCCGACGAGGATGTTCTTGTTGCCGCCGGCCAGGCCGGCGACCTCGTGCGGGACAATCTGGCCGATCGAAATGATCGCGTCGTAGCCGCCTTCGGCGATGAGCGGGTCGATTTCGATCGCCACGTCATAGTCCACCCGCCCGCCGCTCAGTTCCGCCAGCCGGGCGCCCGGGATCGTGCCCATCCGCGAGAGGCCCCCGCGCCAGTCGTGGACCTTGAACAGGCTCTGAGGAATGCCCGGGAACATCCGGGCGATTTCGTCGCCCGACATCGGCCGATGCGTGCCGATCGCCGGCAGAATGTCCACCGCGGAACCCGCCGCCAGCATCTCGTACAACTGACAGGTCAGCGTACCGGCGTCGGAATGGAACCGGGTGAAGTCTGGCGGGATAAGCAACACCTTCTTCAGCCCGCTCGGCAGCCGCGCGACGCAACCTTCCAGCAACTCCCGGCTCTCATCGGGCCCTATCTCCGTCTCGGCCGAACCGTGCGAAACCCACGCTGGCATCTGTGCTCCTCCGGTTGATGGACCTTTCCGACGGACGGTAGCGGCGACGCGAACGGAATACGATTCCCTTCGGTCGTTCCCTTCTCTCCCCTCTCGCCACCGCCAGTATACGCGCCGCGCGCCGTCCAAGTAAAGCGGAAGAGCCCAAAATCCGCGAACGGGAACGGGAACTCGCGCATTGACATGGACTCGGACAGCGTGCTAAACAGAAAGCGATCCGGCACGGCGCGGGGTCTGAGGGAGGCGCGGAACCGGCGGCCAGTTTGAGGAGAACCGCTCATGGCCATCATGCGGATTGCCGGCCAGGACATTCAGGATGCGGACATCTACCAGACGATATTCCGCCACTTCCCCGATATCATCCACTCCGTCGATTCCGACGGCAAGATCGTGTTCACAAACCGGAAAGCGGAAAGCCTGCTGGGCTACACGCACGAAGAGCTTATCGGGAAGAACGTGCGCGAGATCTACGCCGACGAGATTCTGCAGAAGATGGAGGAAGGCTTTAAGCAGCTGAAGGCGGACGGGGAAAAGACGGCCGTCGAGAGTCTGCTCAAGGACCGCGCGGGGAACAACATCCCGGTCGAAATCCGTTCCTTCAGCATTTATGACGACGCCGGCAACTTCATCCGCACCTTCTCCATCATCCGCGACATCCGCGACGTGAAGCAGTTGCAGGAGAGCCTTGTCCATGCCGGGCGGCTTGCGGCCATCGGCGAGCTGGCCTCCGGTATTGCGCACGACATCAACAACCCGCTTACCGTGCTCTTGCTGGCCAACGAACTGGCGCTGCTGGGCCTGAAACAACACAAGGGGCCGCGGCCGCCGGTGCTGGACCAGCTCGAGCGGTCGCTGCGCGACATCGAGAAGGCGTCGGAAGTCATCCGGAAGCTGGCCGACCATCTCCGCAACTTCTCGCGGGGCATGGTGGAGCAGCACGAAGTGGTCGACATCCACGGCATTCTCGCGGACTCGCTCTTTATTGCGCAGAACAAGGTGGCCAAGTCGCAGACGAAAGTCGTCAACAACGTCGAGAAGGGCCGGCATTACGTCTCCGGCGCGCCGAACCAGCTCGAACAGGTGTTCGTGAACCTGATCGCGAATGCGTGCGATGCGATGATGGAGACCAAGAACTCGCAACTGAGCATCGACTGCGCGGAAACCAACCGAGAGGGGACCGCTTGCTGGCGGTTCGACGTGACCGACAACGGGCACGGCATCCCGGAGGACGTGCGCGAGCACGTGTTCCAATCGTTCTTCACAACGAAGGAAAAGGGGAAAGGGACCGGGCTTGGCCTGTCGATCTCGCGTGGTATCATCAAGAACCACGAGGGCGACATCGAGGTCGCCTCCGAGGTCGGCAAAGGCACCACCTTCTCCGTCTTCCTTCCCTGCCATAAACCGACGATCGTCAGCCGGTTGTAAACGGGATCTCGCCCGATCCACGGATCGGCCGTCAGCGCGCGTTTCGCCGATCCGCGCAAATACCTGCCATTGCGCGTTGCTGCAGAGGAGGGGTCCCGGCGCTTGCTGACAGGCCGTCGAGGCGCGAAGGAGCAGCTGCGACACTTCACCCTTGCCGCCAATACTGGGTGTTCGCATCCACGAACGGCTGATAGGCCCACTTCGGGCGGCCGGCGGCTTCGTGGGCCCGTTTGATCACCCATTTGCGCCGGATACTCTCGTCCAGTTCGCGGTCGATCGCGGCCGGATCGAACCGGGCCAGGATCAGGCCGCGCAGTTCGTCCGCCACGGCCTGGTAGGCCGGGTCTCCGGCGAGATTCGTCCATTCGCCGGCATCTCGCTCCAGGTCGAAGAGCTGCGTTTCGGCTCCGTGCAGATAGACGTACTTGTACTTGCCTTTGCGGACCATGAAGCACGTGGTGTCGGCGCCCTCCGAATGGTTCTCGCAGAAGACGTGGCGGTCCGGATCGAATTGCCCGTTCATCTGCGGCAACAGCGACCGGCCGTCCATCGGCAGGTAGTCCGTCACGCCCGCCAATTCCAGAAGGGTCGGGGCCACATCGGCAATGGATACGGGGTCCGGGCAGACCACGCCCGCCTTGCCGAGCGGGAAGTTTCCGGGGAACCTGGCCATCAGGACAATCCGCGCCGATTGCTCGTAGAAGGCGCGTTTCTGGATCATACCGCGGTGGCCGAGCATGTCCCCGTGGTCCGAGAGGAAGAGCACGACGGTGTCGTCGGACAGGCCGCAATCCTCCAGCGTCTGCAGCAATTCGCCGATCTTCTCGTCGATATAAGAGACGTTCGCCAGATAGGAGCGGTGCATCGCGCGCAGGCTGTCCGGGTTCTTCAGGTCCACTTCCTCGGTGCCGTGCCACTTGTTCAGCGAGCGGTCCAGGGAGGTGTACGTCTCGGCGAGGTGTTCCGGGTATGGCGGGATGGGAATGTCCACGCCCTCGTACAAGTCCCAGTATTTCTGCAGGCAATGGAACGGCTCGTGCGGATGGTTGAAGGAGACCTGCAAAAAGAAGGGCGTGTCGTCGCGCTTCGGCAGGGGCTTTTGAAGGGTTCCGGACGGCTGGCTGCGTTTCGAATGAAGGTATTCGAGCGCGCGGAACTGGGTCTCCTCGTCGTAGTCGTACTGCATGCTCCACTGCCGCACCCCTACCCCTTCGGTCACGTAGTCGACGGATATGGGATTGACGTGACAGGAGGCGAACGACTCCTCGTCCTTGCGTTTGACCAGGAAGTTGAAATCGGCGGGATAGATGTCGGTGTTGAGGCGTTTGGCAAACCCGTGCAACTGGTCCGGGCCGATCGCGTGCAGCTTGCCGGAGAGGACCGTGTCGTACCCGGCCAGGGCGAGGTAGTGATTGTGCGTCGGCTCGTCGGCATGCAGGATGGAGCCGTTGTCGTTGCAGCCGATGCCCGAGACGTATTTCCCCGTCAGCAGCGACATGCGGGCCGGCGTGCAGATCGGGCAGGTGGCATACGCGTTCTGGAACAGCACTCCTTCTCGCGCCAGCCGGTCCATGTTCGGCGTCTTGGCCGCGCGGAAACCGTAGGCGCCGGTCATCAGCGGGGTGAGTTGGTCGGCCATGATCATGAGAAGGTTGGGTTTCTCCTGCGGCATGTTGCGCCTCTTTGTTGTGTTGTTGGAGTTGTCGGACAAGTCGGACCTGTCGGACAAGTCGGACGTCTTTGGTCTCGAGCTGTTCGGCCTTCTGTTGTTGATTCAATTCTCGGCTTTGAGATGCAGCACGGCGTCGCTCTCGAACGGCGCGCGCACCTCCCGCTCGGCGCCGCCGGCCAGTTCCCCGCCCGGGCTCACCCGGCCTTCGACGGGGTCGATCCACTCCGTGAGGATGCGGCCGCGTGCGCTCGAGAGATCCACGGTGACCGGGCCGGCATCGGGGGCGTAGACGATGTACTCCGCGCGCTCCGCCTGCCCGTTGGCGAGGCAATACCGCGTCGAACTCAGCCGGCTGTGAGGCGCCATAGCCGCAAGGTCGACGCGCCGCGCGAGTTCGAGCGTCTGCCCCATCGCCCGGCGGGCCGTCTCGTACTCGGGCTTGTCGTTCGGGTTCGGTAACGCGCCGCCGTTGCCAGGTTGGGGGCCGATGGGGTCCATGAAAATCGGATTGTGCCCGCGGCAGAAACTCTTCCAGACCCACTTCCGGTCGCCGCCTGTGCCGAAGAAATGGTCGGTGTCCAACAGGCTTACCTTCGTCCCGTCGGCCGGCGGCGGATCGTTCATGAGTTTCTCTTTCCAGTCCGTGCCCCCCTCCCCGCCGAGCGAGACGGCATCGGCCGGGCTGTCGAACAGCGCCCGGTTCGTGCCGCAGTCCACGCCATCCCATTGAAAGGTCATCACGAGAGGGTGTTGTTTGGGCGTGCCCGCCTCGTGCTCGCGAATCAGGCGGATCATGTGGTACTGCCAGTCGGTCGAGGCGGCATGACATTCGTTGCCGATCTCGAAAAGGACGTTGTCCAGATCGTTGAGCGTGTCGACGACCTTCCGAACGTACCGTTCCTGCAGGGCGACAATCGCCGGGATTTCGAGCGTGTGGGTCAGCCGCCCATGCCCTTCCCGCTTCGGGTCGCCGTCGATGCCGCTGATGTTGTTCGCCCGGTTGAACGGGTGTCCGGGCCACGGGCCCGTCCATGCCTCCGGCCATTTCTTTCTTTTCGGGCTGATGCTGAACCCTTGGAACAGCATCACCATGACGTACAGCCCATGCGCGGCGGCTTGCACCACGCGCTCGCGCAGCCGCGTGAAGTACGCTTCGTTCAGATGGGTGAGGTCGAACTTCGGCAGGCCGTCCAGCGCCGAGCCCGGTCCCGTGCGCGGCCAGGCGTGGGGATAGAACAGGACCTTCTTCTCCGTGGCTGGTGTCCACGCGGCCTGTTCCCAGGCCCAGAGCCGGGTGACGTTGTGCCCATAGCCCTTCAGCCACTGCAGATGAGCGGCAAAATCGAAATCCGATGCCTCCAGGTCTGCCTTGAGTTCCTGCAGATTCGCCCACGTATGCGAACCCGTCAGATATACGGGCTCGCCGGTGTTGTCCGTGAAGTAGCGCCCGTTCCGCGGGTCAACGCGGAGCGGGCCGTTGAATGCCTCCTCCCGTCCCTTGCCCTGTGCCGGCATGCGTGGTCTCCTCAGTTGACTTCTCCTCGGCTCGACCTTGTCCGTCGCGCCGCTTCACTAATCCAGTATGCCTGTCGCCTCGGTTTATAACGAGAATTGTGCGCCCGTTGCAAGCCAAGCCGGAGACGGGATACAATATATATGGGGGGGACGGAGTGCGCTGGGGCGCGAATGCCCCGGCGTAGTGTCGAGAACTGCAACGAAAAACAAGAAAAGATCGCGCCAAAGATCGCCAGAACGATTGCGACCAAGATAAGGGATGGCGCCCCCCGCGCCCGGCCAAGGCGCAGGGGGCGCACGCGTGACGTAACCGGAGGCATACGCGCGGCTGAAACGCATCAGCCTCCTGAGGCATCTTCCAGATGGGTTCCGATCAGTTGTTCTCCAACCAGGTTCTGACGCGATACATCATTCCACCGCTGTGAATGCCGTTCGTGTGGCTGATCGTCCCGCCCGTGCCGATCACGTCCTCGAAACCGGGAACGACCTGCCAGTTGTATCCGTCGCCACCGTCCGCCTGCTGCTCCAGCACGTAGTGCCGGCTCATCCCCAGGTAATCGCTGCCCGCCGCTTCGCGGCCGTCGAACGAGACGATGATGGTTCCGTTGCACCCCTCGATGTCGACGGCGAGCCAGTCCGACTCGTCATCGGGGCAGGTCCCGGCGACGTATTCCTCGAGGTTGGGGATGCCGTCTCCGTCAAAGTCCTCGGTATCGCCGCCGTCGATCTCGTCATACCCGCCGAACCAGACAGACTCCCAGCCGTTCGGCATACCGTCGTTATCGCCGTCATCTACGGCCAGCGACTCGTAGAGGGACAATTCGAAGTCGAACAGCAGGTCCTCGCTGGCTGCCGTCGCATTGAGCAGTTGCACCGCCACGACGTTCGTGCCGTTGAGCAGATCGCACATCGAGCCTCCGGCGAGCGACACGGACCATTCCTGGTCCGGCTCGAGGTCGGAGGCGGCGACATCGTCGTAGGCCAGCGGCGAACCCGACGTCCCGTCGACGTTGACCCGGGCCACCTCGCGGCCGTTCACCCACAGTGCGAACCCGTCGTCGTACTGGGCCCAGACGTCGACACGGGCGATACGCGCCGCATTTGGCACGGTGAACGTCTTGCGCAGGAAGACGGACGTGTGGTCGTTCTGCATGTCGAGCGTGGTTCCGAACGAACCCGTACCGGCGTCGCCGTACCCGAACGGTGCGCTACCCGTGTTCCACGCGGAGTCGTCGAACAGGCGGGTTCGCCACACCGGCGAGTCTTGAGCGGCGGCAGGGGCCGTGCCGGGCCGGTAACGCCAGGCGGCCCCTTTGGCGATGGTTACAATCGGGGTCGAGGATCCTGCAACGCTGTCATCATCGAAGATGACGTACGTGTGCGTCGCGCGGGCGCCCAGGGTGACAAGGGCCGGGTTCGCCAGCGCGAGCACGATGCTTTCGTTCGACTCGACGGCCTCATCGTTCAGCACGACGATCGAAACACTCCGGCTGGTCTCGCCCGGGGCAAAGGTGAGTGTTCCGTCCGCCAGGCTGTAGTCCGCGCCGTTGGCGGCCGTGCCACCGGCGACCCGATAGTCGACACCTGCGGGTTCGAGCGCGGCAGCGCTCAGCGTGATCACGACGCACGCCGGGGAGACATCCTCCGCCCCGCTCGACTGTGCGGTCACGAACTGCACGTAGATGGGCAGCGTGGCGGCGGACTGCGCGGCGGAGTAGTCGGACCCGCCGTTCGCGTTGTAGGCCTGGACACGGTAGTAGAACGTGACGGAGGGCGGCAGCCCGCAATCGGCGTAGGCCTCGGTGCCGGCCCCGAGCGTCACGAGATTCGTCCACGTTCCCGTTTCCGTGCGCCGCTCGATGATGAAACCGTCTTCGTCGCTGCTGCGATCCTCCCAGGCCAGATCGATCCGGCTGACGCTCGTGTCGGCGGCCGTCAACGCGGCCGGCGCAGCGGGCGGCAAGGCGTTCTCCAGCCCGGGCGTTCCGCCGCCGGCCGGGCTCGCGATCCAGTTCGCCGGGTCGTTTCCGTACAGATCGGCCGCCACCCGCTGGATCGACGGGCCGCCACCGTCGGCCGACTCGGGCCACGGCGCGGTGTCGGCATAGCAGACCTTGTCCACGAGGATCCACGGGATGCCGGCTTCGTCCGGCGTGTCCGGCTGCCACAACTTGATCGTGTCGCCGCCGTTGCCCAGCGCGCCGTCGTAGGGGCCGAACAACTGCATTCCGGCAGGAACACCCGGATAGGCCTGGCGGAATGTGGCCGCGTCCGTCGGGATAGCCAGCGCGTACTCGCCCGGCGCCAGGCTGGCGCCGGATGGAAACGCGTAGTCGCCCACGCCCGTCAGCATCCAGCAGTTGGCGGGGTAGTTCGGATCGTACAGTTTCACCAGGTTGGTGCCGGCATTGTACAATTCGACGAACTCATACAGGCCGTCGACCGGGTTGTACATCAGTTCGTTGATCACGATGGGGCCGACTCGGGGATAGGCGTTGGCCGCGCCCAGCGTATTGGTCGCGCTCTGCGTCACGAAGTCGTCGCCGCCGTCGCTCTTGGTGTGCCGCGCGAACGCATGCCCCCGCCACGCGCCGTCGAACCGCACCTGGTCCAGGTACTGCAGCCGGCCCTGGTCGTCCCAGTTGCTCAGATAGATCTCGTCGCCGTGCGAACTCAGGGCAAAGCAGGCGGGGTTGGTCGGGTCGGAGTTGAAATCGAACTCGTTGAATACCACATAGCCCCCCGCTTCCAGCACCGTGCCCGCCGGGATCTGGAACTTCCTGTAATCGGCGTCGCTGTCGCTCAGGTACCAGCCCCCGACGTCGATGGGGTCGGCGCCCTTGTTGTGGAGTTCGATCGCGTCCGTGTCGGGGAAATCGGTGTGTGTCAGCGCCTCGCTGATCACGATCCGGTACGGGGCCGGGTCGTCATAGCCGGGCGAGCCGCCGATCAGACGGCTCGCGCGCCAGTTCAGATAGCTGGAGGCGTCATCGTCGGAATAGTCGCCCGTCGGATCGACGGGCACCAGCGAGAAGCCGGACCCGCCCGCCTTTTCGTCCCAGGAGTTCTTGTCGTCGTATTTCACCGAGACGATCGGCACGCCGTCGCTGTCGGTCAGCGTGATGCTCTCTCCGTCGTTGTCGAGTTTGCCCCGGAACTCGGCGATGAAGGCGACGGACTCGGCCACGTCCGGATAGCGGTTCGTGAAGGCCTGCAGGTTGCGCACGAGCAGAATGAACGCACCGGCCTCCAACACGGTGCCGGCATCGAACGTGTACTGATCGCCTTCAAACGAGACCAGGGACAGGCCGCGGACCGCGCTGCTGCTCGTATTCTTGATCTCGACGAATTCGAAGTCGCTCCCGCCCAGCGGGTCGTACATGATCTCGGTGATCCGGATCTTGCTGTAGTGGGCGGTGTAGTTGAAGGTCGCTTCGTGCACCGCGCTCCACGTCTCCGCGCTCTTGTACAGGCGCGCCTTCACGTGGGTCGTCATGTCCAGCTTCACGGGCTGGGCGTACAACTCGGCCGTCTCGGCAACCCCGCCGCCGGGCAGGCGCGGGTCCGTGCCGTCCGTCGTGTAGTAGATCGTGTAGCCTTCAGCGCTCTGCATGGTGAGCTTGAACCCGTTGTCGATCGCCCCGCCTTCCCGGCTGAAATCCGGCGGTTCGATGGACGGGTACAGGCCGCCGTTGCGGAAATCGTCGACGACCTTGGCGGTGCGGACGGAGAAATACTCGCGGAACAGCCGAGCGCGCTCCGGCGCCCACTGGCCGTCCCGCGTCTGCGGCGGCTCCTGGCCCGCATCGCCCCAACGCGCCGATTCGCAGACGATCGGCAGTTCGATCTGCCCGCTGATCGCCGCATAGCGGTTCGAGACGGCCGAAACCGTCAGCGCGCCGCCCGGACGGATGAGGTGGCGGTAAATCCGATCGGCGAACAGCATCCGGTAGTCGGGGTTCGCGATCATGTCAATCTCTTGCGCCATCCAACTGTAGTCCGCGTTCCCCACGTGCAGAGCCAGTTCGTAGTCCCACACGAAGAACTGGTACGGCACGTCGTGCAGCCCGCGGTTCCGGGTCTTGCGACCCGCGCGCAGGTTGGCGAACCGCCAGTTGGTCACGTCGGTCGGCTGTGCCCAGTCCCAGTTCTGGCCGTAAATCTGAAGCAGGACATAATCGGTGAACTGCACCACGTCGAGGTACTCGCGCCGCAGCGCGTAGTTGGCGGGGTTCGCCAGGTCCGTGATGTTCGTCATCGCCGCGAATGCATCGACGGTCCCATCCACGATATTCGGATAGATGTCGACCCCTCGCCCCGGTTCCGGGTTCGGCGGATCGATGAACGGCCACTGCGTGTTCGAGATGACGTCGTAGTCCTCCTTCTCGCCGCCGAAATGGGAGGCCATGTACGAATCGTTGGGCTTCTCGCAGGGGTTGTAGAGGCCCCAGTACACGCCGTTGATGTAGAGGTGGACCCAGGTGTCGTACGGGGCAACCCAGCCCATGTCGCGCTGCGTCTGGCGCGCCCAACTGTCGCGCGAATACTGAACACGCCCCGCGACCGAGTTCGAGCCGCAGTTGCTCACGAATTTGTCGTTGCTGCCCGCACGCAGGCGGATCGCGTCGAAGCTGTCCACCGAGCAGCCGGGGAACAGCTCATACTTGAGCTTCGACGCGCCGTACTGAGACTTGAACGACAGGTTGAACGAGTGTTTCGGATTCGCGGTGTTGCGCCCGGCACGGCCCGCGATCGAAATGCCGCAGTCGACCTGGAACCCGTTCGTCCCCGACGGATCGATCAGTTCCACGGATGCGATCCGGGTCCAGTCGTCGTCGCCGACACGGTGCGGGTTGGCGTAGATGCCGTTGGTCCCCCACATCTCGTCGTAGGGCATCACGATCGACATCGAAGGCACCGCCAGCAGCGCGTCGTCGACCAGGTTGCTGTACGCTGGGTCCGCCACGACCGTCGGGTCCATGTCCGTGGCCTGGCGCGCCGCCACACTCGGCGTCGGCTCTTCGTTGTAGAGGTCTATGGGCGGCATCCAATCTTCGCCCACCATGCAGTCCTTCTGATTCACCACCTTGTCCACGAAGATGTAGGTGTGCGTGTCGACCCCCGTCGATTCGTGCCCCTCTTTCGCCGCGTACGCGCGCAGCGTCACGCAGGGCGGCGTCTCCCCGTTCATCAGCCGGTTCGCCGTGCTGTCCGGGTCGATCAGCACGGCCAGCGGCGACACCCCCGCGATGACGTTGGAGACCGCCGACTTCGGGTCGCTTCCGTCGAGCGTGTAGCGGATCGTCGCGCCGTCGGTCTCCGTGCTGATCGTGCAGGTGAACGGCGCATCGTAGAAGCCGCGGTCGTGACTGAACGTCGTGTCCGCTACGCGGCGGTAGTCCGAAAGCTCCAGGTCGATCCCGCAGTCCGCGCTGTCCGTCGCGAAGTTGAAGACCTGAACCGCGATGACGTTCTCGCCCTCGGTCAGGTACCCGCTCGGCTCAGGCAACCGGAATTCCTCCAGCACGCCCGCGTCACGGGCTTCCGCCGCCAGCGAATCGAAGGACGGCGGGCCGTCCGGCTCGTTGCACGCCTGTACGCACTCGCCATTGATCCACACGACGAACCCGTCGTTGAAATCTACGGCCAGCTTCAGCCGCGTCTCGGGAGTCATGCCGGATATCGTGAAGGAGCGGCGAATGAAGAACGTCGAGTAGGATCCCTGCATGTCCGTCAGCGTGGTTCCCAGACCGCCCAACCCATAGCCAAACGGACCTGCGCCCCAGCCCCAGGTGGAATCGTCAAAATCCATGTCGCGCCAGGCGCCTGGGGGTTCCGAAACCTCCTGCGTCCCTTTCGCATACGACCAGGTCGCGCCCTGCGAAATCAGGACCTCACCCCTGGCCGATATCGCCCCCAAAAGTCCAAGCGCAAGCAGGGATAGGTGTGCAATCCGCCTGAAAATTGCCTCTATGTACACGTCACGCCATCCTAATGACGCCTCAGCCTGGCTGTCATAGAGCATAAACCGCGCCAACTTCCTGGCATTCAAGATTTGTGTTGGTTTTCCGCCAGTTTCTTCTATTTCCAGCCATAACAATCGATATTAGTTTCTCATAAACGAGAATCAGTTTTGCGAAAATGCGAAACCAAATTGTCCCGGTATCGACCGTGTACAGATAAGGGTATCTGATGGGTATACCGTATGATGTGTATAGATCGTCTGGAACGGGATGAAGATGGCGGTGATTAGATGGCGTGAAGCGAATGCCGTCCCGGAGGATTGACCACCGACTCCAAACCCGGCGCTGACGCTGGCAAGATCCCCCGCTCGCTGGGCGATGCCGGACATAACGAGGTGGAAAATCTGTTCCGCCACGGGCGGAAAGGTCGTGAGCTTTGTCGATCCCGCCGCTGCGGCGGGCGTTCCCGAATTCAGCCATGGGCTGATCGGCCTCAGGCCGAAAGTCCTCGAACAAGTTCTGGAGCGAGCCGCGCCCAACGACACCAGGAGGCACGACGGCGAAGTCGGGTTCTCGAGCGAGTCTCAGCGTCGCTCTCGCGCTGCAGCCACAGCGCCCTCGCTGAGCCTGGAACAGCTCCCGCGCCGGTCGTCGGCATGTGGCGACGTCGATCTGTACCGGGAGGCGATCGACGGCAGGTCGTCATCCGCCGAATTCATTCCTCGAGCCAGACATGGGCGCGGTAGTTGCGCTGGACTTCCTCGGGCGACAACGCACGGCTGTAGACCGCGACCAGATAGACGGCGCCCTGCCACCCACGGTCGAGGGAAGTCGTTCGGTTTCCCAGCCCGAAAGTGTAGCCCGGGTCCCATGCGCGTTTGCCCTCGGACTTGAGTCTGCCGGGCGTGGGCCGGCAGGCGCACCGTTCACCGTCGACATACACCGACGCGCCCGCCCGGGGTGCGAAGACACAGACAAGATGGTAGACCGCGTCGGTACGGCGCAGCGGGCTGCCCGACGTCACGAATTGCCCGGTCGACCCGCCCGCGATCCGAACGCGAAAGTCGATGTTGCCCGGCCCCCACTCGTCCGCATGCGCCTGCGCAACCGCCCAGTTATGGGTGTTCTTGGCCGCGCCAGCCGGATCGTCAAAGACGAGAATACGACGCCCATCCCGCTGGTAGAGGCTGCCGGTACGCAACCAGACTTCCACCGTCAGCTCTCCGGCGGCCAAGAACGGCGCGAAGAGCTTCGCCGGCCGCTGCGCCTGCGCCATGATCGAGTGCCCCTCGACGGGGAACGCCAGTCCGCCCCCGGGCAGCCAGCGGTAACCCCGCCCGGAGAGGCGCAGGTCAACCGGCGGTTCCACCCCGGAAATGTCGCGAATGACAGCCCCGCCGCCCTCCCCGAACCCGTACAACACCTGCAGCCCTTCGGTCACACGCGCTTCCGGCGCGGGACCGGCCCCTTGTATGGCTTGCGTTTCGACAACGGCCAGCGTTCGGCCTACCACCGCGGAGCGGCCTTCCGCCAGCAGGACGGACTCCCCGTCCCGGCGGTTGCTGACCCGCACCTTGCCCTCGCGCAGGTCGATCCGCGTCGAATCCCGCCCGACCCGCACACCGAATCGCGTGCCCACCACATGGATCTCCGCCTGCGGGGTGAACACAGCCATCGAGGAACCCGCACCGGCGGCATGCCGCACATCCGCGTCGACCAAGCCGTTCATGATCAGGATGGTGCGACCCGCTGCCGGGATTCTTCGCGCTGCCCCGGGCGCGATGACGACCTCCGCTCTCTCGCCGAGGCTCAGCGTCGACCCGTCTCCGTAGACAATCTCCGCCCGCGCGCCACCCGCGCCAACCCGCACTTCCGTATCCAGCCCCAGCTCCTCGGCACCGCCCGCCACGCGCTCTCGGCCGCCGGCAACCAGGCGAACATCGCCGGCAACTCGGCCAAGCCGCGCCGCGGCCGGATGGCCCGGCAAGACAGGCACCCGTCCGAGAAATGCGGCCACCAAGGCACCCACCGCCATGAGCACGGCGGCGGCCATCCCGGTTACCCTCGCCGCCCATCCTCCCCCCGCCGTCCGATACCGGCCGCCGCCCCTCGCTCTCGTCGCACCCGTCGGGCGGGGGCGGCTTCGAATCCTCTGCATGACCTGCCGCTCCACACGCTGGTCGACCAGCCCGTGAATGCGGTCCATCACCGCCTCCGTTACGTCCAGGTTACCGCGGGAACCCCGGAGATGCGCTTCGAGTTCAAGGAGGGAGTGATGCAGCCCCACGGCCCCCTCTTCCGTAGCCAACAGCGTTTCCAGCCGCGCAAACTCCTCGTCGGTCATGCACCCGTCGGCCAGATTCAGCGACAGCTGCGCGACCGGCGCTATGTTCGGACCATTTCCTTCTGCATGCATTCGCGAAGCCCCAATCGGATACGAGACAGGAACTGGCGGGTGGCCGCCACGGTGCGCCCGAGCGCCTCGGCAATCTCCTCAAAACCCATCGCGCGTTCGTAACGCAGCTCCAGCAGCCGCCTCGCATTCGGCGGCAGCCGACCACGACACGCCTCCAACGCCTCGCTCACCGCTGCCTGGCGGCGTTCCGCCGCGTGCTCGTCTCGCCAATGCACGCGCAGCGATTCCCAGTAGTTCTGCAGCTTGTTCTGCTCTCTGGCGTGCCGACGCAGCTCTTGGCGCACCGCATTGCGCGCAATCTGCTTCAGCCACAGCGCGAAATCCCGGCCCGGTATGTATTGGAACAGATGCTCATAGGCGTTCACGAAGGTCTGCTGCACCAGATCTTCCGTCCTGCGCCGGTCGTACAGCATCGCCGTTACCACTCTCCAGACCTCACGCTGGTGGAGCCGGATGATCGCCGCAAAGGCGTCCACGTCCCCATCCAAGACCCGGCGCACCAGCTCGTCCGCGTCCGGTCCCATATCGCCGTCCCCTCCCCTCAACAGTCACTATCCCAATGCAGAGCAGATTAAACAGAAGAATCCGCCTTCGTCCAGACCTCTTCGCCATCCACAACATATTGTGTTGGCAGAACCGGATGTCAAGAAGCGTCATGCATCATTTTGCGAGGAAAACACTTGCCACACGTTGAGTGGGCGCTATACTACCCCTCGCTAGCCGAGAGAACGCGCCTGCGGTGAGTACGAGGGCGGACGGTGCATGAAACGGCTCCGGTCCAGTCCGATCCCGGAACGGCTCCGGGAGATCAACGTGGCCTTCCCGGGGCAGCAGAAAGGAAGAAGCGAGGCACATGGGAACCAGACTGTATGTCGGCAATCTGTCGTATGACACATCGGAGGAGAGCCTGCGCGCTCTATTTGAAGAAGCAGGAACGGTCGTAACTTGCGAACTCGTTGTGGATCGGTATACGAACAAGTCCCGTGGGTTCGCCTTTGTGGAAATGGGCTCCCAGGAAGAGGCCAACAAAGCGATTGAACAGCACAACGGCAAAGACGTCGACGGGCGTCCGCTTGTTGTGAACGAGGCCCGTCCGCGCGGTGAACGCCGTGGCGGGGGCGGCGGGGGCGGCGGCTACGGCGGCGGGGGCGGCGGCTACGGTGGTGGCGGCGGCTACGGCGGTGGTGGCGGCGGCGGCGGTTTCGACGGCGGCGGTGGGTATGGTAACGGCGGCGGCGGACGCGGTGGCGGAGGCGGAGGCGGCAAGCGCCGGTCCGGCAAGGGCAGCCGCCGCGGCATCCGCAACCAGAAGCGCGAGAGCAAGGGCTTCTGGTAGGCCGAGGCGACCCGGTTCCCCAATCTTTGCCCCAATCTTTGTCGTAATCTTGGTCGTCATCCTTGGCGTCATCCTTGTCGACAAGACGTACGGCTCAAGTGGCACGTTGCACCCTTGTGCGGCCGGGCCTGCGGCCGAGGAAAGCGGCGAGACGCCGCTTCTACTTTCACGGCCCCACCAACCATACCTTCGCCCGGTAACACACGGGCACGTCGGTCGCTGCCGTCTCCGTATACGTCAGGGTCTGGTTTGCCCCGAGAATGTCCGCATAGCCCGGCACGGCCGTCCAGGCGGCGCCGTCGGCCATCAGGAGGAACTCAATGGCATAGTGCCGTTCGCACCCCTCATACCCTGGCCCGGACGCCGCGACCGTCGGGCAGGACACTACAACCCGTCCACTCTCCCGGCCAACCGCGAGCGCCAGGTAGCGGTTCTGGCCAAGCGCGTCCGTGCCGGCGATGTACTCCTCGCGGTTCGACATGTCGTCCCCGTCCGGATCGTCGTCGCCGTCGTAGGTCACAGCGTCGCCGAAGGCCGATTCCTCCCATGAGTCCGGCAGGTCGTCCGCGTCGGGATCCTCGGCGGCGGATAGCTGCTCGACCACAACCGACAGCTCGAGATCCCATGTCAGATCACTGCTCTTCAACGTGCCGTTAAGCACCTGCACCGCCACGACGTTGATCCCATCGGCCAACGCGGGCATGGTGCTGCCGGTTAAGGTCGCTGTCCATTCCGTGCCGTCACCGACCGTTGCGGATGCCAGCGCGTCGCATGCAACCGCTGTCCCGGCGGCGCCCGGCACGTTGTGACGGGCCGCCTCGGCGCCATTGATCCAGACCACGAAGCCGTCGTCGTACAGAGCCCGGAGTTCGAGTGCCCGCACAACAGACGGATCGCCAACGTTGAATGTCTTCCGCAGCAGGAGTCCCGAGTAGCTGTTCTGCATATCGGAGATCGTGGTGCCGTAGGGACCGTCGCCATAGCCGAACGGCGCCGCGCCGGCGGTCCAGCCCGAATCGTCGAACCCGCTTGTGATCCATCCGTCCGCGTCCGGGGCGCCCGCCCTGTAGCGCCAGGTGCTCCCTTTCGCGATCTCGGTGCGGGTCATGTCCGACGTGGCCGCGCCAACGGGTGTGGTGTACGCCGAATCGGCGGTCACGCCGGTCGCCTTGATCTTGTAGTAATAGGTTGTGCCCGGGCGCAGTCCCGTGTCGGTGTAAGACGTGGCGTCCGCCGCCGGCGCCGTGGACCACGTGCTGAAATCCACCCCATCGGTGCGGCGTCGGACCTTGAACCCGGTTTCGTCAAAGCTCTTGTCCTGCCACGTCAACTTGATTGCCGTCGACGAGAGCACCGTGAGCGCAAGCCCCGAGGGCTGAGCAGGCGCGGCGGCGGGGGTCGTCACGGCCGCGACGCTCGAATATGGCGAGTTCCCCGCAGTGTTCCATGCCTTCACCTTGTAGTAGTATGAGGTTGAGGACGCCAGGCCGGAGTCGGTCACGGCGGTCGTGTTCGCGGCCGGCGTCGCGATGCGCGCCCACAGTTGCGTGCCGCTTGTGCGGCGGTCGACCTTGAACGAGTCCTCGTTGTCGCTGTTGTCAGCCCACGCCAGCGCCACTTTCGAGGAGGAGCCCGCCGCGGCGGCCAGATTGCTAGGCGCCGCCGGCGGCTGAAGTTGCGGCTCGGTGACCGTGATGGCCACGGCAATCGTCAGGGGCCCATTCGCGGCGCCGGAGCCGTTGTCTTCGATCGTGATGGTCTTGTTGTGTGTGCCGACCGCCAGGTCGTTTCGCGGAAAACTGATGGTGTGCGTCTTCTTGTCCGCGGCCCCCGTTGAAGAGCCGGACGTCGGCGAAATCTCCATCGTGCTGCTGGTCTCGACAACATTGTACCGCAGCGTACCGGTGCCGCCGTTCCAAACCTGGAAGGTCTTGTCGGGCGCATACTCGCCCTGCTCGCAACTCACGCTGACGCTTGTCGTGCTGAGCGCAATCTTCGGGACGATCGCCGGCGGTGTCGTCGCATCCGCCGTGTTCGAGTAGCCCGAATGGCCGGCCTCATTGTAGGCCTTGACCTTGTAGTAATACGTCGTGCCGGCGGTCAGGCCGGAGTCCGTGCAGGAAGTCGCATTCGCCCCCGGTTCCGCTATCCGCACCCAGCCACTGCTCCCGGTCGTACTCCGATCGATCTTGAACCCACTCTCGTTCGAGCTGGTGTCCTTCCAGCTGAGCCCGACTCTTGAAGAAGACGCGGCGGAAGCGACCAGAGAGCTCGGCGCGGCCGGCGGATCGCCGCCCGGCGGCGTGCTCTTGACCCAGCCCTTGTTCAGCATCTTGGTGAACAGCCGGTCCGCGACGCCCGTGATCAGCGAACGGTAACCGGAGCAGTGGCTTTTCCATGTCGTCAGGTTCCAGTAGTTCTTGTCGGCCGACCACCGATTCACCTCCCGCGAGAAGTCGTCGTCCTTGATGAAGCTGCGCAGCACGTCGAACCGCGCCGTCACTCTCGCGTCGGTCAGGGCGCCGCCGTTCTTGAGGTGCAGCCACGCCCGCTCGTTGATCACGGCCTGGAATTTGCTGTTCCCGATCAGTCCGTTCCAGATGATGTCGTGGTACTGATTGCCGCGCGTCATCAGCCTGATGTCCGTCTCGGCGCCGGCAGCCGTGGGCTCGTAGCCGTCGCCGCCGCCGTTCAAGGCGAACTCCGAATCCCAGCAGAACCAGTAGCCCTTGCCGGTCGAATCCTCGCGCATCGCGTCCCAAGAGTTGTCGTTGCTCCAATCGCGTACGCCCATGTACATGTTCAGGATCACGTAGTCGACGAACTGCGCCATGTCCAGACGCTTCGCCGTCTCGTCGAAGTTGCCGGCCTTCGCGGAGCTGAACATCGAGTTCCAGCGGCTCAGCGTGCCGGCAACACCGCGCTGGGAGCACCAGTCGTTCTTGTGCCCGCCATAGTATTGGCTCGCAAAAGAGTGGTCCGGCCGCTCACACAGGCCGTACAGCCCCCAGTATTCGTCGCCGCTGCCGCGGTTGACATAGAGATGGCAGAATGTGCCGTGCACGCCCTTGCCGGACATGTCGATCTGAAGCGAGCGCGTGAACGAGTCCTTCAGGTAGGTGATATAGCGCTGTTGCTTGTCGGGCCAGTTCGGCGGCTGGCGCGGATGCTGGATCTGCTCGTTGCCGCCGCCGCGCAGGACCAGATTGTTGAAACCGCCCGTCGCGGCCGAGCCGGCGTGCACGGGAGCCTTCTCGAACACCGGGTAATTCAACCGCATCGGATCGCCCGCACTGTACCGATTGGTGAATTTGAGGCGGAAGGAGCGTTTCTGGTTCTTGTGGACGGCGATCCCGCCGTGGTTGCGTATCTCGCACTGCACATCGAATCTGTAGCTGGATTGCCCCGGATACTTGAACTGGACTCGGCACTTTCTCTTGACCTTCGTGCTGTCGGAGGCCGAGTTGACGGCGTTGAAATCGCTGGAACTCATCACGATGTACACTTCGGGCATATTCGCGTTGCCGGCCCAAAGAACCGATTGCCCGATGGTGAACAGCGCCGATACGGCAAACACCCCGATGCGCCCTGCGCAGGAATGGCGTGCGGACCAGATCTCGCTTCTCTTCATTCCATAGCCCCTTTCACTTAACCGGGATGATGGTGACGATTGATTGTGACCGCCCCCTCCTACTCCAGCCACACCCGGCCCCGGTAATAGACGGGCGCGCTGGATCCGAGCGCGTCGATGTGCCGCACATCGCTGCCCGAACCGATGACCCGGCTGAGGTTCGTGACGGCTTGCCATGCGCCGTTCTCGTCGAGACCCACGCGGCATTCCAGCGCGTAGTAGCGGCCGCGGCCGGCATAGCCCGTGCCGCTCGCCGGCACCGTGGGGAACGACACGGTCAGGTTGCCGCCGGAGGCGGAGAGGCTGACCTGGAAGAAATCGGCGTGGGCATCGGGATCTGAGCCCGCAATCCATTCCGCGATGTTGCAGACGCCGTCGCCGTCCTTATCGCCGAGAGCACCCTGCCCCGTTCCCGCCAGATGCGCGTCTTCCCAATCGTCCGGCATGCCGTCCGAATCGGCGTCGTCCTCGGGGGGGACGAGCGGGGAGTCGTCGAGCGCCAACTCGAAGTCCATCATGAGGTCGCTGCTCGACAGCGAGCTGTTGAAGACTTGTACGGCAACAATGTTGGTTGGCCGCAGTGCCGGCAGATCGGCCGCCGCGTACGTATCCGTCCATGCGGCATGCTCCGAGGCCGCCGAAAACGAGTCGAACGGCACAAAGGCGCCGCGTCCGCCCGGGACGTTCACCCGTTCGACCTCTTCGCCGTTGATCCATACGATGAACCCGTCGTCATAGTCGGCCCGGAGACGCAATCCGTTCACCAGATACGGGTTCGAGAGGGTGAACTCCTGGCGCAGGAAGACCGTGCTGTAGGTGTACTGCATGTCGTCGAGCGTCGTGCCGAACGGGCCTGTTCCGTAGCCGAATGGGGCAGCCCCGGCCGACCATCCGGAATCGTCAAACCCGGGCAAGCGCCAGGCGCCGGGCGGTTCCGACGCCTCCCGGGTGCCCTTGGCGCAGTGCCACACGGTCCCCTTGCCCAGTTTGACCGTGAAATCGTCGTCCTGGCTGCTGAACGCCTTCAGCATCAGGGCGTTGGCGTAGTACCCACCGGAGGGCGAGGTGACGACCACCTCGAAGTCGCCGTCGGAGCCCGGCACGATCCGGGTGAAGCGGGCAATCTGGCCCGCCGTCGTATTGCCGCCGTTGCAGATGGTGACGGACGCGTCGCTCACGCCCGAGAAATCGGCGCCTGCCGAGCTGTAGTTCTCGAACGAGTCGACATCCTGGATGGTCGAGGTCGTCAGCCGATCGGTGTACGCGGTTTCCGCGCGATTCCCGTACAGTACGACTTCGTAGGTCATCGCCGGGTCGAGCCCGGTCAGCATCAGGCGGATGTCCGGCGCGTCGCCGGATGCGACGAGCCCGACGCTGTCGACTATCCCGTTAAACACCGCGTATGCATCGGTGCCCGAGGCCGGGTTCGCACCCTGCGTCTCGTGCGCAGGGGTCAGCCGGTTGCCGCCGGTTACAGTCAGCGTGGCCGCCACCGTCGCGCCGGATGCGTGGTCTCTGAGCGCGCCGCTCGCGGTTGCGGTTTCGTTCCCGTTCGTGGTGGAATAGGTCGTGATGTTGACCGCGGTTTGACCGCTGACCCAGTGCAGGTCGTTGTAGGCGGCCCAGGCCCGCACGGAGACATCGTTATCCGCGATCGTGTAGGTGTGCGTTCCGTCGCCGATCAGGGCATTGATCGCATTGCTCAAGGTCACGACCACCGTCTCGTCCGGCTCCTCGGCCGTATCGTCGATCACGGTGAAGCTGATGCTCTTGGTGGTCTGGCCGGGATTGAACGTGAGCACGCCGGCCGCCAGCGCGTAGTCCGCCCCGCTCGTTGCGGTCCCGCCCGTTGCGGCGTAGCTCACGCGCACCTCGTTGCTCGCCGCGGCGGCGAGCGCGACGGTCACCGAGACGGGGCTGGCGCTTTCGGGGCCGCTCTTCGCGACCTGCGCGAACGCGACGAGCGGCAGATCCGGCAGGGGCTGCATCGCGCGCAGCATCAGCGCGTTGGCGTAGAACTTGGTGGTGTTGTCTTCGACCGTGATCGTCATGTCACCGTCAGTGCCGGGATCGATGTTCGTGAACCGGGCAACGTACCCGTTCGCCGTGTTGTCGCCGCAGTAGACAAGGGTCGAGTCGTCGTCCGACCCGGAAATCTGGGCGCCCGGCGTGCTGGTGTTGCGGAAGGTGGTGACATCGCGAATCGTGGTGAGCATGGTCCGATCGGTATAGGACGGCTCGGCACGGTTCCCGTAGATCACGAACTCGTAGCGCAACCCCGGGTCGAGCCCCGTGAAGGCGAGCGTCAGGTTCTCTTTGTAGCCCATGTACCCGTCGCAATCCACCATCCCGTTGAACACGCTGTAAGCGTCCGTGCCGCTCGCCGGATGCGAAGGCGGCTCGTTCACCAGCCCGCCGCCGCCCGCGACGCTCAGGCTGACGCCGACCCCGGCGCCGCTCTGGTAGTCGACCATCCCGCCGTTCGTGGTGCCGGCATTCGAGTAGCGCGTGATGTTCAAGGTATGCTGACCGCTGAACCAGGCCAGATCGTTGTAGGCGGTCCAGAGAGTGTCGTTGTCGAGGATCGTGTAGGTGTGGGTCGTGCGCGCGCCGAGCTGCGCGTTGGCCGGGCTGCTCAGCGTGAAGACCAGCGTTTCGGCCGGTTCCTCCAGATCGTCGTCGACGATCGTGACGGCGACCGGCAGGCTGGTAACGCCCGGATTGAAGGTGAGGGTTCCGCTCCCGTTCGCGTAATCGGCGCCGGTCGCCGTGCCGCCCGTGACCGCGTAGTCCACGCGCACGGGGTCCGTGCACGCGGCGTTCAACGCGACGGCCGGTGCGGCGGGCGAGACGTCCTCCTTTCCGGTCGAGCTCGACGCCGCGAACTGGACCGACGCCGCGAGCGTGCCGGCCTGCGCGGTTCCGGAATAGGCCGAGTCCCCGATCGCGTTGTAGGCGCGCACCCGGTAGTCGTAGGTCGTGCCCTGGGGCAGGCCCGAGTCCGCATGGCTCGTCACGTCCACGCCGACCGTCGAGATCTGCTGCCAACTCGACGTGCCCGTCGGGCTGCGTTCGATCTTGAACCCGGTCTCGTTTCCGCTCTGATCGGTCCATGTCACCTGTATCCGGCTCGTCGTCGCCGGGATCGCCACCAGTCCCGTCGGCGCCGCGGGCGGGCCAGGCTGCGTGGTCGCGTCGGCGACATCCGTATACGATGAATTCCCGTCGCCGTTGTACGCCTTCACTTTGTAATAGTAGAGGGTGCCCGCGGCCAGGCCGGTGTCGCTGTATGTCGAGACATTGGGGCCGGTAGTCGTGACGCGAATCCAATCGGAAGCGCCGGTTTGGCGCCGGTCGAGTTTGAACCCGGTTTCGTTGTCGCTCGCATCCGTCCAGGTCACGTTGATGCGGGTGCTCGAAGCCGCGGCGGCAACAAGGTTCTGCGGGGGCGCGGGCGGATGGCCGGCTTCGGCGGCGCAGGCCAGCTCGATATCCATATACATGTCAGTGCTCGATGCCCCGGACTGGTGCACTTCCACAGCCAGAACGTTGACGCCCTCGAGAAGCTTGTCGGCATGCGACGTGACGTCGATGCTCTCAAAGCCCGAGGCCGTATGGCTGGTCGCCCAAGTCGTGTAGGCAAGGGGGCCGGCCGGCAGCGATTGCCGCGCGATCTCCTGCCCGTTCAGATAGGCGACATACCCGTCGTCGTAGTTGGCCGACAGGACAAGATTGGTGACGGTGCCGGGCGCCACGCCGAGCGTGAAGGTCTTGCGGAAATAGGTGGTCGGGTGTTTGTTGGCCGGGTCGTCCCCGTAGGAGATCTCTGTATCCAACTCCGGGTATTCTCCGGTATCCGCGTAGCCGAGCGGAGCGTTCCCGTCCTCCCAGGTCGCATCGTCGTACGCTGGCGTGCGCCAACCGGGGCCGAGGTCGACGCCTCGGTCGTAGAACTTCCAACCTGCGGTCACGGGAACGAGCGCGCCGGAGTTCGGAGCGCCGGGCGTGCCGCCGGCGACGCGGCTGGCCGCCCAGTTGGCGGGGTCGTTGCCGTAGTGCGCGCCGCTCTGCCGTTCGAGCGAGGGGCCGCTCCCGTCCGCACTTTCGGGCCAGGGCGAGTTATCGTCGTACTTCACGCGGTCCACGAGGATTCGCGGTACGCCCTCTTCGTCGGGCGTGTCGGGCCGCCACAGCTTCACGCTCTCGCCGCCGTTGTCCAGCACACCGCTGTACGGCCCGAAGATGGCCACATCGGCGGCAATCCCGTACGTCGAACGAAACGTTGCCGGATCCGTTGCCACGACCAGCGCATAAGCGCGCGCGTCGAGTTCGGCGCCGCCCGGGAAGGTGAACCAGACCGCGCCGTCCAGCTCCCACCGATTCGCCGGATACGCCGGGTCGTACAGGGGCACGGCCGAGTCCGACAGATTGTACAACTCGATGAACTCGTCGCCGCCTGCCGCCGGATGATACATCAGCTCGTTGATCACGATCGGGCCGACCGCCGGGTAGGCATTCGCCGCGCCGAGCGTGTTCGAGACGCTCTGCGCCACGAAGTCCGATTCGCCCTCGCTCGTGACGTGGCGGCCGAACGCGGCGCCGTTCTCGGCGCCGCCGAACCGGGCCTCGGCGAGGTACTGCAGGTCGGCGCCGTCCCATTTCGTGAGGTAGACCACGTCGCCGTGCGAATTCAGGCCGAAACAGGCCGGGTCGTTCGTGTCGATGTTGAAGTCGTGCTCATCGAACACCACGTACTGCCCCGCGCCGAGCGTGGTGGCGGCCGGGATCTGGAACTTGAAGTAGTCCGTATCGCTGTCGCTCAGGTACCAGCCGCCGAGGTCCGCGGCAGCCGCGCCCGCATTGTAGAGCTCGATCGCGTCGACCTGCGGCAGGTCGGTATGCGTCAGTGCCTCGTTGACGACAAGGCGGTAGTGCGGGCCGTCGTCGCGGCCCGGTGAACCGCCGATCAGGTTGCTCGCCCGCCACGTGGCGGCGTCGTCGGCCGATTCGTCCCCGTAGTAGCCGTCCTCGGCGACGGGCACGAGCGAATGCCCGGCCCCGTCCGCCTCGCGCGGCCAGCCATTCCTGTCGTTGTACCGCACGGACGTCACCGTCAGCCCCTCAGCGTCCAGCAGCGCGAGCCGCTCGCCGCCGTTGTCCAGTTTGCCCCGGTATTCGCCGAACAGGCGAACCGCGTTCGCCACGGCCGGGCAAGCGTTGGTGAACACCGCCGCACTTCTGACCAGCACCGCAAACTCGCCGGCGGCCAGTTCGGCGCCCGGCGGAAAGGTGTACCCCACGCCCCGCATCGTCATCTCCGAGAGCCCGCGCGTGGAGGAACCGCTGTTCTTGATTTCGATGAACTCGTAATCGCTGCCGCCCAACGGGTTGTAGAGGATCTCCGTGATCCGGATCCGCGCGTAGTGCGCCGTGAAGTTGAAGGTCGCCGCATGCGCCGCGCTCCAGGTGTTGTTCGCTTTGTACAGCCGCGCTTTCACGTGCGTCGTCGTCGAAATCGGGATCGGGCCGGAATACGCGATGGCGGCCGGGCGCCGGCTGCCGCCCGGGGCGCGCGGGTCGCTCCCGTCCAGCGTGTAGTAGATCGTGCCGGACGCGGCGCTGTGCGGGCTGGACACGGTCAGCCTGAACCCGCTGGCGACCGCTCCGCCGTGCTGATGGAACTGGGGCGGGTCCAGGCTGGGATACATGTTGTAGTGCGCCCGAAAGACGGAGACCATGTCGGCTACATTCGTGTTCAGCATGTTCGACACGCGGTTCGTTTCCGCGTACCAGTGGTCCGGCGGATTGTAGGTGGTGCCGTCGGCCTTGCAGTCGCCCCAGCGCGCGGACTCGGCGAACATCGCGTCGTGCACATACTCGAACAGCCGCCCGAAACGGGCTTGGCCGTTCTCTTTGGTTAGAGGCCCGTTGTTGAAGCACTGCCTGTAAAGGCGGTCGGCGAAGGCGATCTTGAAGTCGTTCGCCACGCGCAGATTCACCCAGAACTTGCCCGCGGTGCCGAGGCCGCTGTTCATCCAGGGATTGACCCACGCGCCGTCGTGCGAGCGGTTCAGTTCGAAGTATAGGCAGTCCTCGGCGTCCCAGGAAAAGAACTTCATGGTGCCCGGCGGCGTGTTGCGGTTGCCGCCCCACCAGTTGCCGTTCGGCCAGTCGCCCGTCCCGGCGAAGTTGTTGAGGGCCATGTAGTCGCAGTACTGGTCGATGTCCAGGTATTCCGTCACGTGATCGTAGTGCAGCTGCGTGGCAAGGTTGTTCGCCGCAACGTAGTTGAGGAGGTGGTCATACCGGTCGTCGGCCTGCGGGTAAAGCGCGGTGTCCGTTACGTCGCCGTCGTGGTTCACCGCGAACCAGTCTTCCTTGCTGCCGCCGTAGTAGTCCGAAGCAAACACCTCGTCCGTCCGCTCGCTGGGGTTGTACAGGCCCCAGTAGATGCCGTTCACGTACAGATGCACGAACAGGCCATGGCCGGCCACTCCGGACATGGCGAGCTGTGAGTCACGCACCCACTGGTCACGCACGTAGACGCTGGTGGCACGCTTGTAGGACTGCCGGCTGTTCCAGCCCCGGTTGTTGCCGGCCCGGATCACGATCGTGTTGAACGTATCCTCCGCCGAGTCCGCATGATGGGGCGCGTCCTCGAAAAACGGGTAGTGCAGCTTCGCGGCGCCGTATGTCGACCGGAAGCACAGCCGGAACGAATGCTTCGGCTGGTGGATCATGCGGCTGCCGCCACCCTGCAGCCGGATGCCGCAGTCGGTCTGGAACCCGTCGTATTCGACGCCCTTGTAGCCGGGCGGATAGATCAGTTCCGCCGAGCCCGGTCGTTCCCAGAGGTCGCCTCGCTCTTCCGTGTTGGGCCAGTGGTAAATGCCGTAGCTGTTGCCGAAAATGCCGGCGTAGTCGGCCACGATCGAAAGCGTCGGCACCGATTTCAGGCCGGTGACGATCCGCGCGGCGCCGAAGCGGCTGACGATGGCCGGATCCATCTCCGTGTTCATGCCCACGGGTTTCTCGTACTCGAACTCGCCGCCGCCCCAGTCCTCGCCCTGCATGAGGTTCTTCTGCTGCGCCACTCTGTCCGGGAAGACATACGTGTGCGTGTCGACGTTCGTGGGTTCATAGCCGGCCTTGACCGCGCAGGCGCGCAGCACCACCGCGCCGGCTACCTGCCCGTTGATCAACCGCCCGGCCGTACTGGCGGGGTCGATCAGAACCGTGCCCGACGAGGCGCCGATCGTGACCGCACTGCCGCTGGTCAGCGGATGGCTTCCGTCCAGCGTGTAGCGAATCGACGCGCCGGCCGTGGCGGTGGAGACGGTGCAGACAAAGGCGGTGTCGTAGAACCCGCGGTCGTGGCTGAACGTCGTGTCGGATACCCCGCGGTACGAGATCAGTTCCAGGTCGAAGACGCAGTCGCTGCTGGTCGGATCCACGTTCAACACCTGAACCGCCACGACATTCGTGCCCGTCTCGAGATAATCGCCCGGGTCCGGCAACGCGTTCGTCTCGTAGGTGCCGGCGGGGTGGCCTGCCGACGCCCGGGAATCGAAGCGCGGCGCGCCGTCGGGCGCGTTGCATGCAAGCACCTCTTCGCCGTTGATCCACAGGACGAATCCGTCGTCGTAGCCCACGTGCGCTTTCAGATCGCTCACGCCCGCCGCGTCGTCCACCACAAAGGCCTTGCGCAGGAAGAAGGTGGTGTAGCGGCTTTGCATGTCCGGAAACGAGGTGTTGACCGTATAGCCGTAGCCGAACGGGGCCTGGCCGGCGGGCCACCCGGAATCCCCGAAGTCCAGCCGGCGCCATTCCTCGATCGGGTCCGACGCTTCGGCCGTGCCCTTGCGGTACAGCCACGTTGACTGCCGGGCGACGAGCGTCTCCGCACGCGTACCTGCCGCCAGGCCGGCACCCAGCGCGACCATGCACAGCGTTTGAAGGCCCCTCTTCATTGCTTCCTCCATAACCTTCAGTTAACGCGCAAACAGATCAGCGCAGGCCGGCCCGCTCCTTAGTACTGCCCGGCAGGCCTGCCTCGCAGTTGCCCGCAATTTCCTCCGGAGTCAGCGCGCAGTTGTACACGGCGGCCAGGAAGATGGCGCCGTACCAGCCGCGGTCCAGCGAAGTCGTTCGATTCCCGATACTGAGCGGGTAATCCGGGCGCCAGACGCCGACGATGCTTCGCCCTGGCTTGTGCGGCGTCTGATCGGCGGCGCACAGCCGACCGTTGACGTAGATTTGCCGGCCACCGGCTGGGCTATAGGCGGCCACAATGTGATAGAGCGTGCGCGTGCTTTCGAGCGGCTGAGTCGAGGTCGTCAGTTGCGGAAGAGCCCCCTCCCCGCTGCCCGCCAGACGGAAGCTCAGCTCCTTCTCCCCGAAGTTCTCGTAGTTCGCCTGGCCCAGGAGCCAGTTCTGGGTGTTCGCCGGTTCGCCCAGCGGATCGTCGAACGCAATGATCCGGTTGGGACCCGTCCGCCCGGGGCCCGGCTGTTGAAGGTCGCCCGACCGGATCCAGACTTCGACGGAGACTTCGCCACTGGCCGCCGCGCCAGAGTAGAGTTTCCGGGCAGGCCGTTGGCTCGTGGCAATGCTCCGGTGCCAGACATGGTTGAAGGCGAGCCCGCCGCCGGGCAGCCAGTGGTAGTCGTTGCCGCGCAGTGTCAGATTCAGCGGCAATCCGACACCGCTGACATCCTGAATCGTGCGGCCGCTTCCTTCACGAAACGTGTATAATGCCAGAAGTCCTCGTGCGGTCCGGCCCGGCAACGTGCCAGCCGCGCCCGCGGCCGGCTGACCGGCAACGCGGATGCGCCCACCCGCCGTCGCCGATTGGCCCGCGGCCAACCGTACGGAATCCGCCGAAAGGCGGCTGGCGAGCAGGACCTGCCCCTCCAGCACGTGCACATCGGTATGCGTGTCGTCCACGCACACCGTGTACCGTGTGCCGAGCACCGTCAGGTCCGCGTGCGGAGTGGTGATGCGCAGTGTCTGGCCGGCCGGCCGGGGCGCGATGCCGGCCGTCAGTTCGCCGCGCGCCATCGCCAGCACCGATTCCGTCTCCACCCGCAGGCGGGTCTGCTGCCGCACGTCCAGTCTTGAGCCGTCGGCCCAGGCAAGGGTCACGCGCGCCGACCCGGCGCCCGTCTCCACCGTGTCACCCGCCGTCAGGGCCTGCCGAACGCGCAGCGGGGCGCGCGCCGAGCCGGCGGCCAGGACCGCGTCGCCCGAAACGGCCTCCACCGTCGCCACCGCCGGCGCGCTGCCCGGCCTGAGCGCAGGCAGCCACTCCCATACCCGCACCAGCGCCGCGCCCAGCACCAGCAGGACCGCGGCCGCGGCCATCGTGATCCAACGCGGCCACTGCACCGTGCGCGCGGCGCCTGCGTTGCGCCGGCCCGTCCGTACCGGACGGCGCCCGGCAGAAGCGGAGGGAGTCGCCGCTGCGCGGCGGGCTTCTGCCGGGACGCCTCGTTCCCGGTTCGAGTCGATCCGGTCCATGACCGACTCTTCAAACCGTTCGGTCTCCAGCGAATCCAGATCGCCGATCCGGGCGATCACCTGCCGGACGAACGCATCGGGGCGCATGCCGAGGTTCGCGCTGAGCTCGGCCGCGAAATCCAGCTCCCGGATCAGCGCCCGGCGGTGCGCGGCCGAGCCGCGCAACAGCGCGAGCAACTCCCGCGATTCCGCTCCGCTCAGCGCGCCTTCCACGAATTGCGCGAGCAGGTTATCGAACCGTTCCATGCTCACACCTCGTAACCGAGCCGCAACTCGATGCACTTGCGGAGCTGTCGGCGAACCCGCATCAAGGCGGTGTTCACGGCAAACTGCGTCTTCTCGAGCAGTGCCCCGATCTCAAGGCCGCTCTTGCCTTCCTCGTACCGCATCCGCACCAACCGCCGCGAGTTGTCGGGCAGCCCCTTCACACAGTGTCGCAGCGCCTCAGACAGGTCCGTACCGCCCTCCGGCACCGGCGCCTGCGCCGCCAGCTCCTCCACGTAGTCGGCCAGTTCGTCGAACGGGAGGTTCTTCGCCCGCTCGGCCTCCCTGTACAGGTCGCCGACAATGTGACGCAGGATCCCGTAGAGCCACGCCTGAAAATTGCCGTTCAGCCGGAACGTATTCAGCCGGAAGTAGGCCCGTACAAACGTCTCCTGCGCCACGTCCTCCGAGCTGAAGACTTTGGGGGTCACACGGTTCGCGCGGATCCGAATCTCGCGGCCGTACCGGTGAACAAGCGCCCGGTACGCATCCTTTTCGCCGGCCAGCACCCGTTGAATGACCTCGGAATCGCTCAATGCGTCGTACATCCCCGCCTCCATCCGTGTATTTGGAGTCAGGGCGCGTCTATAACAGTCAAGAAAGCACTTTCGGCGTACGCGCCTGAGATCCTCGTGGTTACACGAGGAGTGTGGCGGGAAGGCGGGTCCGAAGCAAGCGAAAACGGAGGCGATGCCGCCCGTGTCCGGGCCTGCGGCCCGGAGGAAGCGGCGAGACGCCTTCGCCCAGCGGCTACGGCGCGCCAGGTACGCCGCTTCTACTTTCAAGTTTCAGGCCGGACAACGCGCCGACATCTTCTTTTCCCCCACAGCCGTCGGGGGCGGTCGGTCCGAGCCGCCTGCAGCGGCCTATTCGGTCTGCACACGGAAGAACCCGTGGTCGAAGCCCGGCGGGAAGTCGACCGGCGCGTTCGTGCCGTAGAGCGGGCCCAGCACAGGCTGCCAGTTGTCGTTGGTCAGGCTGTCGGTCCAGTAGACGTACACGGGCCGCGTGGTCCGCTCCCACTGGAACAGGACCTGGCCGCTGCCGACGGACAGGTCCCCGCCCAGGATGTCCGGCGGCGGCACGTGGATGACGAACCAGTTCGTGCCAGCCGACCAATCGGAGTAGTCGTGCCAGGAATCCTCCGCGCGCATGCGCCAGAAGTACGTGATGCCGCCGAGCAGATTCGACGCCCCCTCGAGGCTGCCCAGCTCGCGGCCGGCCACCCAATTCGTGCCGGGAGGCGCGCCCTCGATCACGACCGTATCGTCGTCCACCGTCGGGCTGGCGAACACGGAATTGGAGTCCACCTGGATGTGGTAGGCGATAACCGAATCGCCCACGTCCGGATCGGTCGAGGCATACCAGTACAGAAGCGCGGTGGTATCGGGCAATATCGCGCCGGCCGGCGGCCCGGCGATGACCGGCGCCAGCGGCGCGGCGTTGGTCTGGTTGACGTAGAAGGTGGCCGTCGCCATCCAGGGCCCGGCGTTCGACAGATCGGACGCCTGGCACCGCCACCAGTACTGCGCGTTGTTGGCCAGGTCGGTGTCTACCTCCCAGGATGTCCGCTCCGCACCCGAAGCAATGACAGGGACCTGCGCCACGAGGTTCGAGAGGTCCTCGTCCGAGTAGACCTCGAACCGATACGAAAGCGCGTCGCCCTGGTAGTCGATCGCGTTGGTCACGGTCAGAGTCGGGCGCAGGATCTGGAGCGCCTGGTAGTTCAACGGGGAACTGAGCGACGGCGTGCCCGGCGCCGGGTCCCCTATCCCGATGTTATCGAGACAAATGTTTTCGTCCGGCGTCGACCAGGCTTCGGACCACGAGAGGAACCGGAGCCAGACGTTCGTCTCGCGGTAGGCGTTGAGCGACACCTGCACCTTGGTCCAGTCGGGCTGGTTCCAGTCGGAGTTGAGCACGTGCAGGTCGATCCAATCCGTGGCGTTGGTCGAGACTTGCGTTCTGTAGCGCGTCTTGTACCACAGACTTCCGCGCAACCAGTAGGTCAAGAGCGGGTCGGTGCTGAGCGACAGATCCAGCGGTGCGCCGAGTGCGAGGATCAATGTGGTGTCCGGAGGTATTCGCCCGTCCGGCGTGTCGCAGACGGCCGTAACGCCGGCATAGGGGGTGTTGGTCGTGGTGGCCCAGGAGGAGGGCAACCACCGGTCCAGTCCGTTCTCGAAATCTTCATAGAAGGGGAACGCCACACCCGCCGCCGCCTGCTGCTCTTCCACGGTGAGGTCGTCCACGTACCAACCGTCGGCCGTCGTACCGCCATCCGAGAAGAGGCGGAAGCGCAGCCACACGTTCTCCTGGCTCCTCCACGGCGAGAGGTCGACACGTCGTTCCGTCCAATTGGTGCGGGCGCCGTACAGGCCGTGATACCCCCACCAACTCGCACCGTCGTTCACGGACACTTCGAAGCGCCCCCAGTCGTTTTCCGCGATCGAACACCGCTCCCAGAACCGGAGGACTGGCCATTCGGAGCCGGCCAGGTTCACGGCGAACAGGGCATAGCTGTCCGAACTGTTCACATAGTCCGCCGGCGAGTCCACCAGAGCCGTTCCCCCTGCTCGTCCGACGCCCGGCAGGTTGGTCCAGGTTCCGGTCCGCGTCCAGCCGGCGCTGTTGGTCTCGAAGCCGTCGGACCACGGGAACACCACGCCGAGGGTCCTGGCGTAGGCTTCGTTCGATCCCACCGTCAGGTCGCTGGTGTCGGCCACGTAGACGCGGTAGTAGTAGACACGCCGGCCCTGGAGCCCGGTGTCGGTGAAGGTCGTCGTGGCCGGGTTCGTGATGATCGCGACCAGTTCCGACCCTTCGCTCACGCCGGTCGCCGTGTGGCGATAGATGCGGTACTCGGCGAAATCGCCGCCCGCGTAAGGCGTCCAGGTCAGGCGCAGAGAAGAGACCGTGATGTCGTCGAGCGGACTGAGCACCACGGGGTCGGGCAGCTCCTCGATCGAGAGCTTGTCGATCAGAACGTCCTGCCCGGGGCTGGTCCCCGCCTCGGCCCAGGTACTCAAGCGCAGGCGCAACCCCTCAACCTTGTAGCCGCTCAGCGAAAGCTGGACGCGGGCCCAGTCGGCGCTCCAGTCGCTGTTGATCCAGTACAGATCGGGCCAGGTCAGACCGTCATCGGCGGACACGCGCACACGGAACCTGCTCTTGTACCACAGCGCGCCGCGCAACCAGAAGATCAACTGCGGGTTGACGGCGTTGCTCAGGTTCAGTTCCCCGGCGAGCGTCAATTCCTGCGCCGTGTCCGGGGCGAGGGCATGGTCGCGGGTATCGATCGCCGCGGCAGAGCCTTCGTGGACCACGCTGGTCGTGGTGAGCCACGCGGAACTGAGCCAGTTGGTGAGCTCGCCCTCGAACGTGTCCTGGAACGGAAGGCTCAACGGCGCCGGCACGTGTTCCTCGACGGCCACGTCGTCGATATCCCAGCCGTCCATCGTGGTGGACCCGTCCGAGGTGAACAGGAACCGGATCCGCAGGTTCGCCTGGTCGCGATAGGCGGACAGATCGATCCGCTTGCGCTGCCAGTCCGTCTGCGTGCCGCTCACACCGTACAGGCCCCAGTAACCGGATCCGTCGGTCGAAACCTGGACCCGGGCCCAGTCACCCGCCGCGATCTGGTGGCGGTCCCAGAAGGTCAGCACCGGCCAGGTGCTCCCCCTCAGGTCTACGGCGGTCAGCAGCGTCATGCTCGCGCTGTTGTTGTAGTCGCCCTCCGGCGAGTCGCTCAGGCAGGCCGAGCCCCCATGCGCATTGTTGGTGTTCACGGCCCAGCCGCCCGCGGCGTCCCATTGGGTGAGGTCTTCCATTCCGTCGGTGAACGGGAATGAGAACGGCACCGTGGTATCGGAACGTTCGTTCGAGGCCATGAACGTGTCGTTCGAGTTGACCGTGTAGATCTTGTAGTAGTAGGTCGCCCCGATCGACAGGGCCGAGTCGGTCAGGTTGGTGACGGCTGGGTCCGAAAACGCGGCGATCAGCGTATCGCCCAGTCCGACGCTCGCGTGCGTCGCGCGGAAGACCAGATTGCTCGCGAAGTGATCCGCGGTTGACGCGGTCCAGAACAAATCGATCGATTTGGATGCCGCCGCCGTCTGCTCGATGGCGACCGCCGCGGGCATCTCCGCGACCGAGAGCTTGTCGATCCAGATGTCCTGGCCGGGGCTGGTGCCCGACTCCGTCCAGGTCATCACGCGCAGGCGAAGCCCCTCGACCTTGTAGCCGCCGAGCGAAAGCTGCACGCGGCTCCAGTCCCCGCTCCAGTCAGAGTTCAGCGCGTACAGATCGGGCCAGGTTGCCCCATCATCCACGGATGCGCGGACGCGGAACCGGCTCTTGTACCACAACGCGCCGCGGAACCAGAAGGTCAGCTGCGGATCCACCGCGTTTGTCAGGTTCAGTTCCCCCGCCAGGCTCAGCTCCTGCGAGGTGTCCGGCGCCAGCGAATGGTCGCGGGTGTCGACCGCGGCGGATTCGCCTTCCTGAACGCCGTTGGTTCCGGTCAACCACGCGGAAGCGAGCCAGTTGGTCAATTCGCCCTCGAATGTCTCGGCGAACGGAAAAGCGAGGCCTGCCGGCACGTGTTCCTCGACGCGGATGTCGTCGATATTCCATCCGTCCATCGTGGTGGACCCATCCGAGGTGAACAGGAACCGGATCCGCAGGTTCGGCTGGCCGCGATAGGCGGACAGGTCGATCTGTTTGCGCCGCCAGTCCGTCTGCGTGCCGCTCACGCCGTAGAGCCCCCCGTAACCCGAGCCGTCGGTCGAGACCTGGACTCGGGCCCAATCCCCGGGCGCGATCTGGTAACGGTCCCAGAAGGTCAGCACCGGCCACGTCGTCCCCGTCAGGTCCACGGCGGTCAACAGGGTGGCGCTCGCGCCGTTCGCGTAGTCGCCATCAGGCGAATCGCTCAGACAGCCCGATCCGCCGTGCACGTCGTTGGTGTTCACCGCCCAGCCGCCGGCCGCATCCCACTGGGTCAGGTCTTCCATTCCGTCCGCGAGCGGGAAGGCGAACGGCACGGTGGTCGAGGACCGCTCGTTGGAAGCCACGAACGTGTCGTTCGAGTTCACCGTGTAGACCTTGTAGTAGTAGGTCGCCCCGATCGAGAGGCCCGAATCGGTGAGGTTCGTTACGCCGGGGTCCGCGAACGCGCCGACCAGCGTGTCGCCCAGCCCGACGCTCGCGTGGGTCGCGCGGTATACCAGGTTGCTCGCAAAATGCTCGGCCGCCGAGACCGTCCAGAACACATCGATCGCTTTCGACCACGAGGTCGTCTGCTCGATGGCGACCGGGGCCGGCATCTCCGCGATCGAGAGCTTGTCGATGTAAAAGTCCTGCCCAGGCGCCGTGCCCGATTCGGCCCATGTGATAATTCGCAGACGCAGGTTCTCGGCCTTGTAGCTGTTGAGCGAGAGTTGCACGCGCGCCCAGTCGGAGGTCCAATCGTTGTTGAGCGCGTACAGATCGGGCCAGGTCTGCCCGTCGTCCACGGACGCGCGCACGCGGAACCGGGCTTTGTACCAGAGCGCGCCCGCGACCCAGAACGTCAACTGCGGATCGGCGGCGTTGGTCAGGTTCAGTCGGCCGGCCAGGCTCAATTCCTGCGAGGTGTCGGGCGCCAGCGCGTGATCGCGCGTGTCCACGCCCGCGGCAGCGCCGTCCTTGACCATGTTCGTCGCGGTCAGCCAGGCCGACGCCATCCAATTGGTGAGTTCGGTGTCGAACGGCTCCGCGAACGGGTATTCCAGCGCCACGGGTGCGTGCTCCGCGACGCTCACGTCGTCGACCGACCAACCGTCGGCCGTGGTGCCGCCGTCGGACGTGAACAGGAACCGGATGCGGAGGTTGGATTGCGAGCGCCACGCGGACAGGTCGATCTGCTTGCGCTGCCAGTCCGTCTGCGTGCCGCTCACACCGTAGTAGCCCCAGTAGCCGACCCCGTCGGTCGAGATCTGGACCCGCGCCCAGTCGCCCGCCGCAAGCTCGTATCGATCCCAGAATGCCAGCACCGGCCACGTCGTTCCGGTCAGATCGACGGCGGTCTCGAAGTACATGCTCATGCTGTTGCTGTAGGTGGTGCCCGGCGAATCGGTCATCGCGAACGTGCCCTGGTGCACACTGTCCGTAATCACCGTCCACCCGCCGGTGATGTTCCACGCATCGAGCCCCGCCTCGAACCCGTCGGCGAACGGGCTCGGATTGTTCAGGGTGCGCGCGTTGCTCTCCGTGCCGTCCGCCGAATAGGTTCCGTAGGGGCTCACCGCATAGACCCGGTAGTAGTAGACCGTGTTCAAGGCCAGCCCGCTGTCCACGCAAGTCGTCGTCGACTGTTCGGAAATGTTGGTGACGAGCGTCGAGTTGATGCCGACGCCCGCAGCGGTCGAACGGAAGACCGCATAGTGCGAGAAGAGCACGTTCGTGTTGGCCAGCCACGTGAGACGCATCGCGTGGGACTCGACGTCGCTGAGCACCGGCGCGTTGACCGTCTCCGGCGCTTCACCCACCGAAATGTCGTCCACGTGCCAGCCGTCGGCGCCGTTCGCCGTGTCGGTCGTGACGCGAAACCGCAGCAGCACGTCGGCCGAGTTGGTGTAGGCGGAAAGGTCGATCCTCTTGCGTTCCCATCCGGCCGAGGCAACGCCGGAGTACTGAGCCAGCGGCGAACCCCAGCTCTGGCCGCCGTCGGTCGATATCTCGACGTTCCCGCTGTCCCCGCCGAGAAAGTCGTACTTGTGGTTGAAACAGAGCACGGGCGCCTGCCCGCCGGTCAGGTCGAGCGGCGCCGCGAGCCGGATCGCCGCGTTGACGGAGTTGCCGTAGTTCGTGCCGGGCGAGTCCGACCAGGCGTGCGTCGCGGAGACGGCGTCCTCATCGGAGAGCGCCCAGGGCGCATCGGCCACCCATACGCCCCCGCCTCCTTCCCCGTTGTCCAGGAATGGATAGTCCATGCCGGCAGCGGTGGTAGCGGAGATCTCCCCGCTCATGGAATGGACATCGTTCGAGGCCAAGACCATCAGGGCGTAGTAGTAGGTGGTTTTGGGCACGGGCGTCACGTCCGTGTAGTTGGTGGCAGCCGAATCCAACAAATCCGCCACAACATGGGCCATGCGCCAGTCTACACCCGGCGAGGCGGCACGGTAGAGGCGATACCCGGCCAGGTTCGTGCTGGAGGACGCCGTCCAGGTCAACGCCACCGAGTTGGCCGTCACCGCGGGCGGCGTGTCCAGAACGGCCGGCTCCGGCCCCTCCGCCATGCGCACGTCGTCAATGTACCACCCGTCCATCACGACGGAACCATCCGTCATCAGACGGAACCGGACCCGGACGTCCGGCTCCCCGGCGTAGTCGGCCAAATCCAGTTGCTCGCGGGCCCACGCGCTGCGCGTGCCGGTAAAGGCCTCCAGCGTTTCCCACGAAACCGCGCCGTTCGTCGACAGGCCGACCTGCCCGAAATCGTAGCCGGCTTCCAGCGCATACCGATGCCAGAAGACCAGACACGGGCGGGTAAGCCCCGTCAGGTTCAACCCGGCGGCAAGCGCGATGGCGCTGTCTGTGCCGTTGGTGTAGTAACTGCCCGGGCTGTCCGTCACCGATCGGGTCGGCGAAACGGCAAAGGCCGTCGTGACGTTCCAGGTGCCGTTCGTCTCCCACGCGGCCAGCCCGCTCTCGAAATCGTCGTACAGCAGTTCCTGCGCCGTGACGGGGGTATTGGCAAGGAACACCGACACACAGACCGACACCACTCCCGCAACGAACCATCGCGACCCCTTCATGATGCCTCCTGCAGAAATCGCTCCGCCGCGGGCGTGCCTGCTTTCAGGACCGTGTCCGCTGTGCTCGGCGATTTCGACCTATCGAGAATTTCCGACCCACCGGAGATTCGCTCCCGTCTCGCCTTCCGGCTGCACCGCGGGCGCGGATACGCCCCGCCCGTGATTGAGGGTAGAGCATGGGAACTAGCCGACGCGTTTTTTGGGATGGGGCTGAGGCTCGCGGAGCCGACCCCTGGGGGATTACAGGCGCATACGTTGCCAGAACCGGCCCCGAAAAAGCAAGCCAAATCGCCGAACCGCCGGCAATTCGCATGATGACGCCGAGGACGGCGGCATTATCGTCTGTCCTCTTCCAGCCCGTCACCCGGGCGTTGTGGTAGCGCCTCTTGCCGTGCTTGCCGGCGCCGTCAAGGCCGATCGGGGTCGTGCCCCCCCCTCAACGCCTGAAACGCGCTCAGCGTGCCGGCATCGCGCAGCCCATCGACGATTTCGTCGTAGAGCGGACGGATTGGTGACATCTGGCACCGGAAAGTGAAATAATCCAAGGCCAACAGCCCGCCCGGCCCCCTATCCTTTTCTTAGCGTACCGGGCATCGGAGAATGAGGCAAGGAGGTCGTCGATGGCAACTGTCGGATTTGGAATCATCGGGTGCGGCGTAATCAGCGGCTCTCACCTGAAGCTCGCGGCAGCATCCTCCGTGGCGAATGTGGTCGCCGTGGCCGACGTCGTGGAAGACCGCGCGAAAGCGCGGGCCGAAGAGTTCGGCGTTCCGGCCTGGTACACCACCGCGGAAGATCTCCTCCAAGACGAGCGGGTCGATGCCGTCGTGCTCGCCATGCCCACGGGCGTCCGGACCCCGGTCGCCTTGAAGGCACTCGAGCACGGAAAGCATGTGCTCATCGAGAAACCGATCGCCCTCAACGCCGCCGAGGTGGAGCGTATCATGGCCGCGCGCGGCGATCGCGTCGCCGCATGTTGTTCCTCACGCATGACGTTCACCGATCACGCCGAAACCGCGCGCGCATGCGTGGCGGCCGGCACGTTGGGCGACATTCGCGTGGTCCGCGTACGGGCGATCCAGGGCGCGCCCGCCGAACCGAGGAATCCGCCCCCGCCCTGGCGCGAAAGCATGGCGCAGAACGGCGGCGGTATCCTGGTGAACTGGAGTTGCTACGACCTGGACTACCTCATGTACGTCACGGGCTGGCAACTCCAGCCGCAGAGCGTCATGGCCGCGTGGTGGACGCCGGCGCGGCCCATGTCCGCCTACGTCGCGCCAGGCTCTGACGCGGACGCCCACTATACGGCGATGATACGCTGCAAGAACAACATCGTGCTCAGCATGGAGCGGGCCGAATTCGCCGGCGCCAGGACTGATCAGGCGTGGGAAATCATCGGCAGCCACGCGTCGCTCCGTCTCAACATGCAGGCCAAAGAAGGTCAACCGGACGCCGTCCAGCTCGACACCTTTGTGCCCGGCAAAGGGATCGAATCCCAAGCCCTGGACCCGGTCGAAACGCCTGCCGACCGGAGGAACGTCGTGGACGATTTTGCCCGCGCCGTGTTGGGTGAATCGGAGGCGCCGCGAACCACGCTCGAACGCGCGCTGCTCATGCAGAAGCTGACCGATGCCATCTACGCCTCCGCCGAGTCCGGCGCGTCCGTGTCTGTCTCGTGACGATGCAGGCCGGCCCGGCGCCGTACATAGCGGGCCGTAATCTTTGTCGTAATCTTCGTCGCCCCCGCCGCAGCGGCGGGGCTTTAGTGGCTTGGTTGTCGAGAACGGCAACGAAAAACAAGAAGTTTTCGGCCCCCAAGAGGTCGGATGTCAGATGTCAGAAGTCAGAGGTCAGGCTAGATGGACGACCCGTGTATGCGGAACGCGCTGCTGACTTCTGACCTCCGACCTCTGACCTCTGGGTTGCGGAGGCAAGACTGAGAAGGAGGAAATCGATGAGACTGAGCTACATGACATTCGTATGCCCCGATTGGGAAATGGACCAGGTCATCCGGTTCGCCGCCGAGACCGAGTACGACGGCGTGGAGATCCGGGTCGACGCCGGCCACAAGCACGGGGTCTCGTCCGTGTCCAGCGCCGAGGCCCGCAAGGACGTCAAGCGCCGCTTCCAGGACGCGGGCGTGGCGATCCCGAGCGTCGCGACGTCCGTCCACTTTGCCTGTCCGGAACCGGAGAAGCGTACGCGGAACATGGATGCGGCCAAGGCCAACCTGGACCTGGCGGCGGATCTCGGCGCGCCGGTCGTACGGATTTTCGCCGGCGGCGGCATCCCGGAACTGACCGACGACGCCGCCGACCGCGTGGCCGCCGCCTTCGACGAGGCCGGCGAATACGCGGCGGACCGCGGCGTCTGCCCCATGCTCGAATGCGGACACGACATCATCAGGGGCGCCGCCGAAGCGGCCAAGGTGATCGAGCGGGTCAACACCAAGAACTTCTGCACGCTCTGGAACCATGCGACCATGGACGATGCCACGTACGACGTCCTCAAGGACCACATCCGACACTTCCACGTGCACAAGGACGTTCTGGATCCGGCCGACACCCACATCAACGACCTGGCCAAACGCATGAAGGCGGCCGGCTACGCGGGCTTCGTCTCGCTCGAAATCATCGAGAAACGCAACCTGCCGGAGCCGCTGCTCCGGCAGACAGCCACACGCCTCCAGCGGATCTTCGCCGAGGCGTGAGCGCGTCATTGGGTGTCAAGCCACACCTTCCCCCGATAGTACTCCGACGCGCCCGGACTCGAGTTCGTGAACACCACGGTGCCGTCCGCCCCGGGCCGGTTCGTAAAACCGGGCACACCTGCCCAGACCCCGTCGAGTTCCAGAGCGCCACGCCACTCCAGGGTGTAGTACCGGTTGAACCCGTCGTAGCCGCTACCCGTGGCTTCGCGCATCGGCAGCGAGATGCGGGTTTCGCCGCCCGAGGCGCTGCCATCCACCGCGAAGTAGCTTGCGTTCGTGGCCGGGTCCGTCCCCGCGATGAACTCGTCGATGTTCGAAACGCCGTCGCCGTCGAAGTCCTGCTCCGTGCCCCCGTTCGACTCCGACGTGCCCCCGAAATGGGCCTGTTCCCACGAGTCCGGCATTCCGTCCTCGTCCTGATCGTCCGACACGGTGGCGGTCACGACCGCCAGCTCCGCATCGAAGAACAGATCGCTGCTCGAAAGCGACTTGTTGAACACCTGCACCGCGAGCAGGTTGGCGCCCGCCTTGAGCGGGGTCATGCTCGCCCCGCCCAGTGTGGCGCTCCATTCCGTGGGTTCGATGCTGTCCGTCGCGATCGATGAGAACGGCACGAACTCGCCGGCGTCGCCCTCGACGTTGCAGCGACCCACTTCTTCGCCGTTCAGCCAGGCGACGAACCCGTCATCGAACTCGATCGAGACGCGCAGTTCGGCGGCCCGGCCCGGGCTCTCGATCTCGAATTCGCGCCGGAAGAACGCCGACGAGTACGAATAGCGCATGTCGTCCAGAACCGTCCCGAACGACCAGGCTCCGTAGCCCAGCGGCGCCGCACCTGTGTTCCAGTCCGAATCGTCGTACCCGGTTTGCCGCCACGCGCCGGCCGGGTCGGACGCCTCTGCCGTGCCCCTGCACCAGCGCCAGACGGCGCCGCGCGCCACTTTCACGTCCGGCGTCGGGCCGGCGGTGCGCACGGCGCGGATCATGAGCGCATTGATGTAGCCGTTCTCGCCGCCGGCGGCAGCGGTGGTGTCCGCCGTCAGCAGGATGTCGCCGTCGGCGCCGGGCCGAACCCGGCTGAAACGCGCAACGCGCCCGTCTGCGGCGTTGTAGCCGGTGTTGTAGCGGGTAACGTCGTTGGTCCATACGCCACCCGAGCCGTACACCTCCGCACCGACCGTGCTCTCGTTCTCGAACCCGATCACATCCGAGAGGGTGAACGTGGCCAGCTTGTCCAGGTACGTGTCCCTGTCCCGCCCGCCGTAGACGACCAGTTCGTATTCCCAAGCCGGTTCCAGCCCCGTGAACAGGAACGTGTAGACTCCGTACCCGAGGTTCCCCACCCCGTCCACTCTGCCGTTGAACACCGTACCGGCATCGGTACCCGCGTTCGGATCCCCGCCCTGGGTCACAAAGGATGTGTAGTAGGTCCCGTTCCCGCCCACGCTCAGCGTAACAGCCGTGTTTGTACCCGAAGCCCAGTCCACGAGCTGTCCGCTGGTGACCCAGCCGTTCGTTGAGTCGAAGGCGGAATAGCCGGTGATGTTGGCCAGCAACGGATGGGCCGAATCCCAGCACAGATCGTTGTACGCGGTGAACATGACGACGGGCCCGTCGTCGTCGAGGATCGTGCAGGTATGCGCTGCGCGCGGGCCAAGCGTCGCGTTCGCGGGGTTGCTCAAGCTCACGACAACCGTCTCGTCGCCCTCCGATTCCGTGTCCTGCACCAGCGTCACGCCGATCGATCGGCTCGTCTGGCCCGGGCTGAACGTGAGCGTCCCGGCGCCCAACGTATAGTCCACTCCGTTCCCCGACGCCGTGCCGCCCGTCACCGCATAGCCCACCGTCACGACCGAACCCGAGCCCGTGCTCAACGACACGTCGAGCTGAACGGCGCCGCTTCCCTCCCCGCACGAAGAGGCGCCCGCATCGAACGCGACGAGCGGCAGCGCGGACAGCGCGCGCAGCCGCAGCGCGTTGGCGTAGAAGCGGCTCGCATTGTCGGAGACGGTGATCGTCATATCGCCGTCACTGCCGGGGTCCACCTGGTTGAACCGCGCCACATAGCCGTTCACCGTGTTGTAGCCGTTCGTGATGATGACGGAGGCGTCGGCCGGGCCGGAGAACGTTGCGCCCGTGCTGCTCTCGTTGTTGAACGCGTCCACGTCGGAAACGGTTATCGTCGAATATCGGTCCAGAAAGGTGGCATTGTTTCGGTTGCCGAACAGCGTGAACTCGTAGCGCAGCGCAGGATCCAGGCCGGTGAGACGAAGCGTCAGATCGGTGGTGTAGTAGCTGATCACGCCCGTGCAGTCCAAGATGCCGTCGAACGCCGTGTGGGCTTCGGTGCCGGGTTCCGGGTTCGCCCCGTAGGTCGGCAACGGCCCGTCGCCGCCCGCGACGGTCAACGTCACCGGTGTGTCCTGCCCGCTCGCGTAGTCCGCAAGCAACCCGCTTTGCCCGCATGTCCAGAGCGTGATGTTGTGCGCGAGCTGCCCGGTCTCCCAGCTCAGGTCGTTGTAAGCGACAAACAGCCGGTCGTTGTCGCGAATGGTGTAGGTGTGCGTCGCGCGCGCGCCGAGCGAGGCGTTGACCGGGCCGCTCAACGTCACCACCACCGTCTCGTCCGGCTCCTCCACCGCGTCATCGGTGACGGCCAGCGCGAGTTCCCCGGCCGTCAGGCCCGGCGCAAAGGTAAGCGTGCCGGCTGCCAGCGTGTAGTCCGTGCCGCCACCGGCGGCGCTGCCGCCCGTAACGGCGTAGCTGACCCGCACGGTCTGCGGTGACGGCTCGCTTAACACCACGCTCAGCTCGGCCGGTGAAACGTTTTCCGGGCCGGCCGAGGCGGCGAGGGCAAACTGGACATAGACGCCCGCGGTCGTCGCGCCGTCCACGTTCGAGTAGGCCGAGTTCCCGATTCCGTTGTAGGCGCGGACCCGGTAGTAGTACGGGGTGGCCGGCGTCAAGCCGCTATCGGTCCAGACGGAGGTGTCGGCGGCCGTCGTGGCGATTGCCGCCCAGCCCGAGCTTCCATCGGGGCTGCGCTCGACCCTGAAGCCGGTCTCGTTGCCGCTGGCGTCGGTCCAACGCAGGTCTATTCGGCTGGCCGATGCGCTCGTGGCACTGAGCGCAGCCGGCGCGGCGGGCGGGCCGTCCTGGGTGGTCGCCCCGGCAATAGCGGAGTAGGCCGAGTTCCCGTCATTGTTGTAGGCTTTCACCTGATAGTAGTACGTGGTGCCCGCGGCCAGCCCGGTATCGGCGTAGGTGCTGACGTTTGCACCCGTCGTAGCAATGCGATCCCACTCCGAGGCGCCGCTTTGGCGGCGGTCGACTTTGAAACCCGTCTCATTGTTGCTTGCGTCGGTCCAGCGCAGATCGATGCGCGTCTGCGACGCGGCGGAGGCGGCCAAGCCAGTCGGCGCGGCGGGCAAGTCGCCTTCGCTCGCGGCGTGGGTCAACTCCAGGTCAATCAGCAGATCGCTGCTGTTCGCTCCGACTTGATGGACCTCCACGGCCAGCACGTTGACTCCGGGCACGAGCTTGTCGGCGTGCCCGCTCACGTTGAACGTCTCATAGCCCGCCGCCGAGTGGCTCGCCGCCGTCGTGCCGTAGCTGATCGTGCCGCCGGGCATCGACGCACGCAACAGTTCCTGGCCGTTGAGGTAGGCGACAAACCCGTCGTCGTACGTCACCGACAGCGTGAGGTCCGTCACATGGCCGACCGCGCCGCCCAGCGTGAAGGCCTTGCGGAAGTAAGTGGTGATCGGCTTGTTTTCGGGATCGTCCCCATAGGAGACCGCCGTGTCGACATCCGGATAGCCATAGCCGAGCGGACCGTTGCCGTCGTCCCAGCCGCTGTCGTCGAAGGCGGGCTGGCGCCAGGTTGTCCCGAGGTCCTGGCCCCTGTCATAGAACTTCCAGCCCGCCGTCTTCGGAACGAGGACGCCGGAGTTCTTTGCGCCCGGCGTGCCGCCCGCGGCGAGGCTGGCCGCCCAGTTCACGGGGTCGTTGCCGTAGGCCGTCGGATCCTGCCGTTCCAGCGAAGGACCGTCCCCGTCCGCGCATTCCGGCCATGGCGAATTGTCGCCGTACTTCACCCGGTCGACCAGAATACGGGGGACCCCCAGCTCGTCGGGGCTGTCCGGCCGCCACAGCTTCACGCTTTCCCCGCCATTGTCCAGCACGCCGGAATACGGGCCGAAGATCTGGACTTCGACCGGCACCGCGTATGTCGCGCGGAACGCCGCCGCATCTGTCGGCACGACCAGCGCGAACGCGCCCGCCGCCAGTTGGGCGCCTGCCGGGAAGGTAAACTCCACCGCGCCATCCAGCTGCCAGGTGTTGGCGGGGGTGCCGATGTCGTACAATTTGACGGTCTGCCCGCCGATGTTCAGCAACTCGATGAACTCCAGACCGCCCGCCACCGAGTGGTACATCAGTTCGTTGATCACGACCGGCCCGACCAGCGGCGCGGCATTCGCCGCGCCGAGCGTGTTGGTCACGCTCTGCGCCGTGAAGTCGGCCTCGCCGACGCTCGTCACATAGCGGCCGAATGCCACGCCGTTCTGCGCCCCGCCGAACCGCGCCTCGGCCAGGTACTGCAGATTGCCGGCGGCGTCCCATTTCGTGAGATAGACCTCGTCGCCGTGCGAACTGAACGCGAAACTCGACGGATCATTCGTGGGCGTGTTGAAATCGCCTTCGTCGAACACGACGCAGCCGCCCGCCGCAAGCACCGTCGGGGCGGGAATCTGGAACTTGCGGTAGTCCGCGCTGCTGTCGCTCAAGTACCAGCCTCCGATATCGACGGCTGCCGACCCGGCGTTGAGCAACTCGATCGAATCCGTCTCGGGCCAGTCCGTATGCGAAAGCACTTCGTTGATGACGACGCGGTACGCCGGCCCATCGTCGTAGCCCGGCGAGCCGCCGATGAGATTGCTGGCCCGCCAATTGGCCGGGTCCTCGGGCTCCCCGTTCTCATCGATCATCACCAGCGAGTAGCCGGGTCCGTCGGCCGCCTCCGGCCAGGGCGATCGGTCGTTGTAGCGAACGGCCGTCACCGTCCGGCCCTCCCCGTCCAGGAGCGCGAGCCGCTCGCCCCCGTTGTCCAGCTTGCCGAGAAACACGCCGAACGGCGTGACGCCGGGGTACCGGCTCGCGAACGCCGCGGCATCGCGCACCAGCACCAGGCTCTGGCCGCCGGCCAGCTCCGTGCCGGGCGGAAAGGTGTAGCGCGCGCCGGTGAGCGTCATATCGGACAAGCCACGCACGCCGCTGCCGGTATTCTTGATCTCGACAAACTCGTGCTCCGCGCCCGCGAGCGGATTGTACATGATCTCGGTAATCCGAATCCGGCTGTAGTGCGCCGTGTAGTGGTAGGTCGCCGCGTGCGCCGCGCTCCAGGTGGTGACCGTCTTGAAGACGCGCGCCTTCACGTGCGTCGTCTTGGAGAGCGCAACCGGGCCCGTGTACTGAATCGCGGTGCCGGACGGGGACCCGCCCGTCACGCGCGGGTCCGCACCGTCGGTCGTATAGTAGATCACGCCCGAGCCGTTCGGATTCGACATCGTCAGGCGGAACCCGCTCGCCACCGCGCCGCCGTGCTGCTGAAACGTCGGCGGATCCACGCTCGGGTACATCGACGCCGCACGCAACTGGCTCAGCACGGCCGAGGTGCGCGGCGGGAAGAACTGTGCCAGCTTCCAGTTCCGCTCCACGATCCAATGGTCGTCCCGGGTGAAGACCGGGTAGTTGTTCGTGCTGTAGTCGTCGAGGTAGGCGCCCCAGCGCGCGGATTCGGCGACGATCGCCCGGTCGATCGTGTCGGCCAACGCCGTGTAGCGCGCGGCCGCCTTGTCCGGCATGAGCGCGCCGCCGTTGAAAAACCGGTCGTACACGCGGTCCGCGAAGACCATCTTGTAGTCGGGGTTCGACTTGACCCGCGCGTGAATGTAGGCCGGGCTGTCCGCCGTGGAAACGCTCGTGTTGTTCTTGGCCGGTTTCAGCAGCGAGACCTCCGCGTCCCAGCAGAGGAACTGGAAACCCGCCCCCGGCACGCGTTTGCGGCACGCGATCCAGTTGTTCCACGGCCAATCGCCGGTGGCGAGATAGAAATTCAGCAACATGTAGTCGGCCAGGTTTACCACATCCACATATTGCTGCAACTGGGCATACTGCGACGCGCCCGCTACGCCCGCCTGGCACATGGCCATGACGGTCGCCCAGGCGTTCGAGTTGCCGTCGGAGGTTTCCACGTAGTTGCTCGTCATCTTGACAACGTCGTAGTCCTCCTCCGACCCACCCATATAGTCGGCCATGAAGGGGCCGTCCGGGCGCTCCAACGCGTTGTAGACGCCCCAGTACAGCCCGTTGATGTACAGATGCAGGAACGTCCCGTGTGAGGCGAGCCGGCCGCAGGCAAGCTGCGATTTGCGCGCGTATTCGTCATGCAGGTACTGCGTCTTGGCGACCAGGTCTTCGTTGCTCGCCGGCACCTTGTCTTCCTGGATCCAGGAGTCGTTGGCGCCGGCGCGCAGGCTGATCACGTCGAATTCATCGATCGGTGTGTCGGGGAAAAGCGGATAACGCAGCTTGGTCGCGCCGTACGTCCCCCGGAAATAGAGCCGGAACGAGTGCTTCGGCGAGTACCAGCGGCTGGCGGCGCCGGCAAGCCGGATGCCACAGTCGACCTGGATGCTCTCGCTGCCGTCAGGCAGGAAGATCTCGACTGAGGTCGGCCGTTCCCATGCGTCGCCGTGACCGCCCGCGTGCGTGTAAATGCCCGCGGTCCCGCCGAACATGTCGTCCTTGTCCAGCACGATGGAAAGGGTTCGCAACGCCCTGAGATCGTTCGTCAGGGTGCCGCTGTATCGCGCATCGTTGCGGACTTCCGGCGCCATGTCGTAGTCGCCGTGCGGATCGCCGGGCCAGTCCGCGGGATAACCCGACGGACGGCTCTGGGTCAGGACGTGCGCCGGGAAGATGTAGGTGTGCGTATCGACGTCCGTGGGTTCGTAACCGCCGCGAAAGGCGGCGGCCCGCAGACAGGTGGTCGTCGAAACGCGCACGACAACGCGGGTCCCGCCCACGGCGCCGTACGTCTCGGCGGGCGGCGATCCGTCCGTCGTGTACCGGATCGTCGCGCCGGGCGTCTCCGTGCCGATGGTCACGTCGAATGCCGCGTCGTAGAAGCCGCGGTCCACGCTGAACGTCGTGTCGGCCACACGCCGGCACGAACTCAGTTCCACGTCGAGTTTCGCGTCCGTGCTGTCCGCGCCGGCATTGAACAGCTGCACCGCGATCACGTTGTCGCCCGACTCCAGGCAGTCGCCGGGGTCCGGCACGGCGAAGTCCTGGTAGATGCCGGCCTCGTGCCCGGCTGTCGCGACGGCGTTGTAGCCGGGTTCGTTGTCGGGCGCGTTCTGCACGCAGACCGGCACGCCGTTGAGCCAGACGATAAACCCGTCGTCGTAGTCCACGCTCAGTTTCAGATCCGAGACGGCCGCCGCATCGGCCACGGTGAAATGGCGGCGCAGGAACAAGGTGGTATAGCGGCCCTCCATGTCGCTGAGGACCGTGTTGCACGACGCGGCCTCGTGCGCCTCCGGTCCGTACCCGAACGGAGCGCGGCCCACCGCCCACCCCGTATCCCCGTAGTCCAGCGCACGCCACGCGTCCGCCGGCGAAGAGGCCTCGCGCGTCCCCTTCACGTAGCGCCAGGTGGTGCCCCGTGCGACCAGGATGTCGGCGCGCGTGCACGGCACCAGGCCGGCCCACACCGCCAGCAGAAGCGCCAGGAGCGCCGGCGCGTCGCGGCGCGACGCGCCGCGACGCGCCGCGTGCCTGCAGAAAATTACGCCGAGCCTCGGCCCGGACGGAGCCGGGCCCTCCACATTCCGGAGCAGGTAACGTTTCGCTCCTGTGGAGGGCCGGCCTCTGTGCCGGCCGCGTGTCTTCTCGGCGGTCCGGGCGTGCGAGTCGATGTGCATCATTGAGTGTCCATCCACACTTTTCCCCGGTAGTACTCCGACACGCCCGGACTCGAGTTCGTGAACACCACGGTGCCGTCGGTCCCCGGCCGGTTCGTAAAGCCGGGCACACCCGCCCAGACCCCGTCGACTTCCAGCGCGCCACGCCACTCCAGGGTGTAGTACCGGTTGAACCCCTCGTAACCGCTGCCCGTGGCTTCGCGCATCGGCAGCGAGATGCGCGTTTCGCCGCCCGAGCCGCTGACATCCACCGCGAAGTAGCTTGCGTTCGTGGCCGGGTCCGTGCCCGCGATGAACTCATCCATGTTCGAAACGCCGTCCCCGTCGAAGTCCTGCTCCGTGCCCCCGTTCGACACAGAGGTGCCGCCGAAATGCTGCGTTTCCCATCCGTCCGGCAGCCCGTCGCCGTCCCCGTCGTCCGGTACAGGGTTCTCGAGTACGGCGAGCGTCAGATCCATCCGGAGGTCGCTGCTCTCGAGCGTGCAGTTGAGTGCCTGAATCGCGACCACGTTCGTGCCGGCATACAGCCTGGGCAGGTCCGGCCCGGACAGCGTCTTGGCCCAGACGTTCGATTCGTTCAGCGTGCTGAACGTATGGAACGGCACAAACGTGCCCGCCGAACCCGGCGCATTCACGCGGGCGACTTCTTCGCCGTTGATCCAGACCACGAACCCGTCGTCATATTCGGCCGCCAGTTGCAGTTCGCTTTCCAGGCCCGGGCTCGTCAGCTCGAACGGGCGCCGCATGAACACACTGGAATAGCTGCCCTGCATGTCGTCCAGGGTCGTGCCGAACCCGGCGGGCCCGTACCCGATCGGCGCCGGGCCCTGCGCCCAGCCGGAGTCGTCGAAGCCCATCTGTCGCCACGCCGCGACGGGGCTCGACGCTTCGGCCGTGCCTTTGCGGTACGTCCAGACCGCGCCGGCCGGCACCTTCACCTGCGGCTGCGGCCCGGCCGGCCGGTAGCCGCGCACCATCAGGGCGTTGACATAGTAGTTGTTGTCGCCTGCATTCTCGACCGTCACGCTCATCGTCCCGTCGGACGCCACGCACACGTTGCTGAACCGCGCCACATGACCCCGCACACGGTTGTAGCCCGTGCAGATGCGCGTCGTGTCGTTCGTCCACGAGCCCGTCTGCCGGATCTCCGCCCCCGCCGTGCTGGTGTTCTCGAAACTCTGCACGCCCGCTATCACGAAGTCCGAATAGCGCACGTTGTCGTAGGCCGCATTGTCGCGATTGCCGAACAGCGCCACCTCGTAGCGCAGGCTCGGGCTCATGCCGCTGAAGGCGAGCGTGTGCCGCCCGTTCGACATCAGTCCGCCGCAACTGACCTTGTCGTAGAAATTGCTGTACGCGTCGGTGCCGGCATTCGGGTCTGCGCCCTGCGTCGGGTAGCCGGCGGTCGACGAATCCTCCGTGCTCACACTCAGCGTCACCGCGACGTTCGTGCCGTACTCGTAGTCTACCAGCGGGCCGCTCGAGGGCAGCCCCGTGTCCGCATAAGGCGTATAGCGCGTGATATTCTCAGCCTGCTGTGCCGAAACCCACATCAGATCGTTGTACGCCGTGAACAGGAGGACCGGCGCATCGTTGTCCTGGATCGTGTAGGTGTGGACGGCCGGGCTGCCCAGGTTCGCGTTCTGCGGATTGCTGAGCTGGACCAGAACGGTCTCGTCCTGTTCCGCCTCACTGTCGTTCATCACGCTCAGCGAGACAGAGCCGCTCGTCGCGCCCGGTGCGAAAGTGAGGGTCCCCGCCACCGACGCGTAGTCGGCGCCGGCGCTTGCGGATCCGCCGGCGACCGTCGCATAGTCCACGCGGACCTGTTCGGGTACCGCGCCGCTGAGCACGACGGTGAGCGAGGGGGCCGTCGTGCTTTCCGCGCCGGCCGATGCGCCGGCTCCGAACGCCACATCGGGCCGGAATTTGGTGTAAGAAGCGGTGGACACCGAACTCGGCAACAGGCCCGCGCCGTCTTTGTAGGCCTTGGCCTTGAGCGTGGTGTCATCGCTCAACGCCACGGGCGAGGCGTAGAGCGTGCTGTTCGTGTCGGGCGTCGATCCGTTGGTCGTATAGAAGATCGTGGCGCCGGAGGTCGCCGTCGTGATCGTGACGTTGGTCGAGCCCACAAACTCCGTTCCGCCCGGCGGCGCGAATTCGGGTGCCGCGACGCTCGGCGCCTCTGTGATCGTGCATCCGAGCGACAGGTCGATGAACAGATCGCTGCTTGTCGCCCCGGCCTGGTGCACTTCCACCGCGAGCACGTTCACGCCCTGAACCAGCTTCCCGATGTGGGCGTTCAGGCTGAGGGGTTCGTAGGCGCTCGCCGTATGGTTGGAGGCCTCCGTGGTGTAGGAAACCGGGCCCGCGGCCATCGCGCCGCGTGCCACCTCCTCTCCATTCAGGTAGGCGACGAACCCGTCATCGTATTTGACCTCGAGGTCGAGGCTGCTGACGTTGGCGGGATCCGCGCGCAACGTGAACGCGCGCCGGAAATAGGTGGTGATGTACTTGTTGGTCGCCTCCGCGCCGTAGGAGACGGTCGTGTCCAGTTCGGGGTAGTCGCCCTCGGCGGCGTAGCCCAGCGGCGCGTTGCCGCCGGCCCAGGCGGCGTCGTCGAACGCGGGCGCGCGCCAGGCCGTGCCCAGATCCTCGCCCCAGTCGTGGTACTTCCAGCCGCCCCGCCTGGAAACCAGCCCGCCGGAGTTCGGTTCGCCCGGCGTGCCGCCGGCCGGCCCGGCAATCCAGTTCACCGCGTCGTTGCCGTAGGCGGCCGGGTCCTGCCGTTCAAGCGACGGCCCGTCCCCGTCCGCGCTCTCGGGCCACGGGCTGTTGTCGTCGTACTGCACGCGGTCCACGAGGATCCACGGCACACCGGCGGGGTCCGGCGCGTCCGGCCGCCACAGCTTCACGCTCTCCCCGCCGTTGCCGAGCCGCCCGCTGTAGGGGCCGAAAACCCGGACGCCGCCCGGCACGCCGGGGTCCACCGCCCGGAATGCCGTCTCGTTCGTCTCCGTCACCAGCACGTACTCGCCCGCCGCCAGAACGGTCTGCGTCGGGAACGCGTACTCCACCGCGCCGTCGAGCCGCCACGTGTTGGACGGGTTGCCGGCATCGAAGAGAGCAAGCCCGGTCTCGGCTGCATTGTACAGTTCCAGGAACTCGTACCCGCCGTTCGTGGGGTTGTACATGATTTCGTTGATGACCAGCGGCCCGATCCGCGGCGCCGCGTTCGCCCCACCCAGCGTGTTCGTCACGCTCTGCGCCACGAAATCAGCCGTTCCGCCGCTCTTCACGTAGCGCGCAAACGCCACGCCGTTCGACGCGCCGCCGAACCGCTCCTCGGCCAGGTACTGCAGGTTGCCGTTCCCATCCCACTTCGTCAGATAGATTTCGTCTCCGTGCGAGTCCAATGCAAAGCAGGACGGGTCGTTCGTGTCGAAATTGAAGACGGTCTCGTCAAAGACGAGCCGGCTGCCCGCGTTCAGCCACGTGTCGGCCGAGATCTCGTATTTCTTGTACGTGCTATCGCTGTCGCTCAGATACCACCCGCCGATGTTGACGTTGGCATCGCCCGCATTGTAGAGCTCAATGGCGTCGACCTGCGGTGGGTCCGTGTGCGTGAGCGCCTCGCTGATCACCACGCGGTACGCTTCCCCGTCATCGTAGCCGGGCGAGCCGCCGATCAGATTGCTGGCGCGCCAGTTGGCCGGGTCGTCCGCGCTCGGGTCGGGGTAGTCGCCATCGGCGGCCACGGGGACCAGCGAATGCCCGTCGCCGTCCGCGGCGGCCGGCCAGTGGCGCGCATCGTTATAGGCAACGGAGACGACTGTGCGGCCCTCGCAGTCTTTCAGCGTGATGCGTTCGCCGTTGTTGTCCAGCCCGCCGTGATACGCGCCGAACAGCGCAACGGATTCCTTGACGCCGGGATAGCGGTTCGTGAACGCCGCCTCGTTGCGGACCAGCAACGCGAAGGCGTCCGGCGCCAGTTCCGCGCCGGCTGGAAACACATATTGGTCGCCCTCGAACCGCATCTCGGACAACCCTCGCGTGCTGCCGCCGGTGTTCTTGATTTCGACGAACTCGTAGTCGCCACCGCCGAGCGGATTGTACATGATCTCGGTTATCCGCAGCTTGCTGTAATGCCCGGTGTAGTTGAACGTTGTCGCGTGCACGGCGCTCCAGGTCGAGTTCAGCTTCCAGACACGCGCGCGCACGTGCGTCGTTGTCGAGAGCGTGATCGGGCCCGCGTACTGAACCGCCGTGCCCGAGCGCGCCCCGCGGCTCGCGCCGCCGAACACGCGCGGGTCTGTGCCGTCGAGCGTGTAGTAGAGCGTGCCGATCCCGCTCGGATTCGAGAGGGTGAGCCGGAACCCGCTCGCAATCGCGCCGCCGTGCTGGTTGAAACCCGGCGGGTCGACGGAGGAGGGATAGAGCCCCTGCCCCCGGAATTGATCGACCACGATGTCGGACCGGTACGGGAACCAGTCCCGCACCACGTAGTCGCGCGCGTTCACCCAGTGATCGTCGCGGTTCAGCGGGTCGTTCGCGTAGGTCCCGCAGGAATCGCCCCACCGGGCCGATTCCCCGACAATCGCCCGGTCAATCTCGTTCGCCACGCCCATCCACCGCTCAATACACGCGTTGGTCGTGAGCGGGCCGTCATTGAAGAAAGCCCGGTACACACGGTCCGCAAACTCCATTTTGTAGTCGACGTTCGCTTTCAACTGCCCGTGCAGCCCGCCGACCGAGGCGGTGTCGGCGATGTTCGTGGTGAGACCCGCCGACTCGTAGAAGTTCATCGTTGCCTCGTAGTCCCACATGAAGAACACGTACTGCGTGTCGCCCGGCGCCCGGTTCCGAGTCTTGCGGCCCGCGCGCCAGTTGTTGACCGGCCAGTCGCGGTTCGGGCCGAATATCTCCAGAATCGTGTAGTCGATGTACGGCGTGATCTCCATGTACGCCTTCATCTGCTGGTAGTACGAGTCCGTGGCCAGATTGTAGTCGCGCGCGTAGTTCAGCATCTCGCTCCACACGTTGCTGGTGCCCCCGACGAGCACGTCGCGCTGCTTCATCACGTCGTAGTCGTCCTTCTCGCCCCCGAAATGCTCGGCCATGAACGATTCGTTCGGCTTCTCGCACGGGTTGTAAAGCCCCCAGTACTGGCCGTTGACGTAGAGGTGAACGCGCCGGCCTTCCGGCGCGACCCAGCCCATCGCCGCCTGGCTGCGCCGCCCGAATTCGTCGCGCGCGTACGCCGCGTTGGTCGCCACGTAGTGCGTGCCCCAGAAATGGTTGTAGGTCTCGTTCCCCTCCTGGCGAATCCGGAAGTTGTCAAACTGCTGCACGGAGTAGTCTTCGCCGAACAAGGGGTAGCTCAACTTGGACGGCCCGTACTCGCCGCGGAAGTAAATGTTGTACTGGTTCTTGTTCGTGCTCGAAACCCAGGGATTACGCGCGATGCCCAGCCCGCAGTTGATCTGGAACCCGTCTTCCGCGCCGGCCGGATCGATCAGTTCCAGCGAGATGGCCACTTCCCAGCCGTCGGTCACGCTGTGTTCCGTGACCAGATCGCTGTTTTCGCCCACGATCACCATCGTGGGCAAGGACAGCAGATCGTCCTTGATGGTGCCCGAGTAACGCGGGTCGGTCACGACGTCCGGGTCCATGTACGGCTGCAGGATCACGTCGTCGAGGAAGATGTAGGTCTGCGTATCGACGTCCGTCGACTCGTAGTCCGCCTTGAATGCCGCCGCACGTAGGCAGGTCGTACGTGTGATCTCGACCGTCGTGTTCGAACCGCCTGTCGTGCCATACGATATTGAGGGTGGCGTGCCGTTCGTGGTATAGCGGATCGTGGCGCCCCAGGTCGCCGTGGAAATCGTGACCGTGAACGACGCGTTCGTGAAGCAGCGGTCCACGCTGAACCGGGTGTCGGCCACCCGCTTGTACGTGCTCAGCTCCAGGTCAAACTTGCAGTCGCTGCTGTCCAGCGTCGCATTGAACACCTGAACCGCCACCACGTTCTCGCCGGGCTCCAGATAGCCCTCCGGGTCCGGCAGCTCCTGCTCCTCCACGATGTCCGCGCCAAGCGCGTCCACCGATTCGTGCTGCTCCGGAGCCAGCGAGTCATGCAACGGAGGCCCGTCCGGCTGACACCGGTCCCAGACGCGTTCGCCGTTGATCCAGAGAATGAACCCGTCGTCATACACCGCCTTCGCGCGCAGGCGCGTCTCTTCGTCAAAAGAGGCGACCGTGAATGTCTTGCGCAGGAAGAACGAACTGTACGTGTTCTGCATGTCCGTCAGCTCCGTCCCGAACGGATGCTCCGGATCGCCGCCGCCGGCGTAGCCGAACGGCGCCGTGCCCTGCGACCACGCGCCGTCCTCGAAATCCACCTCCCGCCAAGCGGAACGCGGATCGGACCCCTCCGCCGTGCCCTTCGCGTACTTCCAGGTCGTGCCCGTGTCTACCAGCACCTCGCCCCGCGCGGGCGCGATCGGAAGCACGAGGACGGTACTCGCCAGCGTGAGGAGCCCTCGGAAAAATAGCTTCAGTCTTACGTTCATTGAACTTGGCCTCTCCTTAACCTGTGATTTGCAGCAACTATTGTGCCAACTTCCTTTCGCCCGTTTCCAGTCGGCGCAACCTCAGAAAATTCAATCCAACATACAACATTTTGCGGCACCCGTGCGGACAGACGCGCTTGGAGGCGTCGCCTTCTCACGCCTGAGAAGGGGATTTTAGAAAATGAGAAACCGAGTGCCGCCCGAGGCATGACGCGGCACCCGGGTTAAACGATTCTCCAGTCAACACACACGCTTCTGCGTGTATCTCAGCAGGGCGGCCGTCCTCGGCCGCCCATGGCCGGGCGAGGAGGCCCGGCCTATTTGGGTTGCGGGCAGCGCCCACCTCAGCGGCTCTTCCATCAGAATACGTGTCTTCGCGTGCATCTTCACCCGCCAGGGCGCGCCTTCGCGCACCGGGCCCTACTCCAGCCAGACTCGGCCCCGGTACACACCGGCGCTGGGATCGCCGGCGGGCTGGTAGGTCACCGTTTGGCCGGCGCCGAGAATGTCCTCATAGCCCGGCACCACCAGCCAGTTGCCTTCATCGGCCTTGGGACAGGCCTCCAGTGCGTAGTGACGCGTCAAGTCCGTGTACCCGGTCCCACTCGCCGGGACGGTCTCGAAAGACACGTCGACCTGACCGCCGACGAGCCCCACATCAACCGCGAAGCAGGAGCCATTCTGCCCCGGGTCCGTGCCGGCGATGTACTCCTCGAGGTTCGAAATGCCGTCGCCGTCCGCATCCGCCTCACCCGTTGGGGCGGCCCCGCCGAGCGTCGCCTGCTCCCAGGCGTCGTCCATGCCGTCGCCGTCGCTGTCGCGCCCGGTGTCCAGCGGACTGCCTTCAATGACGGACAAGCCGACGTCGATGACCAGGTCGCTGCTGCTCAGCGTACTGTTGAACACCTGGACTGCCACGACATTTGTGTAGTGCAGCGCGGGCAGCGCACTGCCCGCAAGCGTGGCCGTCCATGCTGTGGGCTCGACTGTACCGGCAGCGAAGCCGGCATGACTCACGGCCGAACCGGCGGTCCCGGCCACGTTGACCCGGGCGACTTCCCGGCCGTTGATCCACATTACGAACCCGTCGTCGTAGTTGGCGCTGAGGTTCAACGCACTGACGAGCCACGGCTTCGCCGCCGTGAATGATTTGCGCAGGAACACACAGGAATAGCTCCCGCGCATATCCGCCAGTTCGGTGGCGACGCTGAGACTGCCCGAATAGCCCATCGGTGTCGCGCCCGACGCCCAACCGCCGTCGTCGAACGCCGGCTCCCGCCATGCGGCGGGCGGCGCAGACGCCTCGGCCGTGCCTTTGCGGTACTTCCACGTACCGCCTTCACCGATCTTGTCGACCTCCTGCTGCTGGCTTCCATCGCCGCCGCAGCGCAGCATCAGCGCGTTGACGTAGCAGCCGCTTGTCCCGTCCGCGACCGTCACGAGCAGCTCGCCGTCCGAGCCGGGATCGATACTGACGTAGCGCGCCACGTAACCGCTGGCCGTGTTGTACCCGTTGCAGAGGGTAACGGCGGCATCGGAGGTGCCATGATAGTCGGTCCCGTCGCTGCTCCGGTTGCTGAAGCCAGCCGCGCCGGAAAGGGTGATCGTGGTCAACCGCTCGGTATACGCCGGGTTGTCCCGGTTGCCGAACAGGACCAGTTCGTAGCGCTTGGCCGGGTCGAGGCCGGTCAGGGTCAGCGTTAGGTTCTCGGCCGAATGGCTGATCACACCGACGCAATCGACGATTCCGCCGAACACGGCGTCGGCCTCTGTGCCGGCCGCCGGGTCGGCGCCCTGAGTCAACACGGGCCCATAGCCGCCGTTGTTGAGCGTGAGCCGCACGCCGAGCGCCTGGCCCGAGGCATGGTCCACCAGGAGTCCGGCCTCACCGCGCGTATAGGTCGTGATGTTCTGCGCGAGCTGCCCGCTCGCCCAGGCGAGGTCGTTATAGGCCGTGAACGTGTCCAGCGCGACCGGCGTCGTCACCTCCGCCGCGCTCGAGTACGGCGAATCGCCCGCCGCGTTCGAGGCCTTCACCATGAAGTAGTAATGCGTGTTCGGCGCCAGCCCCCAATCGGTGTAGCGCGTCGTGTTCGCGGCCGGCTCTGCCACACGCGCCCAAATGTCCGTTCCGCTCTCGCGCCGGTCGATCTTGTACTGGGTCTCGTTGCTCGCGTTGTCCGTCCAGGCCAGATCGACGGACGTCGGCGAAGCGGCCGTCGCCGTCAGGCCCGACGGTGCGGCCGGGGTCGCCACACCCGTCGTGGCGGTGACCGGCGCGGTGTAGGCCGATACGCCGGCCGCATTCTCCGAGCGGATCTTGTAGTAATAGGTCGTGCCGCCCGCGAGTCCCGAATCGGTGTAGCTCGTCGCGTTCGCCGCCGGGTAGACGGGCGCAGGCGTGTCCCAGTCGACGCCGTCGAGGCTGCGCCGGATCTTGAACCCGGTCTCGTTGTCGCTCGTGTCTGTCCAGGTGACCCGGATCTCCGTGGCGGAAAGCGCGCTCGCCGCCAGGTTCGCCGGTTGTGCCGGCAACCCTTCGTCGGTCGTCGCCGCGGCCACATTCGAGTACGGCGAGTTGCCTGCCGCGTTCGACGCTTTCACCATGTAGTAGTACTCCGTGTTCGGGGACAGCCCCGAATCCGTGTACTGCGTCGTGTCCGCACCGGGCTCCGCCACGCGTACCCAGGCGTCCGTCCCGCTCTGGCGCCGGTCAATCTTGTATTGCGTCTCGTTGCTCGCGTTGTCGGTCCAGGCCAGCGCTACGGAGGTCGACGAGGCCGCTGTCGCCGTCAGGCCGGACGGCGCCGCTGGCGTTGCCACACCCGTTGTGGCGGTGACCGGCGCGGTGTAGGCCGACACGCCTGCCGCGTTTTCCGACCGGATCATGTAGTAGTAGGTGGTGCCGCCCGACAATCCGGAGTCGGTGTAACTCGTCGCGTTCGCTACGGGATAGACGGGCGGCGGCGTGTCCCAATCCACGCCGTCGAGGCTGCGCCGGATCTTGAACCCGGTCTCGTTGTCGCTTGTGTCCGTCCAGGTCACCCGGATCTCCGTGGCGGAAAGCACGCTCGCGGCCAGGTTTGCCGGCTGCGCCGGCAGCGACTCGTCCGTTGTCGCCGCCGCCACGTTCGATTCGGGCGAGTCGCCGGCCGCATTCGAGGCGATTACCTTGTAGTAGAACTGCGTCGCAGCCGCCAGTCCGCTGTCGGTGTAGCTCGTGGCGTTCGCACCCGGTGTCGCAATCCGCACCCACGTCTGCGTCCCGCTCTGCCGCCGGTCAATCTTGAAGCCCGTCTCATTGGAGCTGTTGTCTGTCCACGTCACGCGTATGCTCGTGGCGCTCTGCGCCACAGCCGCCACGCCGCTCGGCGCGGCCGGAACAGACTCCCCGGTGGTCGCGGCCGCCGTATTCGAATAGGGTGAGTCCCCGGCTGCATTTGTCGCTTTCACGATGTAGTAGTACAGCGTCGCGGCCGCCAGTCCGCTGTCGGTGTAACTTGTGGCGTTCGCGCCCGGCGTCGCGATCCGCTCCCACGTCGTCGTTCCGCTCTTGCGCCGGTCTATCTTGAAGCCTGTCTCGTTGGAACTGCTGTCGATCCAGCTCACCTTGATCTGGCTCGCCGAGAGCGAGGCGGCCGTCAGGCTGCCCGGCGCGGACGGGACGGTCTCGCCGGTGGTTGCGCTGCCGACGTTGGAGTAGCCGGAATCGCCGGCCGAGTTGTACGCGCGCACGCGGTAGTAATATTTCGTCGCGGCGGCCAGCCCCGAGTCGGTGTAGGTCGTGGCGTTGGCCGCCGGCTGCGTGATCTGGCTCCAGGTCGACCCGTTCAGGCTGCGCTCCAGCTTGAACCCGGTCTCGTTGTTGCTGTTGTCGCTCCAGTTCACCTTGATCTGGCTCGCCGAGAGCGAGGCGGCCGTCAGGCTGCCCGGTGCGGCGGGCGGCGTGACGACCGAGCCGGTAACCGTGAACTTGGCGTCGGCCAGCGCGCTCCAGGTTGCCCCGTTCTTGAGCCGTGCCTTCACGGTGCAGGTGCTGGTGAGCGTTACGGTGAACGAGGCGGCTGTGTTCAAGTCGCTACCGGCCAGAATGCCGCCGCCGGACACACGCGGGTCCTGGCCGTCGGTCCGGTAGTAGACGGTCCCGCCGTTGGCGCGGCTGATCGTGAGTTTGAACCCGGCCGCGACGGTACCGCCGTACTGGTGATAGGTCGGCGGGTCGATGCTGGGGTACAGGGCCGGGCTGTTCGCGCGCAGCGCGCTGATCAACCGCGCGGGGTTACCCGTCATCGTGTTGCGCACATCGGTGCGCGCGGGTTTCCAGTGGTTGTCGAGCGTATAGCGCGGATGGCCGCTGCTCACGAAGCAGTCGCCCCAGCGCGCGGACTCGCCCACGATCGCGCGCTCGACGTAGGCTGCGAGCGCGTCCCAACGGCTCTTGCTGTTCGCTTCCGTCAACGCGCCGCCGTTGAAACAATGCTTATAGGCGCGATCGGCAACCGTGCACAGAAAATCCTTGTTGTCGTCACACGCGCGCCACAGCTTGCACATGTCGGCGTTGTAGTGCGAGTGCGTGCTGGTGTAGAAGCTCGGGCTGACCCAAGCGCCGGCGGTGGATCCGTCCTCGGCCCGCCACGAAACGTCTGCGTCCCAGGTCATGAACTGGAACGGGCCGGCCGGACTGTTGCGGTTCACGCCGTACCAGTTGTTCTTGCCCCAATCGCAGGTGTGCGCGAACCAGTTCAGCAGGACATAGTCGCAATAACGCTCCACGTCCAGATACTGCTTGACCGTGTTGTAGGTCGAGGCGTTGGCGAACCCGCCGTTCTTGACCAGCGTGCTGATGAGGTAGTTGTAACGCGTGGCGCTGCCGCTGATGGGGCCGGCCATGTTCCGGGCGTACCAGTCGGCCTTGCTGCCGCCGATGTAATCGGCGGCGAACCGCGCGTCGGGCCGCTCGATCGGGTTGTACACGCCCCAATACATCCCGTTGATGTACAGGTGCATGAACGTGCCGTGGTTGCCGAGCCCGGTCATTTTGATGAAACTGCCGCGCAGCCATTCGTCGCGCAGATAGGTCACCTTTTCCAGCTTGCTGCCGTAGGTGGTCCAGCCGGCGCACCACATCTCGTTGTTGCCCGTGCGCAGCAGCAGTTTCCCGAACGAGCGGATTGCCGAGCTCGCATTGACCGGCGCGTCTTCGAAGAACGGATACTCCAGTTTGACCGGCCCGCCGTAGTTGCTCTTGAACAGAAGCCGAATGGTCCGCTTGCGGTCGATGCCCGTATGGGATTTCAGGCCGCAGTCGATCTGGAAACCCGGCCGGCCGTCGGGATAGATCAACTCCAGAGAACCGGGCACTTCCTTCACGTTCTCGCCGCCGTGCATGCCGCCGGTCCAGTAGATTCCGTTATCGCTGAACAGATCCGCGATTTTCGCGACGAGCGAGAGGGTCGGAATGGACTTCAGGTCGTTCTGGATCGTGCTCTTGTAGCGGGAGTCGTTCACGATGTTCGGGTCCATGTCGTAGTCGCCGGTGTTCGCGCCCCACATGGATGGGTAGTTCGACGGACGCGTCTGGGTAATCACTTTGGCCAGAAAGATGTAGGTCTGGGTGAAGACCGGCGAGGTGGTCATGCCGGCGGCGTATGCGCAGGCGCGCAGGCAGGTTGTTGTGCTCACCGTAACCGAGCCGCCGTTGGCCAGCACGGTGCCGGAGGAGGCCGACGGCTGGCTCCCGTCGGTCGTGTAGCGGATCGTTGCCCCGGCGGTGGACGACGAGATGACGACGGTGAACGAGGAACTGTAGAAACCGTGCGCCTTGCTGAACGTCGGCCGGGTCACGGTCGCGGCGTGAACCGCCGCTGCACCCATCAACCACAGGACACAAACCGGAAGGCTACGAATGCGGCGCCAAGCGGAAATACGGCTCATGAGTCCTCTCCCTTCTTTCGGTTTAACCCAACCTTCACTGAACGTCGTCACAGACGATTCGCCCGGTCCGCGGAGTGACGGGCAGGCAAAAGGAGGGGAAGCCCACCCGTCACTCCCGTCCACTACTCCAACGTACCCGTGCGGCTCGCCAGCCGTCGGCCCCCAACGCCCGCGGTGTAATTGGCCTGGACCTCGTCATGGCTCAACGCGCGGTTGTAGAGGGCCACAAGATGATAGGCCCCCAGCCAGAAACGGCTGTGGCCGGTGTACCGAACCTCATCGGCCAATACCAGTTGGAAGCCGGGATTCCAGACCGAAAGAGGCCCGTCGATCGGCAGTTGCGGGTAGAGGCAGTCCGACGGCTCCGGTTGCAGTTCCGGCTCATAGCACAGCTTCCGCTGCACGCCGTCCACATAGATCCGGCACAGGCCCTTCGCGTCGCGGGTAAAGACCACGTGGCTGAGCGCCGTTCGCACCACATCGATTCCCGCACAAACGCCGCGCGTCCCCGCGCCCGTCCGCAGGCGGCCGTAGTAAAACGTCGCGGCCTGCGCCAGCGTGAAATTCTGGCCGTCCCGGCCCGGATTCTCGGAAAGCGTCACAATTCGGCCGGGGCCCGACTGCGTTGTATTGAGCGGCGCGATCCAGGCCTCTACCGTCAGCTCACCTGTAGCGCGGCAGCCCTGCGTGATCTTGGTGGCCGGCAGGCCCGACGCAATCAATGTCCGGCCTGTCACGGCCAGTCCGCCGCCCGGCAGCCAGCGCACGGCCTCAGGCGCCGCGATTCGCAGGTCCAGCGCGCGGCCGATGCCCGAAACATCCCGTACGACCACGCCCCTGCCCGCGTCGAATCGGTACAAAGCCAACAACCCGAGTCGCACGCGCGGAGTGCCGGCCACCGTCCGATCCGGCGTGTGGCCGGGGGTCGCCTGCACGGCGATTCCGGCCGCGACCACCGCGCTGTGCCCCGCACTCAGCGCGACCGATTGCCCCGTCCGCTTGCACGAGACGCGCACCTCGCCCTCGGCCACGTCCACGTGCGTCGCGTCCGCGCTGACCGAGACCGTAAGCCGCGTCCCGATCACATGCACCTCGGCATCCCGGCTCTCGATCAACATCGCGCGCCCGGCCGGCTGCGGCGCGACGTCCGCCTCGAGCATGCCCGTCTCCACGAACACCGACTTCGCGCCCGTATCCGGCACATCACGGAATTGCAGCACGGTCTCGCCCTGCAGACGCAAACGAGTGCCGTCCCTGTAAACAAACGCGGCGTCGGCGTGCGGCCCCGCCGAAACGATCCGGCACGGCAGCGCAAGAACCATGCCCGGCGCCAGCCGCGAGCGGCGGCCCGCCTGTTCCAGCGCGATATCGCCGTCAACAGCCGCGGCGGACAGCGCCGCGGCCCGCGGCGCCGCACCGAACTGGTCGCGCAGCCGCCTCATCTGCACATGCAATCCGATCCCCATCGCCACCAGAAGTGCCGCCGCCAGCGCCGTGATCCGCCAGCTTCGCGCGCGTCGCGGGAGTGGTAGAACCTTTCGCCCCGCGTCGCGGTCCGGCACCCGGCGCGCGCCACGCGCCGGGACCTCGAGATCCAGGCCGGCCGGCAGGAACCCGGCCGTCCGCGTCAAGCGCTGCAGCATCGCGTGCTGCATCGCCAGATCGTAGAGCAACTCGCGCGCCGCGGGATCGGCGCGGAGCTGTTCGACCAGCGCCTGCTCTTCCGCGCCGGACAGACTCTCATCCAGATACCGCGAGACGCAATCGGCTGTCTTGCGCGTGTTCATCGCTAAACCGTCTCTTCCTGGAACCGCAATCGGCGCGTGCAGTCCAACAGCTTCGTCCGCGTGCGCGAAAGCGCCACCTGCACCGCGCCCGCCGAGCGACCGAGCCGGGCCGCGATCTCGCGCAGCGGCAGACTCTCCCGATAGCGCAACGCGACCAGATCGTGGAGGTGCCCCGGCAATTCCGACACGCAACGGCGCAGCCGCCGCAAAAGAAGTTGATCCTCGCCGCCGTTCTCGGCGTCATGCGCCGCAAAGGCCTGCTCCAGCAGTTCCAGCGCGTCGCCCGCGAGCACCAGCCTGTCCTTCTTCCGGCGTTTGAAATAGTCCTGCACCGTTCGCCGCGCGATCTCCCGGCTCCACGCTCCGAAGTGCCGCACCACAATGCCGTCCTGCTGCTTCTTCAGGATCACCAGCGACACGTCCTGGAACAGGTCCTCTGCGTCCGCGAAGTCGCGAATGGCCGCCAGGATGTAGGCGAAAAGCCGGTCGCGCTGCCCGATAAACGCGCGCTGAAGCTGTTCGCCGCTCAAGCCTTGTTCCTCGCCAGCCATCGAATCACCCCCGGGTTCATGGTTATGTGGTCGAAAGACGGCAAACCATACATCATTTTTTCCGCCGTCTTCGTAGAAAATGCTGGATGCGGCCACTTGGACCGCTTTTCGGTCGAGATATCCGAGAAAGCGTGTATCGGGGTAGGCCGCGCTTCGCCGAAGCGCAGGCCGGGCCTCGGCCTCCGCCTGCGCCGGGACAACTTCGGAGTTGCCACGCCTTCGGCGTGGAAGCCCGGCCTACCAGGCTCACGGGCAACGAGCCTGCAGAAAATGGCCACGGTTACGGCGCGTTGCCTCTCGGCGGCCTGCCGCCCGCGCCGTAGGTTCCTTTCTCGCAGGCCAGCACGAAGCTCTCGGCAACGGTCTTCAGGTCTTCCCACTCCCGGCGGATCTTCTCGGCTTCCTTGGGGTCGATTTTGCCGTCATTCTGGACGCTCATCGAAACGGCATCGAGCAGTTCGGAAAATTCCTTCAGGATCGTCTGTGTGACCTTGAGCATGTCCGCATGGCCGCAATCGCCGCGCGGGTTTTCCACATAGAACCCGCCGGCGCACTGGCACAGCCAGGCGATCGGGGCGACGTCCCCCGTCAGTTCGTAGACCTTGCGGATGCGGTCCAGCGGGTTGCCGGCGCCGGCTTCGCCGGCGGCCCCCTTGGGCTGGCACCACTTGTAGACCAGCGAGGCGGACAGATTCAGGTTCCCGGCTACGGCCTTGACGCCCACCGCGCCGATCGTCTTCTTCAGAACCTCGAACGATTCCATTGCTCTCTTCTCCTTTGCCGGTTGTCCGGCGAGTCAGGCATCGCGCCTTGTGCGCGAACGATCGAGAAAGCTCGTGCCGAGCGGCATGGGCGTGATTCCAAAGAACGCGGCGAGCGACTGGGCGACGTCGAAGAATCCCGCGCGCAGCCCCAGAGCCCGGCCGGCCATGCCGGCGGCTTGAACGAGCAGGGGCACGAACTCGCGCGTGTGGTCGGTCCCGGTGAAGGTCGGATCGTTTCCGTGATCGGCCGTGATGATGAGCAGATCCCCACCCTGCACCGTGCGGCTGAATTGGCCGATGACCGCGTCGGCCTGCTCCAGGCAGGCGGCATAGCCCTGTGGATCGCGCCGGTGCCCGTAGAGGGAATCGAAGTCATTCAGATTGGCCAGGATCAGTCCGCCTTCCCGCTGGCGTAGCCGCTCCAGGATCACACGCGCGGAATCGCGGTTGTTGCCGGTGTGGACGGCCTCGGTGATCCCGCGGCCGGCATAGATGTCTTCGATCTTGCCCACGCCGAGTACCGGCACGCCGGCGTCGGCCAGCGCCTGCAGCACGGTCCGTTCCGGCGGCGGCAACGAGAAATCGCGCCGGTGCTCCGTTCGCCGAAAGGCGCCCGGCCGGCCGCGGTAGGGCCTGGCAATCACGCGGCCGATGCGATAGGGATCGCAGAGTTCGCGTGCGACGGCGCAGGCGCGATAGAGTTCCTCGAGCGGAATCGTCTGCTCGTGCGCCGCGATCTGGAAGACGGAATCGGCGCTGGTGTAGACGATCCAACTTCCTTCCCGCATCTGGCGGGGCCCGAGTTCCTCGATGATGAGCGTGCCGCTGGCCGCCTTGTTGCCGAGTACGTCGCGCCCGGTCCGCGCCGCGAATTCGGCGATGAGCTCCGGCGGAAACGAAGGCGGCCCCGGCGGGAAGCGGGCGAACGGGTCCCGGATGAGCAGGCCGGCCAATTCCCAATGTCCGGTCGTGGTGTCCTTGCCGGCGGACCGCTCCTGCATGACGCCGAAGGCGGCTGCCGGATTCGGGTTCACGGCCACGCCCGAGACGGAAACGGGATGCGGGAGCAGGCGGCAGAGGTTGCCGAGCCCCATCCGCTCCAGTTCCGGCAGGCGCAGCCCGCCGACGGCCTCGGCGCAGTGCGCCAGAGTATTGGCCCCCTCGTCTCCGTAGTCGCACGCATCGGGGGCGGCCCCGATGCCGACCGAGTCCAGGATGATGACGACCGCCTTCATTCCGCGCCCGCGTGCCCGGCCCCTGTTGCGACGGGCGCGGGCGGCGGCAGAACGAGGAGCACACGCGGACCCAAATTCATGGTCCGCGCTATGATCCGGTACGGAAACTCCCTCAGCACGCGATTGTACGCGTCTGTCGCTGCGTTCAGGCGCCGGCCGGCCGCTTCCACCTGCGCCTGTGCCGCCTCCAGGGCTGTCCGGGCGGCCTGAAAGTCCGGATCGGTCCGAAGCTCGGGCACCTGTGCCGCCGCCGCGAGAAGTTGCCCCTCCACCTCTGCCATCCGGTTCGCGAGGCGGAGCCTGTCGTTGTCGGCCACCGTTGCGGACAACACGCGCCTGCGCAGTTCCGTCAACTCCAAGAGCAGAGGCCGCTGCCCCCTGAGGTGGCGCTGGAGGATCGGGCTCAACCGGCCCAGCGTCTCCTGCTTCTTGCGCAGCAGGCAGCGCAGGCTGGCGAAGGCCGCCAGCACCGCATTCACCCGCCCGATCAGTCTGTTGTGGCAGGCGCGCAGCGCGATGGCCGCGCCCAACATGATCATGCCGGCAATCCACATGGGTTCAGGCCTCCTCCTTCCGCAGGGACCTGGCCGGAAGCGTGAACACGAACGTGCTCCCCGCGCCCGGGGCCGATTCCACGCGGATGCGCCCGCCATGCCGCTCCACGATCCGCTTGCAGACCGCCAGGCCGATTCCGGTCCCCGGATACTCCTGCTGCGTGTGCAACCGCTGAAAGATGACGAAGACCCGGTCGACGTACCGCGCGTCTATGCCGATGCCGTTGTCGCGGATCGAGAAAACCCACTCGTCGCCCTCCCGGCGCGCGCCGACGTGGACCCTGGGCGACTCCGGGCCGTGGAACTTGATGGCGTTCCCGATCAGGTTCTGGAACAACTGGCCGAGCTGCACCTCGTCGGCCATGACGACGGGCATCGCCTCGTACGTGATCTCGGCTTTGTTGTCCTCGATCGTCACCTGCAGGTTGGCCAGGGCCTGGGCCAGGACGTCGGCCGTGTTTGTCGGCTCGAACTCCCGGCCGCGGGTGCCGACGCGCGAGTACTGAAGCAGTCCGTCGATCAGCTTCTGCATGCGGCTGACGCCGTCGACGGCGAACCCGATGAAGTCGTCGGCGCTGGCGTCGAGCTTGCCCTTGTAGCGCCGCGCCAGCAGCTTGGTGTAGCTGGAAACCATCCGCAGGGGTTCCTGCAGATCGTGCGACGCCACGTAGGCGAACTGCTGCAGTTCGGTGTTGGAGCGCTTGAGTTCTTCGGTCGTGCTCTTCAGATCGCGTTCGGCCCGGTGCCGTTCCATCAGTTCGTTCTTCAGCTGTTCGTTCGCCACCGCCAATTCGCCGGTGCGTTCCTGCACGCGCACCTCGAGCTCGTCATGCGCCTTCTGCAGCAGCTGCTCGGCCTTGCGCCGCTCGGAGACCTCGGCATCCAGCGTTCGGATCGTGGACTGCAGGTCGCCGGCCATCTTGTTGAAGGAACGGGCCAGATCGCCCAATTCGTCCTTGCCGCGGACATGGGCGCGCGCGTTGAGGTTCCCGCCGTCGATGGCTTCCGTGGCGCGCACGAGTTCGTCGATCGGCTTGACGATGTGCCGGCTGAGCAACCCGCCGAAAACGAACAGGAAGATGAGGCACCCGGCCGAGAAGGCGAGCACCTGCGCCTGCATCCGGCCCACCAGCCCGAATGCTTCGGACGCCCTTACGACGACGCCGACCTTCCAGCCGAGCCCCTCGAACTCGCGATAGCCCTCCATCCGAACGAAACTGCAAACCCATCGGACGCCTTTCGCGTCCTTGTAGTACAGCACGCCCTTGCGCCGGCGCAGCAGGTCCCGCAACAGCTCGCGCGGCTCGAACCGCTTCAGCACAAGCGATTCTTCCTTGTGCGCGATCACGTGGCCCTGCTCATCCACAATGAACGCGAACCCCGTGTCGCGGACTCGCTCGCCGTTGGTGATCTCCCAGACGGATTCGATGTTCACCCGCCCGGCCAGCACGCCGGTGACGCCACCGTCCCGGCCCGGGATCGGCACCGCGACAGTCAGCGTGAGCCAGAACGGCGCGTTCAACGCGCGGTCCGCGGCGATTACCCCCTCCCCCTCCATCGCGCGCAGGAAGGACTTCTTCCCCTTCCACGAGAACCAGGTCTTGGTCCACGCCTCCGAGTCATGGCCGTATGTCGAAGACGCCATCACGTTGCCGTCCGCGTCGATGAGAACCAGCCCCCGGAACAGGTCGCCCTCGGCGCGCATCCGGCGCAGTTCTTCCAGGCGGCCGTCGGCATCCAGGTCCGGGTCCTTGAGGCGGGAGCCGGCCAGCAGGCCCATCAGGCGGCTGCGCGAAGCGTACAGCAGCGTGTCCACCTTCAAAGCGAAATCCCGCGCCTTGTTCAGCAGGTTCTCCTCGACCAGGCTGAGCGTGTTCTGCCGCACCTGAATGTAGATAAGGCCCAACATCAGGAGCAGGGGCAGAAACACCACCAGCAGGAGAAGCACGTTGATCTTGGCGCTTATGCTAGTTCTTTGGAACATCTTGAATCCAGATAGCTCTGCAGCATGATCTGCGCGGCCAGCTTGTCGATCACGCGCTTACGCTTCGCCCGCGACGTACCGGCTTCAATCAGCACGCGCTCCGCAGCCCGCGTGGTCAGCCGTTCGTCCCAAGTCTCGACCGGGACATCGAGCACCTCTCGCAAGGCGCGCACGAACGCAAGGGTCGTCTCCGACGCGGGTCCATGCGTCCCGTCAAGGCTCAGCGGCAGCCCCACGACGACCCGCTCGGCGCCCGTCTCCCCGCAAATGCGGCGCACGGCCTCCAGCCCCTGTTCCCCGCCGCCAGAAGCCACGACACGCAACGGGGTGGCAATCGTCCCGCCCGGATCACTCAGCGCGAATCCCAGCCGCCGTTCCCCGTAATCGACCCCGAGAATCCTCGGCATCCGCCCTCACCTCTGCTAGACGTCCGGCCGGCGCTCTCTGGCACGGCTTTCCCGCCCGGTCCCCAGTCATCCTAGCACGGCGGGCCCGCACAGGCAAGCGTCCGCAGGCCGCGATCACGGCCGACGCGCGCTCGGCCGCCCTCCCCGTCAACCCTCAACCCTGCATCCACTCCGAGAACCCGGCTCGCGAGGACGCTCGCCCTCCATCTGCACACCCTGTTCCATCAACTGGAGGGTGAGCGTCCTCGCAAGCTGATTATTGGAGCGGGCTCAGCCCCGGCCCCTCAACCATTCCACAAGTACATCACGCGCGTCCGGGGCGCAACGAGAAGCGAGCGTGACGGCAGTCCGAGCCGCGCCCGCATCCGAAAAAGGCTGCCGAACCCGAACTGTTCCTCGTACTTGATGACCTTGACGCCGTCGACACCGAGCAGTTCACTCGTCTTGCGCACGGCATCCTCCCAGTAGCCGACCTCATCAATAAGCCCCTGCTCCAGCGCCTTTGTGGCCAGGAACACCTGGCCGTCCGCCAGGCGGCGCACGTCCTCCTCGGTCAGTGCCTTGCGGTTTTCCGCGACCAGCCGGACGAACCGCGCGTGCATATCGTCAATGACCCCCTGCAGCAGCGCCCGCTGTTCTTCGGTGAGTTCTTGCAGCGGGTTGAGCAGATCCTTGTTCTTGCCCGATTTGACCGTGACGTCCTTGACCCCGAGTTTTTCGCCGAGTTCCTTGAAATTGAGGGAACTGATCAGGACCCCGATCGAGCCCGTCAGGGTTGTAGGGTGCGCCACGATGTAGTCGGCGGCGACCGCGACGTAGTAGCCGCCGGAAGCCGCGACGTCCTCCAGCAGGGCGACGACTTTCCGGCCTTCGGCGCTGTTCTTGAAATCGACCAGCGCCTTGTGCAGAACATCGCTGGCGGTGATGCCGCCGCCCGGGCTGTCGACCTCCAGGATAATGGCCTTCACGTCCTTATCCGCCGTCGCCTTGCGGATCCGCTGCAGAGCCAGTTCCACCACGTCCAGCGACGCGAACGCAAACCCCTGTTCGCCGCGAATGATGGCGCCGCGCAGCGGAATGCGTGCCACCTTGGTGTCGCCGGCGCCCCAGGACCAGACGGCATCGAGCCGCGGCTCTTCGTCGACGGCCACGTCGCCAAGCCCTTCGCGGTTGCTCATGACGCCGAGCACGACGAGCAGCACGACTCCTCCCACAACACAAAGCGTCAGCACAAAGGAGAAGAGCAGGAACCAGAAGCACCCGCCGCGTCCTTTCCGGGCCTGCGGCGCGGCGCCGGGCCGGGGGGGCGGCCCGGATGGGGCGGGAAACACCGGTTCATTCATACTCATGTTCTGTTCTCCATCTGCGGCGCCTGCTGGACGCCTTGTTAGGGTTTCAGGTGTCAGGGTTCAGGTGTCGGGTAGCGGCCAGGTGGTGCTTTCGCCGGCACCCGAAACCGGGCGCCCGGCCCAACCCGATCGTCATTCGCGCCGGCGGTTTCACGTCGTGACCCATACCTGTCTGTTTCGGGGTCCGTCGAACTCACAGAAGTATATCCCCTGCCATGTCCCGAGCTGAAGGCGGCCGGCCCGCACGGGGACCCGAACGCAAGCGCCCATCAGCGACGCCTTCACGTGGGCGGCTGCGTTCCCCTCACCGTGGCGATAGCCGCCGGCCCAGGGCACGATCCGTTCCAGGGCCGTCTCGAGATCCCGAATCACATCGGGATCGGCATTCTCGTTGATCGTGACGCCCGCGGTCGTGTGCGGGACGAATACCGTCACCGCGCCCGCCTCAAGGCCCAGTTCCGTCGCCGCCCGGCCCACGGCCGCCGTGATGTCGACGAATTCGGTCCGGGCACGTGTTCTGACTTCCAACTGCTTCACGCCCGCGTTGTGCTCCTGTCCCCCTATCCCTGCGCGAACAACGGCTGCAACAAGGCGTCCACGTCCCGCTCCGTGACCGGGCGCGGGTTCGCCGCCGTGGAGCCAGAGGCCAGGACTTCACGCACGATCCTGGCCCGGTCCCGAATAGGCTGGCCGGCGAACGGCGAATCGAGGCCGAATCGGGTCTGGTGCCGTTCAATCCATGCCGGAAGATCCTCGCCCAACGCGTCGCAGACGACGCCGTATTTGGCGCCGACCGCCTCCCGGTTGAACGCCACCGCGTGCGGCAGGCACGCGGCACAGACCCGCCCGTGCGGCACCCCGTAGATCGAGCCGAGCGGGTGGGCCAGGCCGTGCACGACGCCGAGCCGCGAGGCGGAGAAGGCCACGCCCGTCAAGAAACTCCCCAGCAACAGGTTGTCCGCCGCGATTCCGTTCCGGGCTTCGAAAACATCCTGGAGATGCCGAGCGATGAGGCACAGGCCCTTGAGCGCGAGTTGGTCGCTGAGCCAGGACGCCTTCGCGCTCCAGAAGCTTTCCAGCGCCTGTGTGAACGCATCCATGCCGGACTCGGCCGTGACACGCGGGGGCGCCTGCTCCAGCAGCGCGGGATCCAGGACGACGAGGCGCGCCATGAAAGAGGGGTCGCGAATCGATTTCTTGACGCCGGACTCCGCGTTGGTGAGCACCGCGTTGACGGTAGCCTCGGCCCCGCTGCCGGCCGTGGTGGGCGCGGCGACGAAAGGGACGCCCGGAGCGCGCAGCGCGCCGCCGCCGTGGTAATAAGCCGGCTCCCGCTCGGCGTGCATCAGCCCCGCAGCCGCCTTGGCGAGGTCCATCACGCTGCCGCCGCCGACGCCGGCGACCCAGGCCGCGCCCACGGCGCGCGCCTTGGCCCTCAGCGCGGCGACCTGCGCCAGCGTGGGCTCGCCGCCGGTATGTTCGACCGCTTCCACTTCGAGCCCCGCCGGCCGTCCCGCCAGGATGCGGGACAGCGCCCCGCTCCTGCGCAGCGATCGGCCGTGCAGCAGGATGCCGCGGCCGCCCAGCGTCGCACAGCCGGGCAGCAGGTCCGCCGCCGCGCCCCGCGCAAACAGGACCCTGGCGGGCAGCGCGATTTCCTTGGGAATCGTCAGCACCTGTGTAACTCCACGTCCAATTTCGCCCGCAAAAGGCCGCCCCTGGGCCCCGCGCGTTTCGCGAGGGGCAACGCGCAACGCGGCAAGCGCGTGGCGATCATGCCGCCTTTTCCCGCATGACGGGCATGGTGAAGAAGAACGTGCTGCCCTTCCCCTCCGCGGACTCGATCCAGATATCGCCGTTGTGCCGTTCCACGATCCGCCGGCAGATCGCCAGCCCGATCCCGGTTCCGGGGAATTCGTCTTCGGTATGCAGCCGCTGGAAGATGACGAACACCCGCTCGATGTTCTCCTTCGCAATCCCGATCCCGTTGTCCTGCACGGAGAACAGCCATCGGTCCTCCTCGCGCCGCCCGCTCACGTGCACGCGCGGCGGCACGTCCGGGCGGTGGAACTTCACGGCGTTCCCGATCAGGTTCTGGAACAGCTGTGCAATCTGGACGTCGTCAGCCATGACGGTGGGCAACTCGTCGCGGGTGACCTGCGCGCCGCTGTCCTGAATGGAGAGCTGCAGGTTGCCGATCGCGTGATCGAACGCTTCTGTCATGGACAGCGGCGCGAACTCCTTGCCCCGCGTCGTCACGCGCGAGTACTTCAGCAGCCCGCTGATCAGTTTCTGCATGCGCTCCGCACCCTTGGCGGCAAAGGAGATGTACTCGTGCGCGCGTTCGTCCAGGCTGCTGCCGTAGCGCCGGTCAAGCAATTTGGTGTAGTTCGCCACCATGCGCAGCGGCTCCTGCAGATCGTGGGAAGCGACGTAGACAAACTCCTCATGCTCGGAGAGGAAGCGGTGCAGTTTCCCGGTCACGGCCTTGAGCGCCTGCTCCGTGCCGCGCCGTTCCCGCAACTCGTGCTCGATGCGGTCGTTCAGCTTCTTCAGCTCGGTCGCATGCGCCCGCTCCACACGGCTGAGTTCGTCGCGGGTTTCCTTGGCCCTGGCGTCGAGGTCCGAATACCGCTCCATCTGCTCGTTCACCCACCGGATCCGGCGCTCGAGCGTCTCGGTCATCGTGTTGAAAGAGTCGACCGCCTCGCCCACTTCGCCCTGGCCCTTGACGGGGGCGCGCACGCTCAGGTTCCCTTCCGTCAACTCGCCGGTCGCTCCGACAAGCGCGAGCAACGGCCGCCGGACCAGCCGGCGCAGCAGCAGCCGGAGCACAAAGAGGAACCAGAGGCCTTCCACCAGGAGTACGCCGCCCAGCACGTTACGCAGCGGGAGCACCAGCGGGGGCTGCTGGGCGGGCGCATAACTTGTGACATAGTAATAGGCCCCGCCCAACACGACGAGAGACGGGAGGAACACGAGGACCCACAGCAGAAGGACGATCCGGGCGGCTATGCTGGACTTCCTGGCCATCCTGCGTCTCCTCGCGCCGGCCGAAGCGCGGCGCTCACGCGTACGTCATGATGACGGCGATCACCTCGAGATCGCCCGGGCCGTCGTTGATCAGTGCGTGGGTCTCGCCGTTGCCGGTCAGCACCGCATCGCCCGCCGCGATCGGCTCACGGCGCGTCCCGTCGTCCAGGACGCCGGTCCCGCGGACAACCATGTAGACTTCGTCTTCGGCCTGGTGCTCGTGCGGCCCGATACTCGCGCCTGGCGGCAGCACCAGTTTGGCGCACAGTCGCGACTTCGCCCGTATTTCGTTTTTCTTGAAGAAATGCTGGATGGTCACCCGGCCCTTGCCGCCGCGCATTTCCTCGCGCACTTCGGATTCCATCTGCGCTGCTCGTCGGATCATGGCGTTGCGCCTCCACACTTCACCGCCGCGGCCCGGGGACGCGGCGGCCGGCCGTCCTTGAACCGCCAACCACTAAAGCACTGTTGAGCGCTTTTGTCCATCGTTATTTGGCCGTGCGTCGAACGCTGGGCTCAGGCGCGCGGTCTGCCGCGTCGCCTGGAGCCCGATGTTCGAAGCCCCGGTGCACCCTTGCGCCAACCGGCCGCCCGGGGAGTTCTTCCAACGGATGAATGAACCGCAACGGATGAAGAGGCTATTCCAAATCGTATCCGCTGCCGTCCATTCATCCGCTGGAAACTTCTTCGGTCTTCGTTGCACTTCGAACAAGGGGTTCGCTGGGCCCTGATCCGAAAATGGGATTCCAGCCAATGGGCCGAAAGGACTGTGTCTGTTGGCGAAACGGACGATCCGTCCTTGTGCGAACGACACCGGTTGCGGGTCGTCTTGACAGCGGCGCCGATATAGCGTATCGTACCCGCCAGACAGTGCAAACGGCTCATGCCGCAATCGGTGGCGTGAGCCCGGCGCGGCCTGCGAAAGAAGGGCTACATGAGCGGTCCCGACGAAAAGGGCAACAAGGAACAGGGGCAGGATCCGACCGAAAGCATCCTCATTGACCTCAGCATCACACAAACGCCCCTGGTGAACATACCGGCTCTGCAGGAAGCCTACCGGCAGGCGGTCGCGCAGGGCAAGGACCGGTTTGTCTTCGAAGGCCGCAAGTTCCACACGAAGGCGACGAAGTACCTGCTCGAACGCATCACCGGCAAGAAGATCGACTGACGATCAGGATTTTCTTTGTCGTAAGCTTTGTCGCAACCCTTGTCCCAAACGCAGGCGCACGGACAAGCCACGGGGTTCCGAACCCGCCGCTGGCGGCAGGCGGCGGACCGGGCGTCACGGGCCGGGTTCGGCCTCTGAGGCCTCGGTATCCGTCCGGTTCCTGTAGCGCAGCTCGGGGATGCTGTAGGTTTCCGACACGCTCCGATTCGCGGCTGGCAGGTCCCTCTTGTCCAGCACGAGTTCGACGTCCAGCCCCTCGATTCGCACGCGTTCCACACCGTCATCGCGGTCGACGATGCGGAACACATCGCCGATATGGCGTATGGCTTCACCGTTGACGTGCGTGATGATGCCTTCCCGCAAGTGCTGATAGCCGATATTGATGGGGTCCGGCAGCACATGGGAGAGCAGCACGATCCGGTCGCCCGGCTGCTCGGGGCGTTCAGCCCGTGTGTCATACAGGAAACCCAGCCTCGGAAACCGAAGCCGCCAGTTGTCGCCGTACTCGCCGATGTGGTCGGCGGACAACTCCCGAATCACAAGCCCGCCCTCCACCAGATAGTCGGCCCGCGCGCAGGCCACGTTGTCGGGAATCAGCGAGGCGTCGTCCGGCCGGCTGGTCAACCGGACCTCAACGTTCGTCGCCATGCCGTCGCGGTAGACCCTGACGGGTACGACGTCGCCGGGATAGTGCTCCCCCTTGATGAGGTGCGGAACAAGCAACCGCCCGAACGCCGCGTCCGCGTAGTAGCCCATGTCGTCGATGGCGTGGCCGTCCCATTCCACGATCACATCGCCGGGCCGCAGCACGGACTCGGCGCCGGTATCGGGCAACGTGGCGACGATTTCGACGCCACCCGCTTCGGCCGGCGCCCTCAGAAAAGTCCGTTTCACGGGGTCGACCAAAGCCGACCAGGCGAAACCGGCCAGCGCGAAGCCGCGGTAGGGCGGATCGGCCACGTCATCCAAAAAATGCCGGAGGACCGGGTACGGGAGCACCTGCGCCATGCGCGTGCTCTTGTCGTAGCGGACCACCAGCCCGACAAGCCGGCCGTCGGCCACGACGGCGGCCCCGCGGCCGTGGACGTTGAGGTCCGTCAGCACACTGAACGTCAGCGAACTGCGGCCCGGGCCGGGCAGCCGCTCGACGGAAACCTTCACGATCTGCCCGCCGCCGCACTGGATGTCGTCGGTCTCGTCGAACTGCACGATCTGCACCGCGTCGTCTTTCCCGACATCGGCGGCCAGTTCCAGTGGGGCACACCGTTGCGCCGCGTCCGGCTCGCCCAGCCGCAACAGCGCCATATCGCCCTGGTAGTCCACCTGCTCCACGGCGGCCGGGGTCTTCTTGCCGCTCTTGCTGCGCTGCAGTTCCACCATCGTGAAACTGCGGACCAAGTCCTCGGTGGTAATGACGGCGGAAGCGCCGATCGCCACACCGTACCCGTGTCCCACGCCCGGCGCCGTCTTCTCCCAAGGGCGGTACGGACTGTAGCGCTGGTGGTGGACAATCACCCTGACTACCGACCGCTCGAACGAAACCGGGTCTGCCCCGGCGGCGCCGGCCAGCCCAAGCGCATACACGAACAACAGCAGGGCTCGTTTCATGGTTTCTTCTCGATCCGATCGCCCGCCGCCAGCCCGTAGTCCGACAGGATCCGGCTCTGGGCGGCGGCGCAGTCATCGGCCTTCAAGACCAGAAAGTCGTCACGCCCCTCGAACCGGATGACGTGGAAGCCGTCGAGCGGCTTGGCCGCCGCCGCCTTGATGTCCGCCAGGCGGCGGATCGGCTGCCCGTTGAGTTCGGAGACGACATTGTGGACGAACCCGTCCGCATACGTGTTCACACGGTGCGCCAGGCGCCGGATCAGGATCACGAACTCGTCCCGGCCCTCGTGCAGCCCGTCGATCTTCGCATACTCCATGTAGTAGACCAGTGCCGCGCTCTTCCCGTGCCCGAGCCCGCTGCCCAGGGTGCGGGCGTAATTGCGCGTGAGCGGGGAGAAGACAAGCCCGCCGAGCACCACATACTCCGGCAGCCGGTCGTACAGGTTCCTGTAGGTAAACGGGTCCGGCGGATTGGTCAGCCGCAGCTCGAGCGGCTGTTCGCGGCCATCGCGCCAGATGGTGACCGAGACCGCGTCGCCCCACTGCTTGCGCTCGAACAGTTCGCTGTACTCCACCGTCTCGCCGTCCAGTTCGATGGTCCCGTCGTCCGCTACGTCGTGCCCGTCGATCGACAGCAGCACATCGCCCGTCTGAAGCGTGCCTTTCGCGCTTCCGAACGGGTCCACGTAGTACAGGGCCACGCCGCTCTGCGCGCCGGCCAGCCCCAGCCCGCCCTTCAAGGCCGGATTGCGCAGGTTCAGCGACCCCACCCCCAGTTCCGGATACCCGTTGTAGGTGCCGTCGGCGATGTCGTCCAGAAAGTGCGTGATGACCGGCAACGGGATGGCGTAGCCGATGTTCTCGCCCTGCTGCAGCGATTGAAAGGCGACTCCGATCACCTTGCCGCGGTAGGTGACAGGGCCGCCGCTGTTGCCGGGATTGATGGCCGCGTCCACCTGCAGGACCAGGTGGTAGTCGACGGCACTGTGCGAGTAGACGCTGTAGTCGATCCGCGAAACCACGCCCTGCGTCAGCGACATGCGCTCCCCGCCCAACGGGTAGCCCAGGACCGTGACCGCGTCGTTGAGCTGCGGCAGCGCCCTGCCGAACGCCATCGGCCGGGTTCCCGCGAAGAAGGCCGGGTCCTCCACGCGCAGGAGCGCCAGGTCGCAATCGTGCCCGACAAAGTCGACCTGCGCCACATAGCGCTTCGCGTCGCCGTCCTTCTGCACCTCCAGGAAACGGACGTCGGAGACGATGTGCGCGTTGGTCATGATACGCCGTTTCGCGATGATGAAGCCGGATCCGACGCTCTGGCGCGCGGCGCCCGCGCGCCAGGGCAGGCCGTAGTCGGGCGACTGGACCGTGGCGTAGATCTTCACAACCGAGCGGCGCAGCGGCGTGCGCGCCGAGGCCGGGCTCCAGGCGAGCGCCAGGCAACAGACCGCGATGCCGGCCGTCACGCGCGCACGCGCCTCGGCGGCTCTGCGTGTTTTCCCGTTGATGGGCCCTGCCTCCTTTCGGACGCGGTGACGACAGGCAGCATACTCAGGTCGGCGCCGCGTCGATAGTGGTACAGCAACAGTACGACCCTGTTTTGGCTCCGATCGTGCACGTACTGTACATGATAGCGAAAGCACTGGCGACCAATTTCTTCGTAGTGCCCGAACGGATAGCGGAACCGCCGCCGATTCGCCACGATCGCGCCATCCTCGCCCGGCACGAACCGCGGCCCGCGCACCAACTTGAACCCGTTCAGGAACTCGACCGCCCAGCTCTGGATATCCCGTTCCTTCAGCAGCACGTCCGCCAACGAGAAGAACCACAGGAACAGACGCCTCATGCGCCAGTGGAAGACCAGCAGCTTTCGGCCCGATTGCAGGGAGGTGTTGGCCAACCGGAACCCCCTGTCCAGGGTGAAGGCGACGTCGTAGAAGGACCAGGGCGCTTCCCCCACCATGCGGGCCGCGAACGAACCGGCCAGGCGGAGAATCACGCGCGCGGGCTGTCCGCGGCCGCTGCGCCCGAAGTGCAAGACGAAGAAACAGAACAGGCTCGCGTCCGGCGCCAGGAAGAAGGCGGTCAGCAGCCGTCGACGTTCCCGCATCGAGTAAGCGAACGCGTGCCACCCCTCCGGCAGCCCCCCCACCGGCTCCACCGTCTCGGCCGCCTCCGTAACCGCCTTCGCCTGGGCCGCGTACCGTTTCTGAACCTTGCCGATCTCCAGCCGGCCGCGCAGGTTCACCCATTCAAGTTGCAGCCGCAGTTCAACGTCGTCCTCCATCTCGACGGTGTTACTCCGCCTGCCGAAGGTGTAGGAGGACAGATTCCATTGGGCGGGCACGTCGAAGGACAAGCCGTCCCACGCGAACCGGTGGTAAGCGTCGGGCGAGGTTCGGTCCGGGTTTCTCATGGGCTTCATGCCAGGGTCTTGCCGTCGATGGTCCCGACCTCGATCTCCACCTCCCCCTTCTGCGCGACACGCTCGACCGCGCCGTCCTTGATCCAGACCACGACGTCCGAGGCCGAGAGCATCTTCATGTCGTGCGTGGCCGTGATGACGGTAATCCCGAGCTTCGCCTTCATCTCGTCGAGCAGTGTGATGATCTCCTCGCCCGTATGCAGGTCCAGGTTGCCCGTCGGTTCGTCGGCAAGGATGATCGACGGCTCGTTCACCAGCGCCCGCGCGATGGCGATCCGCTGCTGCTGGCCCCCGGAGACCTGGGCCGGCAGGTGGCCGAGCCGGTGCGCGAGGCCGACCAGTTCGAGCACGCGCGCGGCATCCTCGCGCGCCTGATGCGGGCTGAAGCCCGCAAACACCCGCGCGATCGCCACGTTCTCCAGCGCCGTCATGGTCGGAATCAGGTTGAACGACTGGAAGATGTAGCCGATCTTGTTGCAGCGCACCCACGCGAGTTGCCGCTGGTTCAGATCGGCCAGCCTGAAGCCCTCGATGAACACATCGCCCGTGCTCGGCGTGTCCAGCCCGCCCACCATGTTGAAGAACGTCGACTTGCCGGAGCCGGACGGCCCCATGATCGAAAGGTACTGCCCGCGCCGGATGTCGAGCGTGATACCGCGCAGCGCGTGCACTTCCTCGGCGCCCATCCGGTAGACCTTCGTCACATCCCGGGCACGCACGATGAGATCGTCCTTCATTCTTCTATCCTCATGGCGTCGACGGGTTGTTTCCTGGCCGCCGCGTACGCCGGCGCAATGGAAGCCGCCACCGACAACAGGCTCCCGATCGCCACCGAAACCAGCACCGAGCGCAGGGCCCGTGACAGCGGGAAGTGCAGGCCGACAAATCCCCCGTAGTTGATCACCGCCACCGCGCAGGCGACCAGCAGCCCGACCGCGACCCCCAGGGCGGTGCCGATGACCCCCTGCAACGACGACTCGATCAGGTACGATTTGACGATAAAGGAATCCAGCGCACCCAGGCATTTCAGCGTGCCGATCTCCTTGATGCGCTCCGACACCGACATCAACATCGCGTTCGTGATCCCCACCAGACAGGCCAGCAGCGAGAGGATCAGCAGCAGCCACATCATCTTGTCCGCCTTGGCCGCCGCATAGATGTCCACCCCCGCCTTCTGCAGCAGCAGGTTCAGCGCATCGTCGTGCACGGCGATCAGCGCCTGGGTGACGTTCTTCGTCACCAACATATAGGTCAGGAACGCGATGGCCAGGATCACGCCCGCCATCGTGATCAGCGAACGGAACAGACGCCGGCGCAGGCTGCCCCAGCTCACCGCCACGGCCACACCCCACGGCACGCGCTTCTGTTCCGGTATCTCATGCACCGCTTTCACAACCGTGCTCATCGCTGTGCGTCAACTCCAGATCCTGTTACACTTGCTCGAGAACTGACTCGGGAACCTGCTCGATTCGCCGCCTCCCTCCGTGAAATCTGCTGTCCCGAGTCCGATTTTCGAGCAAGTCTCCGCTCTAGTTTCTGTTCAAGTCAATATTCAGATACTTCTTCATCGCGTACGAAAGGCCCATGGCGAGCGTGACGATGACGAGTTCGCCGACGATCAGCCCGACGAAGAAGCCGCGCGCGCGAACATAGGTGTCCTTGTTGCCGTACTTCGTCACGAGCGTCTTCGCGATCCACCCGACGAAGATCGAAAACCAGTAGGTCTTCATGATCGGGTTCACCAGCATGATGAGGCCGATCGGATGCGGCAGCCAGAAGATCCGCTGGCGGAAATAGAGCAGCGCGGCCATCAGCACGATACCGGCCGCCAGCCAGAAGCGGCCGTCGGAGGTGGCGGTCGGCGGCGTCTTGGCGATGTCGGCAATGCGCGCGAAGAGCCCGCGCGGGAACCCGACGTAGAACCACCGGTTCATGGCATCGGCGCCGCCGGCATAGCACATCATGACGGTGACCACCACGGCCACGAGCGCCGCGCCGAAGACGGCGATCGCCATCGCCGCGTGGAACCGCCCGCGCGCCATGCGCAGGTCGTCCCGTATCTTGAGGCTGTTCGCCATGGCCGGCGCAATGAACGTCTTGATGTCCAGGAACAGAATCGAGTAGTAGACCATCAGCGGCGCAAACAGGGACGGCGCGCTCCAGCTCTTGTCGAACCCGAACACGTGCCGCACGAAATGGAAAGGGCTGACCCAGGCCTGGAAGCCGAGCACCCCGCCCTCGGCCACCGCCCGGACGAGCCCGATGGTAATGACCATGATGATGGCGTAGGCGAACATCGAGTAGTACAGGTTCGCACCCAGACAGCGCCAGAGCATCCCGACAACGCCCAGCGAGCCGAACAGGAACAGACCCGAGGCGATCCGCAGCTCGCGCCGTTCGTCCGCCTCGAGGTCGCGTACCGAGGCGGGCCAGAACACGCACAGCAGATATCGGCGGCATTTGAACAGGACGACCGAGGCAAAGACGAGCAGCGCGCCGCCCCCTTCCGCATTGCAGAAGTTGAGCGTGTACCACCATTCCCAGGGGAAGGAACGCCAACTGTAGCCGTAGCCGGTCCACACCAGAACGAGCACCTGGACCAGGAAGAGCACGTAGAAGAACCAGAGCGAGAAGGAGACCTTCTTCGGGATCAGGAAGGCGAGCCCGATCATCGTGAAGAAGATCGTCGACCGGCCCAGGTACTCCAGCCCGGCCAGCGCCGTATTCTGGATATAGGCCTGCCATGCATTCGAGAAATCGAACTCCTTCAAGCCCGGCACCACGCCCGTTCGGCAGAGCAGGTTCCACCCCACAAAGACGGCGGAGACCGACACACCGAGCCAGAACAGCCCGCTGCGAAAGACGGCAGGCAGCCCCCGCGACTCGCCGCCTTCGAACCCGGCCAGGATTTCGGGCAGCTCGGCCAGCGGATAGATGAGCTTCTCGTTGTGCGCCCACTGGCGGAAGATGAGAATGTTGAACGTCATCAGCACGACGTAGGTGAGCGCAATCAGCAGCCCCCAGCGGACAAGCGGTCCGGCCCACTGCGACCAGGGCACGTCCCCGACAAAATAGCGGCGCAGCGACGCATCGAACTGAGGGAAGTCCGCCAGCGCGGCCGCGAGCGGCGCGCGCACCGCGGCGGGCGCCGGCCGGGCGCCGCTGCCGGCAAGGGGCCGGTGCAGTTCCGTCAGTCCGGCCACGGTCTCCGCCACACGGCGAGTGGCCTCGATGTGGATCAGCTTCCGCTCGGTGAGTGCGGCCAGCCTTTCCTTCTCCCTGTTGACCCGGCGCTTCTGGCGCTCCAGCCGCGCCACCCGCCGCTCGAGCCGCTTGGCGGCATCGACCGCCGCCCGGCGCTTCTCCTCGTTCAGGCGCACCAGTTCCCCGTCCAGTTCCACCAGGCGGCCGGTCAGCCTCGCGTCGCGGGCATCGAGTTCCGCCTTGTCGGCGTCAAGCGTCTCGGTCGCGGCAAGCGGCGCCAGCGCGTCGATCGCGCGTCGAACATAGGCGGCCACAGCCCGCGCCGGCCCGTCCGCCAACGGCTCGCCCGCCGGCGCCGCGCGCAACGCGGCGAGGGCCCCGCGCAGGTGCCCCGCCGCCCGCTTGCCGTAGAACAGGCGACCCAACCGCCCGGCGTATGTGGCGCCGTCGTCGCCGGCCATCGGGAGGAACCCGGGATAGGCGCGCAGCTCCTTCGGCAACCCGCGCCGGAACAGGGCGACCTTCGCTTTCGCCTGGTCCTCCAGCGTCGTGAGAATCGCCTTGCGTTCGGCAACAAGACGCTCCTGCTCCCGGATCCGGTCCGGATACTCCGCCACCACGCGTGCAGGCGGGTCCGCTCCCGGCCATGGCGCCGCGACCGCCCCCCCACCCTCCCCCGCAAGCCCCTCGCCCGCCGCGGACCCGCCGGCCGCCGATTCCTTCTGGCGGGCGAGCGCCGCCTCGTAGGTGGTCTTCAACTGCTGAGCCGCCTCGGCCGCCGCCCGGTACTCCCGCGCCGCTTGCCGAATGCCCGGCACCGAGATGAACAACTGCTCATTCAGGAACGGCTCCACGTACCGGTTCCACTCGGTCTGCTCCGTGTTCCAATGCCCGTTGAACAGATTCCCGATCACCGGAACCAGTTGCGCCGAGAGCCCGAACGTCGAGATGCCCGACGACACCATACCCATCGTGAAGATGACCAGGATTTCCGCGGTCGTCAGCCGGCGCACGACCCGGATCAGCCGAAACAGCGGGTTCAGCAACAGCACGGTCGCCAGGAGCAGCACGTAGGGCAGAACCGGGATCTGGTTGGCCGTGCAAATGAGCGAGCGACGGTTCTCGAAGTAGACCGTCAGTATCGCGAAACAGGCCGCGAACAGCCCGCCCAGCACCAGTGCGCGCGCCGTTATTCGATTGTCACTGCCCCCATTCATATCTCAAAGCTTCACGATACAAGACAGGGAAGTCTGGAAGATTGGAAGGATTGGGCGGCTGCAGGGACACGAGCCCCCACTCTTCCACCCTTCCACTCTTCCCCCCTTCCACTCTTCCACCCTTCCACCCTTCCACTCTTCCACTCTTCAGAAGATCAGCGGCGAGATCATCTTGGTCACGATCGTAAAGGCGACGGCCACCATGCCGACCAGGCCCATTCCGCAGGTGAAACCGGCGAGCAGGACGGGCGTGTACTTCATCCACATATCGCCGAACCGGCGCCGGAAGTAGAACCGGCCGATGAGCGCGCCGGCAAGTTCGAGCGTGACGTTCGAGGGTGTACCCTGCCCCAGCCCGCGCACGACGCCGAACACCAACAGCGTCGGCAGTCCGAAGGAGGAGAGCACCAGATAGGCGCCCACCCCGCCGCCGAGCCCGTAGAGCACGTATTTCAGGCGCATAGCCTCCATGAACAACGAGCCGCCTTCCATCGTGGAACTGAACGTCAGGCACATGGTCTTGGCGTTCAGGTCCCACATCTTCTGCGCATAGGGATAGGCGGCGGACGGAATGTCGGCCATTCCCCAGAGGAGTTGCGAGAAGACGATGGAGGCGATCACGACGATCGGGATCGTGACAAGCTGCGTCTTGACCTGCCCCATCACCTTCGTGCCGGTCAGTTCGAGCACCCGGAAGTTCACCGTGGCCACACCGTAGTCCGGAATCGGCACGGGCGCGAACCAGATCTTTACGCCCTGGTACCCGCTCAGAATGAAGGTGGCCTCCTTGATGTACGGGATGCGCAGAGCCTGCCCGATCATGCCTTCCAGCTTGGCCGTCGTGTAAGAGATCAGCGGCGTCAGCACGGCCGCGTAGAAGACGAAGAACTTCCAGGGGAACTCCTCGATCAACCAGGCCGACAACCCGATCCAGAACGCGTTGCTGAACGCATAGATCCCCAGCGCGATGAAGATGGAAAAATCGCCGCGCTTCGGGTTGTTGACGAGCAGCCGCCGCAGTGCGCTCGGCTCCCGCTCGCCGAGCTGGGCGCGGGTGAGCTCCGTGGCCGTTGAGCGTCCTCTGGCCAGCCGCGCCCGGATGACCGGGCGCAGCGCGCGGCCGAGGCTGATCGCCGCGACGGCAAGCGTGAGGCCCAGCTCGAACGACAGGTAGAAGTCCACCTTGTTCTGATAGATCGTGTCGATCACGTCCATCTGCTCATTCCAGTGGGAGAGGATGCCCCAACTGCGCAGCACGGGGTTGAAGCCCATCGTGAAAACGACACCGAGCACGCCGCCGATCACCGCCCAGAACGGCAGAACCATGCCCGTGAAGAACCAGACCAGATTGAAACTCAGGTTCAGCGGGGTGGCCGGCAGGAACCTGGAGAGGGCCGGCGTCAAGTCCACCCAGGGTATTGGGATCAGTTGCAGCGGTTTCGCCAGAATCGCGCCGGTCACCGACGGGATCCCGATATAGACGGCTCCAAACACCAACCCGAGCACCCCCCCGATCGAGAAGCAGCGCCAGCGCCAGGGCTGCTTCTCATCCTTGCTCTGGGTCAGCGCCGTGATGCCCGACGCCGCCACCGGCGCCATGGGGAACGGGAGTTCCTCCACGTCGCTCGCGATCCGGTACAGCACATAACCCAGCCCGTACTGGTCCAGACGGCTGACCAGCAGGCCGACCGCCACAAGCAGGATCGGCGCCACCCATATCCGCGCGAAGAACGTGTGGCCCGTCTGCTTGATCGCTTCCGCCGAGGGCGCCCACCAGGAAGGGACCTCCTGCGCCACTCCGAGCGCGATGGCATAATCGGACCGCACGAAATACTGCCGCCAGAGCAGGCCCTGAAACGGCGCCATCATGGCCAGCCCGGCCATGAAGTAGAAGATGTAGACCTCCTGCATCTTCAATTCCTGGAACGAACGCCGCGCGATCTCCGCAAACAGGATGATCGTCACCCAGCGGGCGGCATTGGCCATGTTGCCCTCCGGTCCGACGACCAGCGCCAGGTACATGGACCCGGGCATGATGAGCATGCCGAGGAAGATCGCGCCGACGATCGTCTTCCAGGAGAACCCTTCCGAAAACTCCTCCGGCGGCTCCATCAGCCGGCGATATTGCTCAAGCTCCTTGTCCTGGCTCGTTCGGCCCATCGGTCAGAAGCCCCCCTTGCCCATGGTTAGCGGCTCATGGTTGATGGTCAGCGGCGAACGGTTCCGCGGCGGCCGGTTCGTCGAACAACGCCTCGCCGCGCTGCGCATAGAGCGCGTGCTCGGCGTCGTCCAGATTGCGCCAGTGCAGCAGATACGTTCGCATCTTCTCCAGAAAGGGTTTGTTCGTGGTGAGCCAGTTCGCGTCCTGGCCGGAGACGCGCGTGCTGTCCATCGTGACCTGATAGGCCTGCAACCGTTCGCGATAGGCGGCATGGAACCGGACCCGCTGCGTCACGCCCAGGTCGAACGGCGCCAGCGCCATCTGGTACTCCAGCGCATAGTCCGCGCGCCCGTCCGCGTCCCGGCCCCGGCGTTTCGCGTCCAGTTCGGCGATCAGGTCGCCGAACGACGCCTCGGTAAACCGCGCAAAGTACTCCTCCAGATAGGCCATGATCCCCGCGATCAGCTCGGGCTGATAGATGAAGGGGAACAGGACCGACATCTGATGCCCGTCGTTCTCGGGAAACGACCACTTCCGCTTGCCCGACGGCACCGCGGCCTTGCTGGCGACCAGCGCCGGATACAGCGTGGAGAGCAGCACGACGGCGATCGTGAACAGGATCACGTAAACCACGCTCAGAGACGAGAAGTTCAGGTTGATCTCCTGCACCATACCCGTCCGGATCAGAGCCAGGCTCAGCACCTGGCCGACCAGATAGCCGCCAACCGATCCGATCACGCTGTAGACGAGCGACTCGGCCAGAAAGAACATTCCGATGTGATTCGGGTTCAAGCCGACCGCGTTGTAGACGGCGATCTCGCTGCGGCGCTCATACACCGAGCCCAGCATCGTGTTCAGGATGATGGTGGCCGCGATGAGCAACGGCACGATCAGCGACGAAAGCCCGCCGATCGACGTGCGATACCCCTCGCCGACGTAGTAGACGCCCGGCTCGTTGGCATGGCTCGTGGCCTCGCCAACCGCGAACGGCGTGCGGCTGCCGATGAAGAACTTGTTCGCCGAGCTGATGGTCAGGAACCGGTCGACGGCCGGCCAGATGGCCGCCTCATCGGCGAGCCGGATCGACACACTGAACGGCTCGGCCCCGAGCCGGGCGGCGGTCTCCACGGGCAGGAGCAGGAGACTGGAGGTGTCCACATAGAAGACCCCCGAATCCTCTTCCCCCTTCTCGGAAAGCCCGACGGCGTCCAGATCGGAGCGGCCGCCGGGCTGTTGTGGCGTGCTCTTGATGGGCAGCAACGGGCGGCGGTTCAGGTCCTTGAGCGCCCGGAACCGGTTCCCATCGAGAAAGCCGACGACCGTCAGCAAACGGCCCTCGAAGAAGATGCGCGCCCTGCCAAGCTGCTCCGGCACGATCCGCAGCGCCCTGGCCAGCCCGAGCGGGAGGACGGCTTCGTCGGCGTCGTCGGCGGAGAAGAAGCGCCCCGCGGCGAGCGGGACGGCACCCAGGAACCCGTCCTCGCGCGTGGCGAGCCCGAGCGCGGCGTCGATCTGGGCGGACGCCCCGCCCTCGCTCCACACGGGCAGCGGATACGTGTCGTCCCGCTCCTGAGGCGGAAGCAGCCAGCGCCGCACGAGAATCTCGCCCGTGCCGGCGAACACCTCCCGAAACGCGCGGACGGTGCCTTCGTCCAGCCGCGCATTGCCGGGCCGGTGATACATGATCCCCGTGTACCGGGCCGGGTCCCGGCGCGAGACGATCGTCGGGCTCATCTTCCTCGAAATGCTCGTGAAGGCCAGCATGGTGAACGTGACCAGGACCACCGTCGCCGTCGTCAGCGTCGTCCGGATCCGCCTGCGCTTCATGTTGTTCACGCCGATCAGCATCGCCTTCTGCCCGACCGTCGAATAGCCGACCTCGGCCGTGTCCATGCCGGCATAGGTCCTGAACAGAAGCTGCATTTCACCTTCAAACCGGCCGTGCAGAATGCTGATCACAAAGGCGCCCAGCCCGCCCATCACGAACGCGATGAAGATCGCCTCCGGCGCCTGCGCGATGCGGAACGCCGGGTGAATCATGCGGAACCCGAAGAACGTCGCCACGAACAGAACCCCGAACATCGCCATTTCCGCCTCGATCTTCACGAACTTGAAGATCAGCTTCTGGACAAAGAAGCAGAACGGCAGCATGACGATCATGTAGAAGACGACCGCCTTGAGCATGTCGTTGGTGACCGAAGACGTCTGGTCGTAGGCCTTGTAGCCCGCACCGAGCGCCTCCGCCCGCGCGCGCAGGTAGGCCGCGTGGTCGTTCTGCCCGCGCGCCGCCGCCATCCGCGCCAGCGCCGTCTCGCTCCTCGCCAGCAGGCTCTGGACGAGTTCGTCCGACACGCCCTGCAGCTTCTTGATGCGGTGCCGGTTCAGATGCGCCATGTCCCGCGCCGCGGCGGCGAAGAAGTCAGGACCCAATTCCTCGACCGTCGCGTAACCGCGCCCCTCCGGGTATTCGGGCGCCGCATTCAGCGCCAGCCGCCTGCGCCGCGTCACCAGTTTCAGCCGCTCGCCGTGCTCCACGAAAAATGACGCAGGGCCCTCCCCCCAGTACACGACCTTTGAAGACAGGGTCGACCGCACCCCGCTGAATCCGTACTTGCGCGGCGCGGTGTTCAGCCGGCCGCTGAGCGGAATGCATTCCTGCACGTCAAGTCGCGAGCCGGAGATGGCGGACGGGTCCTCGCGGTCGTAGATCGGAATTTCCAGGCACTCGAAAAGCGGCAGCGTGCGCGACGCCTGGTCGCGGACGATGTTGGTGTCGATCTTCTGCTGAACCTCGCCGGCGTCGACGACGTGGTCGACCCGCACGAAGTCCGCATCGCAATGGAACGCGCTGCCGGCCAGATCCAAGTCCTTGACACCCCAGATCAGCGCGGTCGCCCTGGAGTCGGTCAGCGCCAGGTAACTGTTCACCACATCCGCCGATACGAACGCGGCCCGCGGCAGATCGCGCCGCCTCTGCGTGCCGTCCAACACCAGGAATGTGCCGGGGACCGGCAGTTCGGGGGCGACGGAGGCCGAGAACTTGTCGAACTTGAACGCCTTCACCTGCACCGTCCACATCGGCGGATGGGTGGGCGGCGACTCGAGAATAGACGGCGATGTCAGCCGCCGGTCGGCCAGCAGCGCCCGCACGAGGGCCGGCACGTAATTCGCGACCTCGGCCGCATGCGTGGTGGCGAGCCGGTCCAGCGTGTCGGCCGGCGACAAGGCGCGCCCGCCCTCGCAGAACACGTTGCGCAGCGCAAATGCCGGCGTGCCCGTCGCGTGAAAAAAGGCGGCGCCCGGCCAATCGCCGGGAAAAAAGTGCCCTTCCGGCAGGCCGCCGCGCAGCGTGAGCGTGTCGGCCAGCATCCGGGCGCGGTCGCCCGCGGCCACCGCCACCCCGTCGGCTACGCGCATGGCCTCCAGCCCCCACTTGCGCGGCCAGCGCGCGGCCCCGAACCTGTCGCCCGAAGCGAACCCGATCCGCGTCCCGCTCCAGGTGAGAGCGAGGTTGATGACGAATTTGACCGGCCGGCCTTCGAGCGCGTCGCGAACGGCGCGGTTCTTCGCGCTGCGTTCCAGATCGCACCGGTTCAACTCCGCCCACTCCGTATTCTGGCGAATGACCGTCCCGACGTACCCGCGCAGGATCTCGACCTCTTCGGGCGACAACTCGCTCAATGTCCGGCGGACACCCGCCTTGTTGAACAGCGTGAGCACATGCACGAACTTGTCGCGTTGAACCGTCAGCGCTCCTATACGCGCCTGCCGCTCTTCCTTAACAAGGTCCGCATGCAACAAGCGGACCTGTTCGCCCTTCAACTCGTTTACGTCGCGCCGGGCCAGGGCCATGATCGGTTCCTTCACCGACAGATGCATGCCCGTGGAGGTATCCTGCATCGAGCGCATCTCAATGAGCAGCCGCTCATCCTCCGCCGTCGGCGGGTCCAGCTTCAGCCGCGCGTAAAGCCCGGCGAACACGTCCTGCACGCGCAGGTCGGCGGCAAGCGAGTCGCGCGCCTGCTCGACATCGGAACTCGAGCCCAGCAGGTTCCAGGCCAGCACGCGCTCACCGAGGAAGTGCTGCGTATGGGCATTGACGGCGACCAGCAGCACCGTACGCGCTGGAACGGCGGTCTCGAACGACTCCAGCAGCCGCAGCAGCAGGTGCAGGTTTGCGCCCGCCTGCGCGCCGAACGCGAAATCGGGCACGACGCAGTTCGCGTCCATCGGCGCCGTGAGCACGACCACCTCTTTGGCCAGATCTTCGTCGCTGCCCGGGACCAGCACCCAAAGATCGCGCAGCGTACGGATCGCCCAGCGGGACGGTTCGGCCGTCACCCGCACCTGCAGCGAGCCGGGCGCGGCGGCCGCGCGCGCCCGCAGCCATGCGCCGGACGCCGCGGGCACGAAGAAGCGCGGCACGGCGACCTCCGTGGTGTGCACCTTCTCCAGGCAATCGCGGCGGTTATACGCCTCTGCGCCGATGAAGATGAACCCGCGCAGCCCGAACCGCAGGAACCGGCGCCAGTTGCCGCCGGAATCGAACGTCATCAACCCCAGCGCCCCGTCGAGGCTCACCCCCTTCAGCGCCGCCAGGTCTTCAACCGTCCCCTGCCCCAGGTCCACCAGCGGCGCGGTGAACTGCCGCTCGGCAAAATTCCCGGGCCGGAACAGGGAAGGATGCATCGGATACACGAGAATCGATTCGCCGTCAGGGAGCGACAGGCGGGTTTCGCCCGGCTCGAAACCGGGAGCCGAAAAGACGAGTTCCCCGCTCTTGAACGGGCTCTGCGCGAAACGCGCGGCGATCCGCGCCTCCAGCGCCAGATTGCCCGCCGTGCCCGGATGGCGCGGGCCGGTCCCGTCCAGAAGCGCGGTCAATTCGGCGCGCACGCGCGCCGCATCCCGCGGTGTCGCCCACGGTTCAGCCGCCATGGGTGCCGCGGCAGCGAGCAGCAGGCAGGCGGCGGCCAGCAGGGGGGCTTTGGCTTGCATCAGGCGCCTCGCCCTCGACCCGGCTTCCCCAATCTTTGTCGTAAGCTGTGTCGTAATCTTCGTCGACTCCCCCGCTCCCCATCCACTCACGCCTGCACGGGACGGGCTGGAAAGCCCGTCCTACGTCCGGATAGCCATGCGCCTCCCCCCGTGGGACGGGCTTTCCAGCCCGTCCACGCTCATTCCACTCACGCCTGCACGGGACGGGCTGGAAAGCCCGTCCTA
>JAFGHX010000281.1 GCA_016929905.1 Kiritimatiellia bacterium
CTCCGTGGCGCGCCACGTACCGGGGCCGACCTGCTCCGGCTTCTCGGCGGTGTGCAGCAGCCATTTCTTCGCGTAGTCGGGCCGGGTTGAGCTGACGCGGTCGAAGACCACGATGGCGGGCGGGTTCGTCTTGTTCTTCGGGTGCAGCACGACGAGTTCGCGCGTGAACTGCTTGAGCTTGTGCGCGCTGTAGGCGCGCGTGGCGTCGCCCAGCACGCGCACGTAGCCGGGGGCCTGCTCAAAGACGACGATGTCTCCCGTGTCGTACTGCGGGTCCCCAAGCGCCTGCTTGATCGTCTGCGGAGAGTTCGGTTTGCCGTTTCGCGTCTTGAGCACGATCTGTCCGCCGTCATTGACTTTGCCGCCAAAGTTGGCCGCGCCGTCCTCCGCCGCGTCAAAAACCGTGACGGTATTATGCGCAACGGTTCGGCTATAGTAGTTTTGCCAATGCGCACTGGAAAACCTATCATAGCCGCCGGCGTCCAGGGCCAGGTGGCCCTTACGGTAGATGGTAAAGCTGTTCTGGTTGCAGTGGTCGTGGCCTTCGAAGTAATCCGCGCACTTGAACGTCACCACCGCGGCATCCAGCTCATGCCAGCCGGTTCGCATTACCGCCATGCCAAAGCTCTCGAAACAGCGGGCCAGCGGCAGGGCGTCGGGCGGCGTTTCTGGAACGGACGGATCGTACCACAGGATGTCGAACCAGGCGTCGGCGCCGCCGGTGGGTTTCGTCATGTGATTGACGTACCATTGCGCGTGCGGATTCCGGTACCGGGCCGCAATCATGCCCATGTACTTGCGCTCCCATTCGGTGACGGCGGGGAAGTGGTTGTCGCCTTCCCGTAACATCGTGTTGTCCGGATACGTTCCATACAGAAGCCCGTAGGCGAACTGCTCGAACTCGGGCGCGTACAGGTCTTCGTTCAGAGCGCTGCGGCATGCCGCCAAGAACAGGAATGTCGGGATCAGAGCGTGGCGCGTGTATTCCATCCCCTCGTGCCACATGCCGTCACCGGGTCCGCCGAAGTGCCGGATCGCGGGAATGAGATCCTGCGTGTATGCGGACAGGGCGGCGTCAAGGTATTTCGCGGCATGCGGGTGCTCGCCGTGCATGGCGAGGCCCATGATGGTCAGGGTGGTGAGGTTGTTGTTGCCGTGATTGTTCAGGCCCCCGAACCAGCGGCGCACGATCAGGCGTTCGTACAACGGGCCGCCAATTTCATCGATTCCTTTCAGAATCGCCGCCTTGTCGCTGGCCGTCAGCCGGTCATGGCACCAATCGTAGCACATGGCCAGGGACCGGGCCCAGAACCACACTGGCTCCTCGGCGACGTTCTCCGGTGTGACGGCCGCCAACAGCTCTCTTGCCATCGCGATCGCCTTGTCCGCGTACGCTTTCTCGCCGCCGAGCCGATAGAGGAACGCGTACGTCGGCAAGTATACCCGCACTCTTGTGTGGTTCCACTTGCCGGCCATGTTGCCGTCGGCCCATTTCTTCATGCCGCGCCACTGCCCGGCATGCGTGGTCTGGATCCGATTCCGCAGGGCCGGCAGGTCCTTTGCCGTGAAGAAGATCCGCGGATGGCCGGGCTCGACCGCGCGCGGTTCCGCGGCGCGCGTGGCGGGTGCTGTTCTCATTGCCGCTACCGCGACCAGCCCCAGCATCAGGGCTCCGCGGAGGCACCACGGTGCTGTTATCCCCTTCATTTCCGATCTCCAATTCGTGCCGCGTCTCCTTCCGCGCATACCGACGGCTATCGCCATCGTGCCCGGCGCGGGCGCCTTGCCTTTCAATACCCTGCTGTCCTCATCACCTTGATGGCCTCGGCCAGGTGCGCGTTAGGTTCCGCTCCCGCTGTTTCGGGCTTGTCGAGCTCCAGCGCCACGCGGCCCTGGTACCCCGCGGCCTCGAAGATCTCGCGCACTTCCCTGAGCGGCATGTCGGCGAGCGAGAGGCCGGAGCGCGCTCTGCCCTTGGCGTGATAGCCGAGAACGCGTTTTGCCGAAGCCCTGGCCGCGTCGACCGGATCATCGGCGGCGGCCAGGTTGTTGGCAATATCATAGTACACGCCGACGTGGGGATGGTCCACCTTGTCGGCAAGCTCCGCGATGTCCGCGGCCCGGTTGCGATACTTGCTGCCGGGTATGTGCTCCACCGCAAGCTTGACCCCGATATCCGCGACCGCGTTGCCTGCATCGCGCAGATACGAGACGTACAAGGCATCGTATTCCGGGTCGTTGGCGCCCGCCCAGTTCGGCAGCAGCAACACCTCGCCGCCGGCCGCGGCCAGTGCCCTGCAAACCCCGAGCAGTGTCTCCAGTTCGGCCTGGCGCGAGCCCGCGTCGCGCAACCGCGTGCCCAGGTCGGCGAAGGTGGTCAGCGTGGCGGTCCGCACGGGGCAGCCGGTTTCTTCGCCCAGCTCGCGCAGCGCCCTGCCGTACTCCGTAGTCAGTTTCGGCACATCCGGCTTGCCCCACGGCAGTTCGATGAAATCGTAGCCCAACTCCTTGAGGACCGTCATCTGGGCCCTGGTCCCCTCTGCCGCAATAGCCGCCGCATAGACACCTATTTCCATGGTTCCGCTCCTTTGCCTGCCAGCCATGCCTTGGTCTTTCTCCCGATCCTTGTCGACACGCGGAGCCGCCCCCGTCAACGCCGACCCGGCGTGATCGTGATCGCCCCGCCCGCCGGTCCGGCGGGGGTCGTGAAGCAGAGCGAACTCGAGGGGGCCAGGTGCTTCCGCACGGCTGTCTCCGTCCGTGTGTCCTGCGTCCGCTGGGTCCGGACCAGCTTGCCGTCCAACCGGACCTCATAGTCCACGTCCGCCGGCAGATCGGCAACCAGATGTCGAGCCGGCCCGTCCGCCCGCAGGCTATAGCTGAGCGATTCGGTCTTGTCCAGAACGTCCTTGTCCCTGGCAAACCACACGACCGTGTCGGGCTCGCCGCGGTCGCCCTGGATGAAGCTGCCCAGCATGTTCTCCGTCTCCATCCGCGACACGGCCGGGGCGGTGGACTGGCCCTTGTCCGCTGGGATGAGCACGTTCAGGAACAGGTCGCGTTCCGCCGGCTTCGGCGGTTCGATCTCGATCCGCCAGTTCCCCAGATAGTTCGGCGGCGTCTTCGGCCTCGTCTTTTCGCTGGGCGGATAGTTCTTGCCGTTCACTTCGAACTCCCGGCCCGGCCCGCCGACGAGTGTCACTCCGGCCCCCTGTGGCTCGAGCATGCCCACGTAGAGCGTGCCGTCCCCTTCCGTCGCGCGCCACGCACCGGGCCCGACCTGCTCCGGTCTGTGCTCGGTATGCAGCAGCCATTTCTTCGCGTACTCGGGCTTGGTCGCGCGGACGCGGTCGAAGACCACGATGGCGGGCGGGTTCGTCTTGATCTTCGGGTGCAGCACCACGAGTTCGCGCGTGAACTGCTTGAGCTTGTGCGGGCTGTAGGCGCGCGTGGCGTCGCCAAGCGTGCGCGTGTAACCATCACCCTGTTCCAGTACGACGATATCTCCCGTATCGTATTGCGGGTCTTGACGGGCCTTATCGATGGTCGTCGGCAGGTTCCACGTGCCGTCGCGCTTGTAGAGGAGGATCTGGCCGCCGTCGTTGGCCTGGTTGTTGAAGTTGTGCGCGCGGTCTTCATCCGGGTCAAGGACCGTGATGGTATTGTGCGCCACGGTACGGGAGTAGTAGTTGCGCCAATGCCGGCTCCCCCAGGAGTCGTACCCGCCGCTGTCTACGGCCAAGCAGCCTTTCCTGTAGATGATGAAGTCGTTCTGGTTGCAGTGATCGTGGCCGCCGAAGAAATCGCCGCACCTGAACGTCACCACCGTGGCGTCCGGCTCGTACCAGCCGGTTCGAATCACGACCATGCCAAAGCCCTCGAAACAGCGGGTCAGCGGCAGGGCATCGGGCGGCGTTTCCGGCACGGCCGGATCATACCACAGGATATCGTACCAGGCCTGAAGTCCGGTAATGGGCTTTGTCATGTGATTGACATACCATTGCGCATGCGGATTGCGGTATCTGGACGCAAGCATGCTCATGTACTTGCGCTCCCAGGAGCTGACGCCGGGGAAATGGTTGTCGCCTTCCCGCAGCAGCGTGCTGTCGGGATACGTGCCGTACACGGTGCCGTAGCCAAAATGCTCGAAACCGGGCTCAAAGAAGTCCTCGCCCAGCGCGCCGGCGCATGCCTTGAAGAACCGGAATACATTGAGCAGCTCATGCCGCGTGTATTCCAGCCCCTCGTGCCACATGCCGTCGCCGGGGCCGCCGAACTGACGCAGCGCGGGGATGATTGTCTTCTTGTACACCGACACGGCGGCGTCGATGTACTTCTCGGCGTTCGGGTGCTCGCGGTGCATGGCGAAGCCCGCAATCGCGATCCCGCAGACGTCATTGGCCCGGTGATTGTCCAGGGCCGTGTAGTGACCACGCGTGATCAGCCTTTCATACAGCCAGCCGACATGGGCGTCGAGGCCCTTGAGAATCGCCGCTTTGTCCGCGGGCGTCAGCCGGTCGTAACACCAGTCATAGGCGCAGGCCAGCGCCCTGGCCCGCCTTGCATTCGCCAGGTCATTCGAGGAGACGTCGAGGGCAGCCAGCTTTCGCGCCAGCGCGATCGCCCTCTCCGCGTAGGCCCTCTCGCCACTGAGCCGATAGAGGAAGGCGTACGGCGGCACATCGAAGCCCAGGCGCTTGTCGGACGGCTTGCCGGCCATGCCGCCGTCGGCCCATTTCTTCATGCTCAGCCACTGCTTCGAATGCGTGGTCTGGATCCGTTTCCGCAGGGCCGGCAGGTCCTTCGCCGTGAAGAAGATGCGCGGATGGCCGGGCTCGACCGCAAACGAACGGGGTGGGGCCGCCGCGGCGCAAGCGCCGGGTGCCGTGCTCATTGCCGCTGCCGAAACCAGCCCCAGCATCAGGGCCCCGCGGAGACGCCGCGGTGTTGTTATCCCCTTCATTCCCGATCTCCCTCCGGTTGACGAGAACGGCGACGATAACGGTCAACGACTACCAGACTCCCACTCGTCAGTCGTTCTCGTCGCCGTTCTCGTCAACCGATCCCCGCTTCTCATACTTTGCCATACTTCTCAATACTCTTGACAGTTCCACCTGAAGGATGTCCGCCGGCCCCCATTTCCGGACAAGAACATGACAGGACATTTCACAGCACCGTCATCTTCATTTCCGCCGGCTTCCGACGCGCACATCGGGATCCCGCCAATCCGGCAGGGCGGGATCGATCATCTGCATGACATTGCGGTACATGTAGGCCACACGGCGCAGGTAGATGGAGTCATCCGGCGCTTGCGCGTACTTCTTGGAGGGTACAAGCTTGGTCATCGAATGGGCACGGGAGCAGGATTGACTTTCAGATCGCATGCGGAAGGAGAACAGGTTCCTCCTTCGATTGAAGGAATGCCAATCGGGATCCTTCCATTTGGTGGGCTTATCGGGATCACTCGACTGATCGGGAATCCAGCCGCCCCCTCCGAAATCAGCCGGTCTTTCGTCGCGGTCGTCGCGGCCACAAGAAAGATGCGTATTGCGGCCGATATAGTTCGGCGATTGGTGGAGGTCCAGGTTATCGGGTACCGTGACCGTCTGCTTTTTCGGGACGACCTCGCCGAGCTCGTCCAGAGGCAGGTACCAGCGGACGCCGATATACCGCTCCAGGAGTTCATAGACGCCGAAGAGCGTTGCATGTTCCTTCTGGCGAAAGGGAAACCAATTGACAATTGTTTTTGCCGGATCCATCCTCGGATCGTCCTTGCCCACAATCACCAGCCGCTTCCCGATCACCCGCATATAGAAAGCGTCCGGCGTAAGCCCCGCCGTGGTTAGGCCCAGGCCTCTCGCAATGCTTCCGTCTCCCAAAACGATCTCGGCCAGGCCGTCGTTCTTGAGGCCGTCCTCGATCGGCAGGGTCGCCCCCGTGGATTTCTTCACGTAATCCTGCAATTCCCGGGCCGCGAACTTCGCGAACGGCGGAACGTCGTCCCCCAGCACAATGCGCGTTTCTGGCTTGCCGTCCTCGACCAGGATCAGGCCCTCCGCGCGCATGTCGAGCGTCAAGACCATTCCCGCCAGCGCCGCCAGCATCCGTATTCTCATTCCGCAACGCTCCCTTCGCTCTACAGTTCCGTTCCCCGATCCTGCCCGAGATTGCATGGCCGAAGGTCCGCCAGGAACACCCGCCGCGTTCCGTCAACATAGCCGTTGAACACAATCCGTTCAAACGCGCGGTCCCAGGCCGGATGCAGGTCCACGCGCAGCGCGCGCTCGGGCCCTTCGAACGGCGGCATGTAGTTGATCCTGACCAGCGCCCGATCCTCGCCCGTTTCGAGGTCCACCAGCCGCGCAACTCCTATGCCGGGCTCGCCGTCCGTTTGCTCCGACGGATACAGATCCGTAAGGATATGCCGCCCGTCCGGATGCAGAGCCGGATGGCCGGAACCGCATACCGCGTCGCTCATCAGCCCGTAGTCCGAGCCGTCGTATCGGGCTTTCACGAACCGCATTGCCGTGCCCGGCCCGTCGTAGCGCAGGTTGATGAACACGTGCTCGCTGTCCGGGCACCAGTTGGGGTGATGCCCGCCTTTGCTCCATTCCGAGGACGGAATGGCGATCCGGATGTCCGTACCGTCGGCCTTGAGCGTGACGACGTTCGGGCTCAACCGGCGTTTTCCGCTGGCGCCCAGGAACACCCGTCGCAGCACCAGCATCAGGCGCTCGCCCGACGGGCTCCACTTCACGTGCGCGCCGTAGAAGGCCTGGCCGTCGCGTTCGGCGGGCGGCAGCACGGTCTCCACAATCCGGCGCAGCGACACGCGCAGATCGGCTTTGCCCGTCTCCAGGTCCGTGACCCAGATGCCGTCGTCGTCCGGCGCGCCCTGGTTGCGCGGGACCGCTTCGTCCGGGGCGAGGACCCCATAGCCGGCCTGCGTGCGCGCGGTGCGCAACAGGCAGGGACTGGCCGCGAACCGGCCGTCGGCGGAGACCATGTAGATGCCGCCTTCGAGTTCTTTCTTCTCGCCCGTGAACGGGTTGAGAACCACGCCGTACGGGCGCCAGGCGGCGGTGTCCAGCTCGTTGTAGCACAGGCACGTGTCGTCTCGTCCCCATTGCACATGCGCGCCGAGCTGCGTGTCCCAGCCGGCGGTCTCGGCCACGACCTCCTGCGTGCCTTCCTCCAGGTCGACCAGTACAATCTCGGCCGGCTCGCCCGGGGTCGGCAGGCGGTCGTCATAGGGAAAGCGGGTCAGGCCGACGTAGCGGCCCGACGGACTGACCGGCGAGGTGTCAAAGAACCGGTGTATCGTGGGCCCAACCTTGGGCGTGATGCACCAGACGGGCACCTCGGGATCATACTCGGTGTAGGGCGGGAATGCGATCTTCCGGGCGGTTGCCGTGGTCATGATGTGCTCCTTTCTTCGTTCGTAGAGTAGCCCGCCCACCCCCGCCATTCCATGGCCGGACAATAGGCAAACATACCAAAACGCTTGCTTCGGAACGGACGGGCGACGGGCCCCGCATGGATCAATTTGCTTTATTCCCGGCGGGGTCTGGTCCATACTTCCGGAAATACCACGCGGGTTGGAGACCGTCATGGCTGGACGGCAGGCAGACATATCCAAACGTTTACCGACCACGGCGGAGATCGAGCGGCCGCGCGTGATCCAGTGCATTCTGCTGAGTGGCTTCGTGTCGCGGCGGCCGGCGGCCAGGTGGTTGACGCCGCACAACCATCCGTATTGGCAGCTGGAGGCCGTGGCAGGCGGGAAGCGCGGGCCGACCGTGTACGCGGGCGGCGAAGTCTTCACGCTGCGGCACGGCGATGCGATTGTGATACCGCCGGACGTCGCGCATCGGCTGCAGCATTCGGACGAAGGCAGTTACATGGCGACGTTCAAGTTCCGGGTCCACGGCCTTGCCGGAGACCGGCCCACCGCAGTCCTGCCGCGTTCGGAACGTACGGTCGCTCTGCTCAGAGCCCTTACCGCGATCCTGCCTGAGAAGGCCTTCCCCTCTTCGGGGGATGCGGCCTTGCTCGAGCATATCTTGGGCGCATACATGCATGTGTACGCAGGCCTGGGCGAGGGCGGCTCCGCCGGCGCGCGCCGCTCGCCGGCGGAGCGCGTCAAGGCCCGCGTAGCCGCGCTGCGCGGCAAACCGATAGCGATCCGGGCGCTTGCCAAGGATCTCGGCTACTCGACCAGTCATTTGTCCGTCCAGTTCCACAGGAGCGAGGGCGTGACGCTCAAGGCCTGGCTGGATTGGCAGCGCGCGGCGGTCGCGGCGCGGCTGCTGCGCTATGGCGATCTGAGCATAAGCGAGACGGCCTACCAGATGGGCTTCTCGAACCCCTTCGCCTTCTCCCGGTTCTGCAAACGCACGCTTGGCATGAGCCCCAGGTCGTTCCGCGCGGAGATCGGCGGGGCGTAGTGCTCCCCAACACAATATTGTCACGATATTTGTGTTGGGGAGCACTTAGGGGAAGATGTGCGTCTTCCTCAGGCCCCCCGCCTTCACGGGCGACCGCGGAAGAGCGTTGCCCACCCCCCCTGTGGCCGTGCTAGTGTCCTGTCTCGCAGATAGGCTTGCATTAGACGGGGGTATTCCGGATACACGGGGGCCGCGAAATGCGAAAGGCGATGCCAAAGCATCGTTGTCGCATTTCGCGGCCGTCGTGCGCCGGAAGACCCCCGCCCGCA
>JAFGHX010000282.1 GCA_016929905.1 Kiritimatiellia bacterium
ACCTCCGTCATCACACGGCCAGACCCAAATGGAACTACTCGATTTCACCGTGGTGAAATGTGAATCTATTTATGCGCGAGCCCTAAGTAAGCGCCATTCCATCCTGACTCTATAGCCATGTTTGGGAGGACTGGGAATGCAGACACGATACGCGAACCTGCTGCTGCCGGGGTTGATGTTGTGGTGCATGAGCGCGGCCGCGGCGCCGGCCCTGGCGCCGATCGCGGCCGGCGGCACGCGCGAGATTCCGCGCTGGGCCGAGGCGCAACTGGCGGCGCGCGCTTCCGCGCGGGCGGCCTACCACGCGTTCATCGACCGTTTCCTCGAGCCGGACGGCTCCGCATGCGTGGCCGAGTACGCCGTCAGCCACTGGGGCATCGACGACTTTCACGAGGCGTTCATGGACTGGGCCGATTTCCTCGTGGTCGACGGCGACCCGGAGATCGCGCAGCGCTTCGTCGCGGTGTGGCACCGGTACTACCGGCAGGCCGTGCACAAGGGAGTCTACACGAACGGATTCTACCGGGGGGACATGGACTACGAGCATGCGGGGGAAGGGTTCCCGCACCTGTGGGGCGCGCTGAAGGTGGCGCCCGGAGACGGCGGGCTGGAGGCCGCGAACGCCTCGTTCGCCGATCTGCTGGCGCATGAGGAGATCTTCAACCGCGAAACGGGCTTCCTGCGGCACGCGATCCCGAAAGGCAACCGCAGGCCGCCGCGCCCCTATGCCCGAGACGCGGATTGCGCGGGCAACACACAGTACATGGCCGCCCCGTTTCACGCGTGGCTGGCGACCGCCGACGAGAAGTACCGCCAATGGCTGTTGCGCTACGCGCGCGCCTGGGCGGGCGCGACCGGGGCGAACGATGGGGCGATCCCCTACTACGTGGATTCGCGGACCGGCCGGCCGACGGCCACCTGGTACACCGCACCCCCGCTGTCGGAGAAATCCACGGGCGCGTTGAAACAGTTCTCCTATGCCGACGGCTGGGGCATCGCGATTGCGCATCGCGGCTATCTCGCGTGGTTTCCCGCCGCCATGTTGATGACCGGCGGGGATACGCGGGAACTCGACCCGCTCGTCAACTTCCTGGAGATCCTGATGAAACACGGCAAGGATGGGCGGCCGGCCGGCGACTATCTGCCCGGCACGGGCTGGGTCCATTACAGCCGGATGCCGAAAGGCCGCCCTTACAGCGAGCGGTCCTTCTACACGCTGCTCGAACTGGCGCATCGGCTCGGCTTCGGGGCGCGCACCCGTACGCTGCTGGAACGTGCGTGCGAGGCCAATCCCTCGGCGCTGCCCGTGGCGCGGTTCCAGTTGCTCGGGCAGGGCTCGCCGGAGGAGGCCGTCCGGGCCTTCGAGGCAGGCGCCGGGCGCAACGACGCGAAGCGCAAGGGCATCCTGGCCGTGCCCGACCGCAAGCCGACCGGCGCCGAGTACGAGGCGATGGTCCAGGCGTGGCGCAAGCACGAGCCGATGAAGCGCGACGGCCTGCCGTTCACGGGCGACCAGCTCAGAGCGCACAGCCCCGACCCGCGTTTCTGCCGATGGCTCGACGGCGGCACGCGCACCACATACGGCGGGCCGAGCGTGGCCCCGATCCGCTATTTTCACGAAGACGGCAAGCCGGGGCTGCCACGCGATGTCGCCGCGCTCGTGACGCGGTCCGACGGCGACCGGCTCGAACTGCTGCTGTGCAACACGGCCGACGCCTCGCGCCGTATCCTGTTGACCGGCGGCTTCTACGGCCAGGACCGTTTCGAAACGCTTGCCGCGGACGGCCAAACGACCAGGCTCGGCGCGGCCCGGGCGCTGGTCGAGCTCAGCCCGCGCAGCACCGTGACACTCACCTTCGCAGTCGCCCGGTTCGCTTACCGGCCCACGGCCCGGCCCGAGGCGGGACCGGCCCGGCCCTGGCGGCCATAGCGTCCGCGCGCGCCCGAGCCGCGGACGGTTGCGACAGGCGACGGAACTGGCGCCAAACGTCTTGACGAACAGCATGTGCGAGAGGAAAAAGGGGAGGATACGCATGACCAAGGACACAATGAGCCCGCGCGAACGCTGGCGGGCGGTCGTGAACAATGAGACACCCGACCGCATTCCGATGCACTATCGCGCCACCGCCGAGACCTCGCGGAAACTGCAGGCGCATCTGGGATGCGCGACGATGGGCGAGGTGTTCGAACGTCTGCATATCGACTGCGCCGTAGGCGTCGGGCCTCGCTATGTGGGGCCGCCCCTGCCGGAGGATGAGGACATCTACGGCCGGAAATTCCGGCCTGTCGAATATGACGGCGGGAGCTATCGCGAATGCGTGTCGCATCCGCTGGCCGAATACAAGACGATCGCCGAGATCGAGAAGGGATACCGCTGGCCGAGCCCCGACGACTACGACTACTCCGACATCCCCGCGAAGCTGGAGGGACAAGAGGCATTCGTGGTGAAGGGCCCGGGCTCCGAGCCGTTTCTGGTCTACAAGCACTTGCGCGGCGACGAGCAGGCGTTCATCGATCTGATCGAGAACCCCGAACTCGTGCATTACTGCCTGGACAGACTGTATGGGCTGTGCTGCGAAAAGGCGCGGCGCACCTGCGAGATGGCGAACGGCCGAATCGACGTAATCGGCGTGTCCGAGGATATGGGCGCGCAGGAACGGCTCCTGTATTCGCCGGCACATCTGAAAGAGTTCTTCTTCCCCTACATGAAGCGCATGATCGCGATCGCGCACGAGGCGGGCGCGGTGGTGGACACGCACAGCGACGGCTCGATCCGCGAGATCCTGCCGGATCTGATCGAGATGGGCGTACGCATCATCAATCCCGTCCAGTGGCGCTGCGCCGGCATGGCGCGCGAGGGCCTGAAACGCGATTTCGGCGACAAGCTCATCTTCGAGGGCGGCGTCGATAACCAGCACACGCTTCCGTTCGGAACGGTCGAGGAGGTCCGGCAGGAAGTCCGCGACAACATCCGCATCCTGGGCGCGGGCGGCGGCTATCTGCTCGGCCCGTGCCACAACATCCAGGTCGTCGGCCCCGCCGAGAACGTGGTGGCCATGTACGAGACCGGATATGAGGAGGGGCAGAGTTAGCGTCGAATGGCGCTCAGATAAGGCCTCTGGGCGCGAAGAGCGTCGGGCGACACGCCTTACGGCGTTGACTACAAACGGGCCGCCATAGCAGGTTGTTGAGCCGTTGGTAGTGAGCCCCGTGAGGGGCGTTGCGGGCGCGCACTGACAGTAGAGAGACGGTTTGTGTTCGCGCCATTCGGAGCTAGGAGTCTGTCCAAGAATTGGCTTGAGCCACGATTGCGCCGATTTTCGCGCTGGGCAAGGCCTTCCAGGCATGGCCCCTCGCCAGCGCCTTGCGGACACCGCGAAATACGCGGCGTCATGGCCAAGCCAATTCTTGGACAGACTCCTAGTGTCCTGTATCCCGGCGAAGGGAGAATGGGCCGCAGAGGGGTGCCTGGGCAGGCTGAAACTCGCCTCGCTCGGCGCGCGCATACGCGGGGGAAACGAGCATGGCCGTACGACAACGACTCAACGGGGCCCTGATGCTGGGGCTGGTCGCGGTAGCGGCAATGAGCACGGCACCCGGCGCTTGCGCCGCGGCGGCCACACCCCGTTCGTTCGCGGTCGAGCCCGGCCATCCGCGGATCTTCTTCACGCAGAAGGACCTGCCGGCCCTGCGGAAACGGATCCAGACCACGCATGCCGCGCAGTGGACCGGCATGAGGCAGTGGGCCGACGGCAACATGGGCAACAAGCCATCTGAGAAGCGCCTTGGATTCCATGTGCCGCCTTATGCCCTGCTCTATCGGCTCGGCGGCGAGAAGACCCACGCGGACAAGGCGATCGCGATGGCACGAGAGCTGGCTGCCCTCGACGTCTCCGCGAATGACCTTGCGAATGCAGGGCGGGCCAGGGCCCTGGCCTGCGCCTATGACTGGTGTTACGACCGGCTGACGCCCGCAGACAAAGAGGCGATTCTCGAGGGGCTCGACGCCCATGTCGGCAATCTGTATCAAAGGCTGATCACGCGCGGTCACTACCCGCCCTTCAACAACCACCGGGCCTCCGACATTTGCGGAATCGGTATGGCGGGCCTGGCCATGCACGGCGAGCATCCGAATGCCGCGAAGTACGTCGACGCCGCCCTGTCGGCATACAAGCAGGGAATCATCCCCGTCATGCGGCACTTCAGCGGGCCCGGCGACGGCATGTGGCATGAGGGGATGGAATACACGCGGCACCAGCTTATCCCGGCATTCCTGCCGAAAATGAAGGCGAACCCGCCGGCCATCGTGGTCTTCGACCGGGTCCGCGCGACCCGGCCCGACTACGCGAAGAAATGGCTGCTGCACACCGCCGAGAAGCCGGAGCAGGTCGGCCCCGGTACGTGGCGCGCCACGGAG